>CAJANN010000038.1 GCA_903941095.1 uncultured Rhodospirillaceae bacterium | reverse complement strand
GGACCCGGAGCAGCGTAAAGTCCTGCTTGCCCTTGCCACGGATACCGATCGGCGCGGTGGCGGTGAGACTACCCTCGGGTAGTTCGCCCTGCAGATCGAGGTAACGCCGCAACCCACCGCCACACACGGCCAACACAACGTCGTTGACGGTGGCGTCAGGCACTAGGCTGCGGATGGTCTTGCACTCATCGAGGCGGAAACGCCGGGTTGCGAACACCCGATGCGGCGAGACGACGGTGTTGAAGCGGGTGATGACGGCTTGTTCCGGGTGTTTGACCGCTTCGCGCAGACGCTCGAAGACGGCAGGGACGACGCTGGACACGGTACGCGCCAGGGCCGGGATGCGGCGTAGTGGAAAGAGCAGGGTGCGCAGCGCGGCACGCGCCAATAGCACGGTGTCGCCGGGCGGCGCCTCGGGGAACCAGGGTTCGGGTACGTCCGGTGCCGGCGGTACCTGATCGATGTCATGCAACAGCGCGGTGATTTCATTGCCGCGTTCGACATCAATCACCGCGTGATGGATCTTGAACAGCACGGCAAAGCTGCTGGCGGGCAGGTCGAGGAAGGCATCCAGCCCTTCGATGACATACATTTCCCACAGTGGCCGATGGCGGTCCAGCGGCCGGGCGTGGATGCGTGAGGCCTGGATGCAGAACTGGCGCCAGTCGCCGGGCTTGGGCAGAGCGATGTGGCGGACGTGGTATTCGAGAGTGAAATCCTCATCATCAACCCAATAGGGACGGTCAAGCCCGAGTGGCACGCGGCAAAGCTTCTGGCGCAGCAGGGGTAGGCGATCGAGACGGTTCTCGATATGCTTGAGGATGCTCTTGAAGCGGACCACGCCGCCCGGTGCAGTGGATTGGTCGTAGATGTGCAACAGGGTGATGTTGGCGTTGGCGTGGGCGTTGTCGGAATAAAGAAACACCGCATCCTGTTGGCTCAGTTGCCTCACCTGGCTGAGTTTGCGCGCTTCGTCGCTCATGGCGTCGTCTCTGCGGAATGGAGGTTATCGCTGCGGATGATGGTGTTATAGACGCGACGCAGCATACCGGTGGGGTGAAAGGGCTGCCAGTTGTCTTCGGGCTGCGCCAGACGGTCGGCAACGATGGCCAGTACGAGTCCGTTGAAGCCCAGGCCGAGGTGGCTGCCGGGGACGCGAATGTTCTCGTGCAGTGTCGGATCGCCGTCGATCGTGGCTTCTTGTGGTGGTACCACGCCATCGCCCAGCGAATACAGACAACTCACCGGGATCGGCAAGGGCTTGCGTTCGCGCAGATGCTTTACCCGTGGCTGCATGACGTGCGCGGCGGAGCCCAGCGGATGCGCGACCAGGCGGTAGATCGCCTGCATCATCGAGGGCGACTGGCTGCCCTTTTGATCAACGCTGATGGGGCTGCCCAGGGTGATGACGGAACGCACGCATTCCGTCGCTTCGTGGGCACAGAGCATCGAGAATACGCCGCCGAGACTCCAGCCGATCAGGCTGACCTTGCGCCCGGTTTTATGGTGCAGGTGACGAATTTTTTGTGGCAGGGCCTTGACGTATTTGCTCTGGAAGCCGACGTTGCGCCCGAGCCCCCAAGTTTGCACATCGTAGCCTTTGCGAGTGAGAAAGGTCTTCAGCGCAATCAGTGATTTCTCGTCAGCAAGAAAGCCCGGCAACAGCAGCACCGGATGGCCGTCACCAGCGGGTGCCTGCAGCAACAGGGGCAGCGATGCCGGCAGCAAGGCGATTTCAAGGAAAGCCCGTGGTTCGAGGAGTGAATCCAGCAGGCGCGGTGCGCCGACATGGGGAT
>CAJANN010000037.1 GCA_903941095.1 uncultured Rhodospirillaceae bacterium | reverse complement strand
GGCTGGCCAGGCGGACGTTCTGGCCGCGGCGGCCGATGGCCAGGGACAGCTGGTCGTCGGGGACCACCACTTCCATCGTGTGGGATTCGTCGTCCAGCACCACCTTGCTGACCTCGGCCGGGGCCAGGGCGTTGACCACGAAGGTGGCGTATTCTCCCGACCACGGAATGATGTCGATCTTCTCGCCCTGCAGTTCGGCGACCACCGCCTGCACGCGGCTGCCGCGCATGCCGACGCAGGCGCCGACCGGGTCGATGGAGGAATCGTGGCTGATCACCGCGATCTTGGCGCGCGAACCCGGGTCGCGGGCGACGGCGCGGATTTCGATGATGCCGTCATAGATTTCCGGCACTTCCTGGGCGAACAGCTTGGCCATGAAGGTCGGGTGGGTGCGCGACAGGAATATCTGCGGGCCGCGCTGTTCCTGGCGGACGTCGTAGATGTAGGCCCGCACGCGGTCGCCGGTGCGGAAGGTTTCGCGCGGGATCAGCTCGTCGCGGCGCAGCAGTCCCTCGGCCCGGCCCAGGTCGATGATGACGTTGCCGAACTCGACGCGCTTGACCAGACCGTTGGAGATCTCGCCGACACGGTCCTTGTATTCGTTGAACTGGCGCTGGCGTTCGGCGTCGCGCACTTTCTGGACGATGACCTGCTTGGCGGTCTGGGCGGCGATGCGGCCGAAATCGATGGGCGGCAGCGGGTCGACCAGGAAGTCGCCGACCTGGGCGTCCGGCTTCTTCCTCAGGGCGCGGGCCAGCGGCAGCTGGGTGGCCTCGTTCTCGACGACCTCTTCCACCACTTCGATGTAGCGGGCCAGCAGGATCTCGCCGGACTTGCGGTCGATGTGGGCGCGGATGTCGTGTTCGTGGCCGTACTTCGAACGGCCGGCCTTCTGAATGGCCTGCTCCATCGCTTCCAGCACTTCGTCGCGGTCGATGCCCTTGTCGCGGGCCACCGCGTCGGCGACCTGCAGCAATTCGGGGCGGGGCAGGGCTGCGATACGTTCCATTGCTCGTCTGTATCCCTTGTCTAAGCCTAACCTTGGGTCACGGCGTCAATCAGTTCGTCGGTCAGCACCAGCTTGGCGCTTTTCATATCGGCCAGGGGCACCAGGGCCTCGCCGGTGTCCAGGGCGATGCGCACGGAATCCTGTTCCAGTCCCAGCAGCCGCCCGCGGAACCGTTTGCGGCCATCGACGGCCACCAGGGTTTCCAGTTTGGCCTCGAAGCCGGCCCAGGCCTGGAAATCCTTGGGCCGGGTCAGCGGCCGGTCGATGCCCGGCGAGCTGACTTCCAGGACATAGCCGCCCTGGATGGGGTCTTCGACGTCCAGCAGGGCCGACAGCGAGCGCGAGATCTCGGCGCAATCGTCGACGGTCATGCCGGCCCCGTCGGCCCGCTCGGCCATGATCTGCAGCGTCGGGTGGGTCTTGCCCTGGAACTGCACGCGAACCAGCTCGTACCCCATTGCTTCCAGCGGGGCGGTGATCAGGTCTTGCAGGCGGCTTTCCAGGTCCATCGGTCCAATCCAGGGTCCAAAAAACAAAAAAAGTGGGCCAATGGCCCACCCTTACGATCATCCCCTCCGGCCTGACGACGCCTCTTGGAGATGAGGCAAGAATGTGTCTAGGGGCCGACAATAGGCGGAAACGGAAGCCGAGGCAAGAAAAGAGTGGGGGTCTTGCATTCCGCCCCTCATGCCGCTATAAGCGTCACCCTTCGGGCGAGCGCGGGCCTGAACAAGGGCATGCCCCGCCGCCTCGGAACTACGATCACCATCTGTCGCAAGGATCGCGAAATGCCCAAGATGAAGACCAAGAGCTCCGCCAAGAAGCGGTTCAAGCTCACCGGCACCGGCAAGGTCAAGGCCGCCGCCGCCAACAAGCGTCACTGCCTGTCGGCCAAGCCCCAGGACATGAAGCGTCAGGCCCGCGGCACGTTCATCCTGTTCAAGGGTGATGCCGACAAGGTCAAGACCTACTACCTGCCGTACGGAGAGAAGTAAATGGCGCGCGTCAAGCGGGGCGTGACCACGTCCGCCCGTCACAAGAAGATTTTGAAGCTGGCCAAGGGCTATCGCGGCCGTGCCTCCACCTGTTTCCGGGTGGCCATCGAAAAGGTGGAGAAGGCGCTGCGCTATGCCTATCGCGACCGTCGGGCCAAGAAGCGCAATTTCCGCGCCCTGTGGATCCAGCGCATCAACGCCGGCACCCGTCAGCATGGGCTGCCCTATTCCCGCTTCATGGACGGGCTGAAGAAGGCCGGCATCGCCCTGGACCGCAAGGTTCTGGCCGACATCGCCGCCCGCGAGCCCGAGGCCTTCAAGTCGCTGGTCCAGAAGGCCCAGGCGGCCCTCCAGTAAGGCTTGGTCCAAAACCGGGTATTGTTACGGAGGGGGCTGCCCAAGACGGGCGGCCCTTTTCGTGTTTCATGGGGATGATCGATGGAAGATCTGGACAGAATTCGCGCCGAGGCGCTGGCCGCGGTCGAGGCGGCCGCCGACACCGAGGCGCTGGAAGCCGCCCGCGTCGCCGCCCTGGGCAAGAAAGGCAGCATTTCCGCCCTGATGGCCACCCTGGGCAAGATGGAGCCCGAGGCCCGCAAGGCGGCCGGCGCCGCCCTGAACGTGGTCAAGGATCAGGTGGCCGAGGCCATCGCCGCCCGCAAGGGCGTGCTGGAGGCCGCCGCCCTGGATGCCCGGCTGGCCCGCGAACGCGTCGACGTCACGCTTCCGGTGCGGCCCGACCCCAGCCTGGGGCGTGTCCACCCCATCGCCCAGGTGATGGACGAGATGGCCGCCATCTTCGCCAACATGGGCTTCGACATCGCCGAAGGTCCCGATATCGAGGACGACTTCCACAATTTCACCGCGCTGAACATCCCCGCCGAGCATCCGGCCCGGCAGATGCACGACACCTTTTATTTCGGCGAGCAGGAAGACGGCTCGCGCCACCTTCTGCGCACCCACACCAGCCCGGTGCAGATCCGCACCATGCTGTCCAAGCAGCCGCCGATCCGCATCATCGCGCCGGGCCGCACCTATCGCTGCGATTCCGACATGACCCACACCCCGATGTTCCATCAGATCGAGGGGCTGGTCATCGACAAGTCGACCCACATGGGCCATCTCAAGGGTGTCCTGGCCGAGTTCGTCCGCACCTTCTTCGAGGTCGACGAGGTGCCGGTGCGCTTCCGCCCCAGCTTCTTCCCCTTCACCGAGCCGTCGGCCGAGGTCGATATCGGCTGTTCGCGGGAAGGCGGCGAGCTGAAAATCGGCAACGGGGCCGGCTGGCTGGAGATTCTGGGCTGCGGCATGGTCCATCCCAACGTCCTGCGAGCCTGCAACATCGATCCCGACGAGTATCAGGGCTTCGCCTTCGGCATGGGGGTCGAGCGTGTCGCCATGCTGAAATACGGCATTCCCGACCTGCGGACCTTCTTCGATTCCGATCTGCGCTGGCTGAAGCATTACGGCTTCGCGCCCCTTGATGTGCCCACGCTGTCCGGAGGGCTGACCCGATGAAATTCACCCTGTCCTGGTTGAAGGACCATCTCGATACCACCGCTCCGCTGTCGGAGATCGAGGCCCGCCTGACCATGCTGGGCCTGGAGGTCGAAGGCGTCGAGGACCCGTCCCGGGACCTGGGCGGCTTCGTCGTCGGCCATGTGCTGGAGGCCGGGAAGCACCCCGACGCCGACCGCCTGCGGGTGTGCAAGGTCGACACCGGCAGCGCCGTCATCCAGGTGGTGTGCGGCGCCCCCAATGCGCGGGCCGGTCTCAAGGTCATCCTGGCCCAGCCCGGCACCTTCATCCCGGTCAGCGGCGAGGCCCTGAAGAAGGGCAATGTCCGCGGCGTCGAAAGCCAGGGGATGATGTGCTCGTGGCGCGAGCTGAAGCTGGGCGAGGACCATGACGGCATCGCCGAGCTGGCCGCCGACACCCCCGTCGGCGCCCGCCTGCTGGACGTCATGAGCTTCGATCCGATGATCGAGGTGTCCATCACTCCCAACCGCGCCGATTGCCTGGGCGTGCGCGGCATCGCCCGCGACCTGGCCGCGTCGGGCCTGGGCACCCTGAAGCCGCTGGACGTCAGTCCGGTCAAGGGCACGTTCCCGTCGCCCGTCGGGGTCCGGCTGGAATTCCGTCCCGAGGACGCCTCGGCCTGCCCGATGTTCGTCGGCCGCATGATCCGCGGCGTCCGCAACGGCGACAGCCCGGCCTGGCTCAAGGACCGGCTGACCGCCATCGGCCTGCGCCCCATATCCGCGCTGGTGGACATCACCAACTACGTGACCTACGACCTGGCCCGGCCGCTGCACGTCTTCGACGCCGCCAAGGTCCGGGGCGACATCCGCGCCCGTCTGGCCCGCGAGGGCGAGACCCTGGCGGCGCTCAACGGCAAGACCTATGCCCTGGACCCGTCGATGACGGTCATCGCCGACGAAGCCGGTCCCGAGGCCTTGGCCGGCATCATGGGCGGCGAGCATTCCGGCTGCACCGGGGCCACCACCGACGTGTTCCTGGAAACCGCCGCTTTCGATCCCATCCGCACCGCCGCCACCGGCCGCCGGCTGGACATCCTGTCCGACGCCCGCTTCCGCTTCGAGCGCGGCATCGATCCGGCCTTCCTGCGGGATGCCACCGAGATCGCCACCCGGCTGATCCTGCAATTGTGCGGCGGCGAGGCGTCCGAGGTGATCGTCGCCGGCGCCGAGCCGGACTGGCGCAATTCCATCGTCCTGCGCCCCGAACGCGTCGCCGGGCTGGGCGGCATCGATGTGGACCGGCGCCGGCAGGAGGATATCCTGCGCGGTCTGGGCTGCACCGTCGCCGAGCACGCCGACGGGTTGCTGGTGGTGCCGCCGTCGTGGCGCGGCGACATCACCGCCGAGCACGATCTGGTGGAAGAGGTGATCCGCGTCAACGGCTTCGACCTGCTGCCCGAGGTGCCGCTGCCGCGGCCGTCCACCCCGAAGCCGGTGCTGACCCCGGCGCAGCGCCGGGCCTCGTTCGTCCGCCGCCATCTGGCCAGCCGCGGCATGGTCGAGACGGTGACGTGGTCGTTCCTGGCCTCGGCCCAGGCCCGGATGTTCGGCGGCGGCGCCCCCGAGATGCATCTGGCCAACCCGATTTCCGCCGATCTGGACTGCATGCGCCCGTCGCTGCTGCCCAATCTGGTCGCCGCCGTCGGCCGCAACCTCGACCGCGGCTTCAAGGATGTCGCCCTGTTCGAGATCGGGCCGCAGTTCGACGGTCCGCAGCCCGGCCAGCAGCGCCCGGTGGCCGGCGGCGTGCGGGCCGGCCGTGCCGTGCCGCGCCACTGGTCGGAAAAAAGCCGGGCCGTCGACCTGTTCGACGCCAAGGCCGACCTGCTGGCCGCCATCGCCGCGGCCGGCGGCAATCCCGACTCGTTCCAGGTGGCGGCCGAGGCCCCGTCCTGGTACCACCCCGGCCGCTCGGGAACCCTGAAGCTGGGCAACAAGGCGGTGGCCTTCTTCGGCGAAGTCCATCCCGGCATCCTGCCGCGCCTGGACGTCAAGGGGCCGGTGGTGGCGTTCGAGCTGTTCCTGGACGGCCTGCCGCCGGTCAAGGCCCGGGCGACCAAGGCCAAGCCGCTGCTGAAGGCGTCGGCCTTCCAGCCGCTGGAGCGCGATTTCGCCTTCGTGCTGGATGCCGGCGTGCCGGCCGACGCCGTGCTGCGTGCCGCCAGGGGGGCGGACAAGGCCCTGGTCGCCGACGTGTCGGTCTTCGACCTGTACGAGGGGCCGAATGTCGGTGAGGGCAAGAAGTCGCTGGCGGTGTCGGCGACCTTGCGGCCGACGGAAAAGACCCTGACCGACGAAGAGATCGAAGCGGTGGGCCGCAAGATCGTCGACGCGGTGGTCAAGGCGACCGGAGGGGTGCTGCGGGGCTGACCCCCCGCAGGGTCCGGACGGCGATGCGGGGCTGCCCCCGCAGGGGCCGCTGGTGGGGGTAGCTCCCCCACCACTCGGCCCGGACGGCGCCAAAAGCCGCACCAACCCTTTCGGGCAGGTCCAAACCAGCCCCGGGTAGGGTAATTTCGAACAAGTCCAAAGGGTTAGGGCGAAATACCTCGGTTGCGGCCGCCAAGCCGATAAAAAACAGGCAATATCAGCATTTGATAATGTTGCCGCGGACGCGGCAACCCCCTTGCTCTGGGGCGCGAATCGGGTTACCAAAGCCACCCGAGGCGCGCGCCGCGTTTTGTCGTGGCCCACCCGTTCGACCAGAACTCCGAACCCCAGTTCGAGGGAAACAATTCATGGCACGCAAGAAGATCGCTCTCGTCGGCTCCGGCAATATCGGCGGCACGCTCGCCCATCTCATCGGCTTGAAGGAGCTGGGCGATGTGGTGATGTTCGATATCGCCGAAGGCGTCCCCCAGGGCAAGGCCCTGGACATCCTGCAGTCGACTCCGGTCGAGGGCGTTAACTGTTCCTATTCCGGCGCCAACGACTATTCGGCCATCGCCGGATCGGACGTCGTCATCGTCACCGCCGGCGTGCCCAGGAAGCCCGGCATGAGCCGCGACGACCTGGTCGGCATCAACCTGAAGGTCATGGAATCCGTCGGTAAGGGCATCAAGGAAAACTGCCCGAACGCCTTCATCGTCTGCATCACCAATCCGCTGGACGTGATGGTGTGGGCGCTGCAGCATTTCTCGGGCGTTCCCGCCAACATGATCTGCGGCATGGCCGGCGTTCTGGATTCCGCCCGCTTCCGCACCTTCCTGGCGGAAGAGTTCAACGTCTCGGTGGAAGACGTCACCGCCTTCGTGCTGGGCGGCCACGGCGACACGATGGTTCCGCTGGCCCGTTATTCCACCGTTGCCGGCATTCCGCTGCCGGACATGGTCAAGATGGGCTGGACCACCCAGGAAAAGCTGGACCAGATCATTCAGCGCACCCGTGACGGCGGCGCCGAGATCGTCAACCTGCTGAAGACCGGCTCGGCCTTCTATGCTCCGGCCGCCTCGGGCATCGCGATGGCCGAAGCCTATCTGAAGGACAAGAAGCGGGTCATGCCCTGCGCCGTTCAGGTCAAGGCCGGCACCTATGGCCAGCCGGACGACGTGTTCGTCGGCGTGCCGGTGGTGATCGGCGCCGGTGGCGTCGAGCGCGTGGTCGAGATCGAGCTGAACGCGGAAGAGCAGGCCGGCTTCAACAAGTCCGCCGACGCCGTCCGCGGTCTGGTCAAGACCGCCAAGGGCCTGATGGGCATCTAATTCCCAGAGATCAAGGGAGCGAACCCCCTATGAATATCCACGAGTATCAAGGCAAGCAGCTGCTTTCCAAGTACGGCGTCGCCGTGCTCAAGGGCGGCGTCGCCTACACCCCAGACGAGGCGGTGCAGGTCGCCAAGGATCTGGGTGGCCCGGTCTGGGTCGTGAAGTCCCAGATCCACGCCGGCGGCCGCGGCAAGGGCACCTTCGTCGGCGACAGCTCGGGCAAGGGCGGCGTGCGCGTCGTCAAGTCCGTCGAGGATGTCGGCAACGCCGCCGACGCCATGCTGGGCAAGGTGCTGGTCACCAAGCAGACCGGCCCCGCCGGCAAGGAAGTCAAGCGCGTCTACATCGAGCAGGGCTGCGACATCCGTCGCGAACTGTATCTGGGCATGCTGATCGACCGCGGCACCTCGCGCATCACCATCATGGCCTCGACCGAGGGCGGCATGGAGATCGAAGAGGTCGCCCACAAGAGCCCCGAGAAGATCCTGAAGGCCGCCATCGATCCGGTGCAGGGCTTCCAGCAGTATCATGGCCGCCAGCTGGCCTTCGGGCTGGGCCTGACCGGCAAGCAGGTCGGCGCCGCCGTCAAGTTCATGGCCGCCATGTACAAGGCGTTCGTGGACCTGGATTGCTCGGTGGTCGAGATCAACCCGCTGGTGGTCACCGGCGACGATCAGCTGATCGCCCTGGATGCCAAGGTCAATTTCGACGACAACGCGCTGTTCCGTCACAAGGACATCGAAGAGCTGCGCGACGAGTCGGAAGAAGATCCGGCGGAGCTTGAAGCCGCCCGCCACAGCCTGAACTACATCAAGCTGGACGGCTCGATCGGCTGCATGGTCAACGGCGCCGGTCTGGCGATGGCCACGATGGACATCATCAAGCTGTACGGCGGCGAGCCGGCCAACTTCCTGGATGTCGGCGGCGGCGCCACCAAGGAGCGCGTCACCACCGCGTTCAAGCTGATCCTGTCCGACGCCAACGTCGAAGGCATCCTGGTCAACATCTTCGGCGGCATCATGCGCTGCGACGTCATCGCCGAAGGCGTCGTCGCCGCTGCCCGTGAAGTGTCGCTCAACGTTCCGCTGGTGGTTCGCCTGGAAGGCACCAACGTGGAGCTGGGCAAGAAGATCATGGCTCAGAGCGGCCTGCCGATCATTGCCGCCGACAACCTCGCCGATGCCGCCGAAAAGGTGGTCAAGGCCGTGAAGGAGGCTGCATAAGATGGCCGTTCTCGTTAGCAAGGACACCAAGGTGATCTGCCAGGGCTTCACCGGAGCCCAGGGCACCTTCCATTCCGAACAGGCGATCGCCTACGGCACCAAGATGGTCGGCGGCGTCACCCCCGGCAAGGGCGGCACCAAGCACCTGGACCTGCCGGTGTTCGACACCGTCGCCGAGGCCAAGGCCAGGACCGGCTGCAACGCCAGCGTGATCTATGTCCCGCCGCCGTTCGCCGCCGACGCCATCCTTGAGGCCATCGACGCCGAACTGGAGCTGGCGGTGTGCATCACCGAAGGCATTCCGGTCGCCGACATGCTGGCGGTCAAGCGTGCCCTGGTGGGCTCGAAGACCCGTCTGGTCGGCCCGAACTGCCCCGGCGTCATCACCCCCGGCGAATGCAAGATCGGCATCATGCCCGGTCACATCCACCAGCGCGGCAAGATCGGCATCGTGTCGCGGTCGGGCACCCTGACCTACGAGGCGGTGGCGCAGACCACGGCCACCGGCCTGGGCCAGACCACCTGCATCGGCATCGGTGGCGACCCGATCAACGGCACCAACTTCGTCGATTGCCTGGACATGTTCCTGGGCGATCCCGAGACCCAGGCGATCATCATGATCGGTGAAATCGGCGGCGACGCCGAGGTCCAGGGCGCCGAGTTCCTGAAGGCGTCGAAGATCAAGAAGCCGGTGGTCGGTTTCATCGCCGGCCGGACCGCCCCGCCCGGACGCCGCATGGGTCATGCCGGCGCCGTGATTTCGGGCGGCAACGACACCGCCGACTTCAAGATCGAAGCCATGCGTTCGGCGGGAATCGCCGTTGCCGATTCCCCGGCGGCGCTGGGTTCGACCATGTTGAAGGTGCTGAAGGGCTAAGGCTCTGAGCGGCCCGGTGCACCGCCGGGGCACCGGGCCGCGTTTTCTTGCAGGTTTTTTGCGCCGTGGCGTCCAACGGCGCCCGGCGGCGCCGCCCCCTCGTGTCTCCTGAACCATGAAAGGGATGCGGGACCAACCCGCGTCAGCCCGCATGACGAAGCAGTCCGACGAAACGTCTTTCCTGTCCGGCGGCAACGCCGTTTTCCTTGCCGAGTTGTATGCCCGCTACGCGGAGGACCCGTCTGCGGTCGATCCGTCGTGGCTTCGGTTCTTTCAGGACCTGAAGGACGACAGCGGCGCCGTCACCCGCGACTTCAAGGGAACCGACGCCGCCAGACGCGACGTCAAGATCATCGGCGCCATCGATCCGGAAGCCGCGGCCGCCGCCGTGGCCGCCGCGAAGAAGGGCGGCAAGGATGCCAAGGGCGCCGCGGCGCCGGCCGCCGCGCCCAGCCAGGCCGAAATCCGTCAGGCGGTGATCGATTCGGTGCGCGCGCTGATGATGATCCGCGTCTACCGCGTCCGCGGCCACCTGGAAGCCGACCTCGACCCGCTGGGCATCGCCGCCCGCGAGCCGCATCCCGAGTTGGATTACAGGTCCTACGGCTTCACCGATGCCGACCTCGACCGGCCGATCTTCCTGGATAACGTGCTGGGTCTGGAGACCGCGACGCTGCGCCAGATCGTCCAGATCGTGCGCGCCACCTATTGCGGCAAGATCGGCGTCGAGTTCATGCATATCCAGGACCCCGACCAGAAGGCCTGGCTGCAGAAGCGCATCGAAAGCGTGCGCAACCACACCGACTTCACCCCCCGCGGCAAGAAGGCCATCCTGGAGCGTCTGGTCGAGGCCGAGGGCTTCGAGCGGTTCCTGCAGCTGAAATATACCGGCACCAAGCGGTTCGGCCTGGAAGGCGGGGAATCGGTCATTCCGGCGCTGGAACAGATCGTCAAGCGCGGCGGCCAGCTGGGCGTCGAGGAAGTGGTGCTGGGCATGGCCCACCGCGGCCGCCTCAACGTTCTGGCCAACTTCATGAAGAAGCCCTACCAGGCCATCTTCTCGGAGTTCCAGGGCAACCCGGCCAACCCGTCCGACGTCCAGGGCTCGGGCGACGTGAAGTACCATCTGGGCACGTCGTCGGACCGCGATTTCGACGGCAACGTCGTCCATCTCAGCCTGCAGGCCAATCCCAGCCACCTGGAAGTGGTCGACCCCGTGGTGGTCGGCCGCGTGCGCGCCAAGCAGCAGCAGAAGAACGACGCCGAACGCAAGAAGGTCATGGGCGTGCTGCTGCACGGCGACGCCGCCTTCGCCGGCCAGGGCGTGGTTCCGGAAACCATGCTGCTGTCGCAGCTGAAGGGCTACACCACCGGCGGCACCATCCACATCATCGTCAACAACCAGATCGGCTTCACCACCAGCCCGCAATATTCGCGGTCGGGTCCCTATTCGTCGGACATCGCCAAGGGCGTCCAGGCTCCGATCCTGCACGTCAACGCCGACGACCCGGAATCGGTGGTTCACGTCGCCCGGATCGCCACGGAATTCCGCCAGGAATTCCAGACCGACGTCGTGCTGGACATGATCTGCTATCGCCGCCACGGCCATAACGAGTCGGACGAGCCGGCCTTCACCCAGCCGCTGATGTACCGCAAGATCGCCAGCCACCCCACCACCCGGGCCGTCTATGCCCGCCAGCTGGTGGCCGAGGGCACGCTGACCGAGGACGAGGCCAACAATCTGGTCACCGGCTTCCAGGAGCTGCTGGAAAAGGACTATGAAGCCGCCAAGGCCTTCAAGCCCAACAAGGCCGACATGCTGGAAGGCAAGTGGCTGGGCATGGTCCAGCAGACCGACGAGGAAGAATACCGCGAGGACAAGACCGGCGTCGCCGTCGAGACCCTGAAGGAACTGGGCCACAAGCTGGCCGAGATCCCCGAGGGCTTCAACGTCAACCGCAAGATCGTCCGTCAGCTCCAGTCCAAGAAGGAGATGATGGACACCGGACTGGGAATCGACTGGGCGACGGCGGAAGCCCTGGCCTTCGGCACCCTGCTGACCGAGAACCATCCGGTCCGCCTGTCCGGCCAGGATTGCGGACGCGGCACCTTCTCGCAGCGTCACTGCCGCCTGACCGATCAGGAGAACGAATCCCGCTTCGAGCCCCTGAACCGGCTGCGGCCGGGCAACCAGGCCCATTTCGAGGTGATCGACAGCCCGCTGTCGGAAGAGGCGGTTCTGGGCTTCGAATACGGCTTCTCGCTGACCGAGCCCAACGGCCTGACCCTGTGGGAAGGCCAGTTCGGCGACTTCGCCAACGGCGCCCAGGTGATCATCGACCAGTTCATCAATTCCGGCGAATCCAAGTGGCTGCGCATGTCGGGCCTGGTGATGCTGCTGCCGCACGGCTATGAAGGCCAGGGGCCGGAGCATTCCTCGGCCCGCTGGGAACGCTATCTGCAGCTGTCGGCGGAAGACAATTGGTCGGTGTGCAACATCACCACCCCGGCCAACTACTTCCACGCGCTGCGCCGGCAGATTCACCGCAATTTCAGGAAGCCCCTGGTCATCATGACCCCCAAGAGCCTGCTGCGGCACAAGCTGTGCGTCAGCAAGCTGGACGAGATGGGCGGCGGCACCCGCTTCTACCGCGTCCTGGGCGAGACCGAGCGTCTGGTCGCCGATGCCAAGGTGCGCCGTGTCGTCCTGTGCTCGGGCAAGGTCTATTACGACCTGTTCGAGGAACGGGCCAAGCGCGGCATCGACGACGTCGCCATCGTCCGCGTCGAGCAGCTCTATCCGTGGCCCAAGGACGCCATCAAGAAGGAACTGGCCCGCTATCCCGACGCCGAACTGGTGTGGGTGCAGGAGGAGCCGGCCAACATGGGGCCGTGGACCTTCGTCGACCGGCGCATCGAATATCTGTGCGAAGAGCTGGAGATCACGGCCAAGCGTGCCGTCTATTGCGGTCGCCGTGCTGCCGCTTCGCCGGCCACCGGCCTCTACAAGACCCATAATGCCGAGCAGAGCTGGATTTGCGACATGGCGCTGTCGGGAGACGTCACCAACCTGCCGCAGCCCTTCCGCCGCGCCAGCAAGCTGTCGCGTCTGCACGCCTAGAACAGAGGGAAGCCAAAGAAATGACCACCGAAATCAAGGTGCCCACTCTGGGCGAATCCGTGACCGAGGCCACTGTCGCCAAGTGGTTCAAGAATGTCGGCGACGCCGTCAGGGCCGACGAGCCGCTGGTCGAGCTTGAGACCGACAAGGTCACCGTCGAAGTGCCGGCCCCGGCCGCCGGCGTGCTGGGCCAGATCACCGTTCCGGCCGGCGCCACCGTCGAGGTCGGCGCCGTGCTGGGCGTCATCGGCGCCGGGTCCGGCGCGGTTGCCGCCGCCGCTCCG
>CAJANN010000036.1 GCA_903941095.1 uncultured Rhodospirillaceae bacterium | reverse complement strand
CTGGCCGCCAGTTTCAGCAGTCCGTCGGCCAGGCCGGGGGTGAGCGGCAGCACCTGCTCGGCATAGCGGCGCAGGATCGGGGCCTCGGCCTGGATGGCGGCGTGCTCGGCATCGAAATCGGCCCGGTCCAGGACATGCCTGCCGGCATAGACCAGCGGCGCCGCCGCGGACACATCGCACTGCCAGCCCGGCCGCGGCAGCAGCAAGGCCTCCTGATCGGCCTCGTCGCGCCAGGCGAAGAACGGCATGGCCCGGCAGCGCAGCGGCTTGGTCTCCTGGATGCCGCACAGCCCGTCCGCCCCCAGGGCCGGGCAGGACATCGACGGCGGAATGAAGGCCACCGGGGCGACGCGCACCGCCAGCCCCTTGCGCCCGCCCAGCGGCAGCGTCACCCCCAGCCGCCGGGTCGCCTCGAAGGCCCGGGCGCCGGGCCGGACGGGACTCCACGCCACCGCCAGCGGAAACAGCCCGGCATGGGCCAGGGCGTCGGCCACGGTCAGGGCCAGCCGGCCGGTGCAGCATTTGCCGCAGGCGGTGCAGCGGAAATGCCGGTCCACCTTATCCCCCGCAGCACTTCTTGTATTTCTTGCCCGATCCGCACGGACAGGGATCGTTGCGCCCGACCTTGCCGGCCTGCCGCGGCGCCGATTTCGGGTTCATCTGCCCGTCGGCATAGACCCAGCGGCCCTGCTCGCGCCGGAAGCTGGCCAGTTCGTGGTGGGCATGCGGCTGCCCCTTGACCTTGAAGCGGGCGACGTATTCGACGGTGCCGGCGTCGTCCTCCTCGCCGCCGCCGGCGGTGGCGCGCACATCGAGCCCCAGGCCGGACAGCCCGGCGGCCGAGGCCTCGACCTCGGCGCGGTCGAACTCGTCCATCTTCTCGGGTGCCAGGGTGGCCTCCAGATGGGCCATCTCGCCACGGACGAAGGCGACATAGCGCGAACGCATCAGGGCTTCGGCGGTGGCGGCCGGCCGGCCGGCGATGACCGGACCGCAACATTCGTCATAGGGACGCGGCAGACCGCAGGGACATTGGCTCATGATCGGATCCGTCAGGACAAGCGAAGGCGGCACCATAGCACCAAGGATCAGGCTGCGCATTGACCTTGCGGCGCGGCAAGCTTAGGGTCTCGCGTCTTCGCCAAAGGAACCCGCCCATGTCCGACCTGTCCCAGCTCGCCCGCACGTCCACCGCCTGGCCGTTCCAGGAAGCCCGCGCCCTGCTGGACGAGCGCCTGAAGGGAACCGTGCCGGACAAGGGCTATGTCCTGTTCGAGACCGGCTACGGCCCGTCCGGACTGCCGCACATCGGCACCTTCGGCGAAGTGGTGCGCACCACGATGGTCAGAAACGCCCTGAAGGTCATCGCCCCCGACATGCCCAGCCGCCTGTTCGCCTTTTCCGACGACATGGACGGCCTGCGCAAGGTGCCCGACAACATCCCCAACCAGGACATGATCCGCCCGCATCTGGGCAAGCCGCTGACCAGCATCCCCGACCCGTTCGGCACCCATGAAAGCTTCGGCCACCACAACAACGCCCGGCTGCGCAGCTTCCTGGACACGTTCGGCTTCGAATACGAGTTCCAGTCGGCGACCGACTGGTACCGCTCGGGCCGCTTCGACGACGCCCTGCTGCGCGTCCTGGCCCATTACGACGAAGTCATCAACGTCGTGCTGCCGACCCTGGGCGAGGAACGCCGCCGCACCTATTCGCCGTTCCTGCCGGTGTGCCCGGAGACCGGGATCGTCCTGCAGGTGCCGGTGATCGAACGCAACGTCGCCGCCGGCACCATCGTCTATCAGCGCGAGGACGGCCGGAAGGTGGAGACCCCGGTGACCGGCGGCGCCTGCAAGATGCAGTGGAAGGCCGACTGGGCCATGCGCTGGACCGCCCTGGGCGTCGATTACGAAATGAGCGGCAAGGACCTGATCCCGTCGCTGGAGCTGTCGTCGAAGATCTGCCGCATCCTGGGCGGCAGGCCGCCGATGAACCTGACCTACGAGCTGTTCCTGGACGACCAGGGCCAGAAGATCAGCAAGTCCAAGGGCAACGGCCTGGCGGTGGAGGACTGGCTGAAATACGCCCCCCAGGAATCCCTGGCGCTGTTCATGTACCAGAAGCCCAAGGCGGCCAAGCGGCTTTACTTCGACGTCATCCCCCGGTCGGTCGACGACTGGCTGACCTATATCGGCAAGTTCGCCGCCGACGAGCCGGGCAAGCGCCTGGACAGCCCGGCCTGGCACATCCACGACGGCCGCCCCCCGCACGAGGATTCGCACCTGACCTTCAGCATCCTGCTGAACCTGGCCAGCGTGTGCAATTCCGAGGACAAGGCGGTGCTGTGGGGCTTCATCCGCCGCTACGCCCCCGGCGCCAGCCCGGAAACCGCCCCCATCCTGGACCGTCTGGTCGACGGCGCCGTGGCCTATTACCGCGATTTCGTCAAGCCGGCCAAGACCTACCGCATGGCCACCGCCGACGAAGCCCAGGCCTTCCGCGACCTGGCCGGGCACCTGCAGTCCCTGGCCGCCGACGCCAGCGCCGAGGATATCCAGGCCGCCGTCTACGAGACCGGAAAGCGCGACTGCTTCCCCGAACTGAAGGCATGGTTCAGGGCCTGCTATGAAGTGCTGCTGGGACAGGACCAGGGGCCGCGCATGGGCAGCTTCATCAAGCTGTACGGCGTCGACAACACCATCGCGCTGCTGGATCGGGCGGCCCGGGGCGAACCGCTGGCGTGACGCCGGCGGGGATCATACGAAGCCCGGAGATTCATTCGGGCTTCGTATCCGGCGCCCATTGGGCGCGGCCAAGGCCGCGGATGCGGCCGCCCGGCGAGGGCTTATACGAAGCCCGGATGATTCATTCGGGTTCCGTATCAGAACTTCAGGCCGACGCCGGCACCCAGGGTGAAGCCGGACTGGGCCTTGGTCTCGTCGGAATCCCCGTGCGAGGCGGCGGCGAACCCGCCGAAGCTGAAGCCGGGGGTGACATCGTGGGTCAGCGACAGCGACAGCGACAGGTCGCTGCCCGGCCGGTACCCGTCGAAGGCATTGACGCCCATCTGCGCCGGGTTGGGACTGAACGATCCGGCATTGCCCCATTCATAGCCCAGCCGAACCGCCACGGTGCCGTCGATGCCCATGAAGGCGCCGGAAGCGGCGGCACTGAAATCGGCGGCCTGAGACGGCCCGCCGCCCTTCAGCGACGACGACAGCCGGACGTCGTCGAACAGATACGAGGTATAGCCGCCCAGGGCCATCCGTTCCGGCCCGGACACGCCGCCGGCGCTGAACGGACCGGAGCCGAACACCTCGGCCCGGCGCTCGCCCCCGCCCGCCCCGCGGGCGAAATCGGCCTGCAGCAGGTCGATGCCCCCACCCACCAGACGCGGCCGCGACGGCGCCGCATCGCCGGCCAAGGCCGGCAGCGCAGTCAGGGTGACGAGACATAGGGCGATCAGGCAACGCATGGCTTTGTGGGGAACCGCAATCACAGACACCCCTAGATATAGTCCCGCACCTGCGAAAGGGAAGCCCCTGAACGGCCCGACCGATTCTTTCGAGTCACACTGTTGCCGCCGCGCAACAGACTCAGGGCCGGGACCGTTTTTCCGCCGCCGGCTTGCCCTGCATCTGCTCGGCCCGGCGCAGAAAGGCCTTCAGCCGGGCCTGGACGCGGGCATTGACGCTGCCGGCGGGATAGCGCCCCCCGGCCTGCGCCGTGCCGGCCGCGACCCCGGTCAGCAGGGCGATGCCCTGATCGACGGTTTCGATGGGCCAGACGGCGAAGCGGCCCCGGCGGCAGGCGTCGACCACGTCGGCGCGCAGCATCAGATGCTCGACATTGGTGGCCGGAATCAGCACCCCCTGGTCCCCGGTCAGACCGCGGGCGGCACACAGGTCGAAGAAGCCCTCGATCTTTTCGTTGACGCCGCCGATGGCCTGGACGCGGCCGAACTGGTCGACCGACCCGGTCACCGCCAGTCCCTGGCGGATGGGCAGCTCGGCCAGGGCCGACAGCAGGGCGTACAGTTCCGTGGACGAGGCGGAATCCCCCTCGATGCCGCCATAGGATTGTTCGAACACCAGACTGGCGGCCAGGGACAGCGGCCCGTCGGCGCCGAAGCGGGCGGCCAGGAAGGCGCTCAGGATCATCACCCCCTTGCCGTGCAGCGGTCCGCCCAGGGCGACCTCGCGCTCGATGTCGACAACCTCGCCCTTGCCGAAGCGGACCCGGGCGGTGATGCGGCTGGGCCGCCCGAACGAGAAGCGGCCCAGCTGCAGCACCGCCAGTCCGTTGATCTGGCCGATTTCGGCGCCGTCGGTGGCGATATGGATGATGCCGCGGCGGATTTCGTCCTGGACGTGGTCGCGCACCCGGTCCTGGCGGGAAATGGCGGCTTCCACCGCCTGCTGCACGTGGGTGGCCGAGATGATGGCGCTGCCGGCCTGTCCGGCCCAATGGTCGGCCTCGCGCACCAGATCGGCCAGACTGGCCATGTGGGTGGACAGCTTGGCGCAATCCTCGATCTCGCGCGAGGCCTGCTCGACCACCCGGGCCATGCCGCCGCGGTCCAGCGGCTTCAGCCCCTCCTTGCGGGTCAGGGTGGCGACCGAACGGGCCAGTCCCAGCACGTTTTCCGGGGTGCGGTCCATGCGCCAGTCGAAATCGGCGGCCACCTTGAACAGCTCGGAAAATTCCGGGTCGTAGTGCGACAGCAGGTAGTACAGCATGGGGTCGCCGATCAGCACCACCTTGATCTCCAGGCCGATGGGGGCCGGCTCCAGGGTGACGGTGCTCATCAGGCCCATGCTCTGGCCCGGGCTTTCGATGCGCAGGTCGCGGGTCTTGAGGGCGCGCTTCAGATCCTCCCAGGCGAAGGGATTCATCAGCACCTTGCGCGCATCCATCACCAGATAGCCGCCATTGGCCTTGTGCAGGCTGCCGGCCTTGATCAGGTTGAAATCGGTGATCAGGGCGCCGTAATGGGCGAAATGCTCGACCCGGCCGATCAGGTTGGGCTGGGTCGGGTGGTCCTCGAACACCACCGGCGCCCCGGCGGTCTCGCCGTGGTCGACCAGGACGTTGACCCGGTAACGGCGGATCGCCCCCTCGCCGGAGACGCCGGGCCGGCGCGGCTTGGGGCGCTCATCCTCGCCGTCGCTCAGGAAATCGCCGACATTGTCGGCGACGTCGGCGGCCACCGCATCCAGGTATTCCAGCACGTCGGGCAGGTCGGCATACTTGGCCCGCACCTCGTCCATCAGGTGGCCGATGGCGAAGGACGCCACTTCCTGGTCCAGTTCGCGGATCTTGGCGCGGGTTTCCCGTTCCCAGTGCGGCACCTGCTTGATGGCGGCTTCCAGCTTTTCCTGCAACCGCTCCATCTCGGACTTGAAGCGGGCCTGGTCTTCCTCGGGCAGCTTCTGGAACTCGTCGGGGGACAGCACCTCGCCGTTGCGCATGGGGGCCAGGGCCAGACCGACGGGCGTGCGGATCAGGGCGACGCTTTTTTCCGCCGCCTCGGCCCCGACGCCCTGGAAGTTTTCTTCCTGGCGCTCTTTCAGGGCGGCCTCGATGGCCTGGCGGCGATGGCGGTATTCGTCGGTGTCGAAGGCCGCCGGCAGGGACTGGCCCAGTTCGGCGACCAGGGCGTCCATATCCTTCTTCAGGCCGTTGGCCCGCCCCGGCGGCAGCCGCAGCGCCCGCGGCCGGTGGTTGACGTCGAAATTGTTGACATAGACCCAGTCGTCGGGGGCCGGCTGATCCTTGGCCGCCTGGGTCAGGAACTGCATGACCAGCGACCGCCGCCCGGTCCCTTCCGGCCCCAGGGCGAACAGGTTGAAGCCGCGATGGGCCATGCCGATGGCGAAGCGGATGGATTCGACGGCACGGTCCTGGCCGATGGGCTCGTCGGTTTCATCCAGTTCGGCCGTCGAGGCGAACGGCAGGCTGTCGGGGTCGCAGCGGCTGTACAGCCGGTCCGGCGGCAAGGCGATGACTGGGACTTCCGGCATGGGCACGGCCCTCCTGCTCAGGATTCGTCTTCGATACGTTCCATGTCGTCGTCGCTGAGGCCGAAATGGTGGCCGATCTCGTGGATCAGCACGTGCTTGACCAGGCCGGACAAATCCTCGCCGGTCTCGCACCAGTAATCCAGCAGGGGGCGACGATAGAGAAAGATCATGTCCACGTCCGAGCGCGGCGCCGTCTCCGAGAAGCTGGTGTCGGCCAGGGACACGCCCCGGTACAGGCCCAGCAGGTCGAAGGGCGATTCCAGCTCCATTTCCTGTTCGACATCCTCGTCGGGGAAATCCTCGACGCGGATGATGATGTCGGCCGCATAGGACCGCAGCTCCGCCGGAATTTCGGCAAAAGCGGCCTGAGCGATGGTTTCCAGATCGTCCAGCGTCGGCGGGACGCTGTGGGGGGGAATGAGACGGGACATGCGGCTACCTTACCCTGCCTTGATGTGGGCGTGAAGGGTGCCCATTAACAGACTGTCGCGCCAATTTCGGAGATCCCGCCATGACCAGACCGCTGACCGGCGCCGCCCGCGCCCAAGCCCTTGCCGGCCTGGACGGCTGGCACGACGTCCCCGGCCGCAACGCCATCGCCAGAAGCATCCGCTTCGACGGCTTCGCCGCCGCCTTCGCCTTCATGACCCGGGTGGCGCTGGCCGCCGAGCGGCTGAACCACCACCCGGAATGGAGCAACCTCTACGACCGCGTCGACATCGTGCTGTCGACCCACGATGCGCACGGCGTCACCGACCGCGACATCGCGCTGGCCGCCGCCATCGACGCGGCGACAAAAGGTCATTGAGTTCGTTTACAGGCCGCCGCCCCTGTGGAATCATGCGGCGCAGCACTTCCCTGTCTTTCGGAAAGCCCAGCCCCATGAGGATCGCCGCCGCCACCGTCCTGCTTGCCGTTCTGGTCGCGGGTCCGGCTTTGGCGCAGACCAAGCCGGCCGCCAAGGCCAAGGCCGCCACCGCCGCGCCGGCCCATCACCTGCCGCTGCAGGCGGCAGCCCAGGGCGACCCGCAGGCCCAGTATGAAATGGGGCACGCCTACCTGACCGGAACCGGCGTCAAAAGAAATCCCACCGACGCCATCGCCTGGCTGGCCGCCGCCGCCGGCAACGGTCATGTCGCCGCCGCCCAAAGCCTGGCCCGGGCCTACGAACAGGGCGACGGCGTGGCCAAGGATCTGGGCCAGGCGTCGCAATGGTGGTACCGTGCCGGCGACCTGGGCGACGACGTGGCCCGGCGCCGCTTCGTCGACCTGTATCTGGCCGGACGCAGCGACGGCATCGGCGGCCCGGCGGCGGTGCGCTGGCTGGAAACCCTGGCCGGCGAGGGCGATCCGGCGGTTCTGCTGGCGGTCGGCGACCTTTACGAAAGCGGTCAGGGCGTGCTGGTCGACCGGGCCAAGGCCCGGCACTGGTACACCGAGGCCGCCCTGGCCGGAAACGCCGAAGCCAAGTTCCGCCTGGGCCACATGCTGCTGGCCGAACCGGCGCAGTGGCGCCTGCTGTTCAAGGACGTGGCGCGCGAGAAGGACAATGCCGAACGCGACCGCCTGTATCCGACCCGGGCCGCCGCCCTGCAGGCCGCCGGCGACGAGCGCCGCCCCGACATCATGCGTCCTGGCATGATCGAGGCCGAGGAATGGCTGGTCGAGGCCGCCCGCCAGGGGCACGCCGAAGCCGCCCATGCCTTGGGGATGGCCCACCTGACCGGCCTGGATCTGCCCCTGGACCTGGGCCAGGCGATCGGCTGGCTGTCGGCCGCCGCCTGGGGCGGCCATGCCGGGGCCATGCTGGTGCTGGCCGATCTGGCCGCCAAGGGACACGGCTTCCCCAATCCCGACCCGGTCCGCGCCTGGGTCAATTACGACATCGCCGCCGCCCAGGGGCTGAAGCAGGCCGAAGATGCCCGCGACCGCCTGGGCAAGGGCATGAACTCCCGTCAGCTTGGCCGCGCCCGTCAGGTCGCCGCCGAACTGAAGGGCAACTGAGCCCCCTTTCAGGAGAGATCCCATGACCGCCCCGCTGTGGCAGCCCAGCCCCGACACGGTGGCCAACGCCAACATGACCGCCTTCCTGCGCGAGGTGAACCGCCGCTGGGGCGCCGCCCTGTCCGACTATGACGGCCTGTGGCGCTGGTCGGTGGCCTCGCCCGACCGTTTCTGGACGAGCGTGTGGGATTTCGGCGGCATCGTCGGCGACGGCCCCGGCGCCGTGGCCGTCGACGACGTCCGCAAGATGCCGGGCGCCCGCTGGTTCCCCCAGGCCCGCCTGAATTATGCCGAGAACCTGCTGCGCAAGGCCGACGCAAGCGACGCCATCGTCTTCTGGGGCGAGGACAAGGT
>CAJANN010000035.1 GCA_903941095.1 uncultured Rhodospirillaceae bacterium | reverse complement strand
TCTGGGCCAGCAGGGTCTTGCCGCAGCCGGTCGGGCCGATCAGCAGGATGTTGGACTTGGCGATCTCGACCTCGTTGGCCTTGCCGCCATGCTGCAACCGCTTGTAGTGGTTGTGCACCGCCACCGAGAGCACCTTCTTGGCATGCTCCTGCCCGATGACGTAATCGTCGAGGACGATCCGGATGTCCTTGGGCGTGGGGACGCCGTCGCGCGAGCGGACCAGGGTGGTCTTGTGCTCTTCGCGGATGATGTCCATGCACAGCTCGACGCATTCATCGCAGATGAACACGGTCGGCCCGGCGATCAGCTTGCGCACCTCATGCTGGCTCTTTCCGCAGAACGAGCAGTAGAGAGTATTTTTGGAATCGCCGCTCGTGGACTTGCTCATCGGTGCTCCCTATAGACAGCGGCAAGGCTCTGACCGCCCATGTTATCCGTTCCGCCCCGCCGCAGACAACGAAAATCCCGCATGGAACCCGGGGGACGGGCCGAGATGATCCGATCAGTCGGCCGGCTTCGGGGAATCATCGCCGCCCAGCGCGGGACGGGCGGTGACGACTTCGTCGATCAGGCCGAATTCCTTGGCGTCGGTGGCGGTCATGAACTTGTCGCGTTCCATCGCCTGCTCGATCACTTCGATCGGCTGGCCGGTGTGATGGACATAGATGCTGTTCAGGCGGGCACGGATCGACAGAATTTCACGGGCGTGAATCTCGATGTCGGTGGCCTGTCCCTGGAAGCCGCCGGACGGCTGGTGCACCATGATCCGGGCGTTGGGCAGGGCGAACCGCTTGCCCTTGGCGCCGGCGGTCAGCAGCAGCGACCCCATCGACGCCGCCTGCCCCAGGCACACGGTCGACACCTGGGGACGGATGTACTGCATGGTGTCGTACATCGCCAGCCCGCTGGTCACCACGCCGCCGGGCGAGTTGATGTACAGCGCGATGTCCTTGGTGGGATTTTCGGATTCCAGGAACAGCAGCTGGGCGCAGATCAGGCTGGACATCTCGTCGAAGACCTGGCCGGTCAGGAAGATGATCCGCTCTTTCAGCAGACGGGAATAGATATCGTAGGCGCGCTCGCCACGGTTGGTCTGTTCGACCACCATCGGCACCAAAGTGTTCATGTAGAGGTCGATGGGATCTCTCTCTCGCATGGTCCGTCCTTACGTGATGGGGCCGGCGGATCGCGGCGCGCCAGAAATGAAACGGGGCGCGGGCAAAACCCGCGCCCCCTTAGAATGGAGGGGAAAAGCCCTCCGCGCAAGACCGCCGCCGGAAGAAACCGGCTGCACGATCCGGCTTATTCGGCCTTGTCGGCGGCTTTCTTCTTGGCCGGGGCCTTCTTCTTCGGCTTGGCCTCGGACTCGGCGGGGGCGGCAGCCTCGTCCGGGTCCTTGCGCAGATCGGCGGCCGACACCGGAATGTCGGTGACCTTGGCCAGTTCCAGGATGAAGTCGATGACCTTGTCCTCGAAGATCGGGGCGCGCAGGGCGTTCAGCGCATCCTGGTTGTTCTTGTAGTACTGGAACACCAGATGCTCCTGACCGGGATAGCGGCGGGCTTCCTCGATCAGCGCCTTGTTCAGGTCGTCCTGGGTGACGGTGACGGCGTTCTTCTGGCCGACATCGGCCAGCAGCAGGCCCAGACGCACCCGGCGCTCGGCCAGCGCCCGGTAATCGGCCTTCAGCGTGTCTTCGTCCTTGCCTTCGTCGGAAGGATCGACCCGGCCCTGCTCGCGGTCCTGGCTGATCTGCTTCCAGATCGCCTCGAACTCCTGTTCGACCATCATCGAGGGAACCTCGAAATCATGACCGGCAGCCAGGGCGTCCAGCAGCTTGCGCTTGACCTTGCCGCGACCGATGGCGTTGAGCTCGCGGCCGATCTCTTCCGAAATCGCCGACTTCAGCGCGTCCAGGCTGTCCAGGCCGACCTTCTTGGCCAACTCGTCATCCAGGTCGGCGGCCTTGGCGGCGCGGACTTCCTTGACGGTGACCTCGAACTCGGCGGGCTTGCCGGCCAGATCGGCATTGCCATAGCCATCGGGGAAGCTGACGGAAACCACGGCGGCGTCGCCGGCCTTCTTGCCGACCAGCTGTTCCTCGAACCCGGGGATGAAGGTGCCCGATCCCAGCTTGAGCTGATAATCGTTGGCCGCGCCGCCCGGGAAGGCGACGCCGTCCTGCTTGCCCAGGAAGTCGATGACGGCGATGTCGCCGGACTGGGCGGCGCGGTCGACGGCTTCGCTGCTTTCATGGCGCTCGGCCAGCCGCTTCAGGGTGTCTTCGACCTCGTCGGCGGGGATGTCGGCCTTCTCGCGCTCCAGCGCGATCGAGGCGAAATCCATCGGGGTGATCTCGGGCAGCACTTCCAGGGCCACCGCGAACTCCAGGTCGGTCCCTTCGGCATACGAGGTGATCTCGACCTTGGGCTGGGCCGCCGGACGCAGGCCGCGCTCGGTGATGGCCGACTGCACGCCGTCATTGACGGCATGTTCCAGCACTTCGCCCATGATGGCCGGAGTATATTTCTGGCGCACGATCTTCATCGGCACCTTGCCGGGACGGAACCCCGGCAGCTTCACGGTCCGGGCGATCTCCGCCAGCCGGTCCTGGGTGCGCGTCTCGAGCTGCCCCGCGGGAACGACGACCTTGAATTCGCGCTTCAGGCCGTCAGCTTTGGTCTCGGTTACCTGCATCACTTCGTCGCCAATCGCATCCAATCGTTTCACGAATTCCGGCGGCCGCACCGCGGCGCGTCCCTGGCTGTCTGGTGCGGGCGAAGGGATTTGAACCCCCAAGGCCTAAGCCGCTGGAACCTAAATCCAGTGCGTCTACCAATTCCGCCACGCCCGCGCAGCCGACACGCGCCAGCCCAAGGCCGGCCCGCCGGAAGCGGTGTCTATAGCACGTTCATTATCGCTATTACAGGCCCAACACACGCAAAAAAACGCATCCCCCGACGGCCGGTCAAAGCCGCGGAATCCCGCCGCTTACTTCAGCAGCAGCACCAGCATGATGCCGCCGAAGGCAATCCGGTACCAGGCGAAGGGGGCAAAGCCGTGCCGGCTGATGAAGGCGATGGCCGCCCGCACCACCACCAGGGCGGCCAGAAAGGCGGCGACGAAGCCGATGGCGATCAGCCCGACATTGTCGAACGACAGGTCGGCGCGGTTCTTGTAGGCGGAAAACACCGTCGCCCCCAGCATGGTCGGGATGGCCAGGAAGAACGAGAACTCGGCCGCAGCCTTGCGTTCGACCCCGACCAGCAGCGCCCCCATGATGGTCGCCCCCGAACGCGACACCCCGGGAATCATGGCGATGCACTGGAACAGGCCGATCTTCAGGGACAGCGGCAAAGGAAAGTCTTCGATGGCGAGGAAGCGCGGATGACGGTTCAGGCGTTCCAGCAGCAGGATCACCACGCCGCCGGCCATCAGGACCACGGCGACGATCACCGGGGAATCCAGAAGCGCGCGGATCGCCTTGTAGGCCACCGCCCCGATCAGCATGGCCGGCAGAAAGCCGACCAGGATGTTGCGGATGAAGGCCCGGGCCGCCGGATCGTTCCCCATGCCGGCCACCGCCCCGGCCAGCCGCCGGCGATAGACCACGCAGACGGCCAGGATCGCCCCCAACTGGATGATGATCTCGAAGGCCTTGCCGGGCGGACCCTGGAAACCCAGCAGATCGCCGATCAGAATCAGATGCCCGGTCGACGATACCGGCAGGAACTCGGTCAGCCCCTCGACGATGCCGAGAAACAGGGCTTGCAGGATGATGTCCATTGGGGGCTCCGCCAATTTCGAGTACCGGCGGATCATGCCTGCCCGGCTTAGCGCGTGCAACAGGACGCGGCTTCGGTTACACCGTCAGCGACCGTTGCGTCCATGACGGAGATGACCGTGCGCCGCCTTGCCCCGCCGATCCTGTGGCTGCTGCCCCTGGCCTTCGCCGGCCTGCTGGGGCTGATGCTGTCCGTCAGCCTGCCGCTGTGGCAGGTGTTCAACCTGGACCCCGATTATTACTACCTGCTGAACGGATTGCGCATCGTCGAGGGGCTGCCCCCCACCGACCTGTCGCATCCCGGCACGCCGGCCCAGGTGCTGATCGCGGCGGTCCTGCGGCTGATGCATCCGGCCACCCCCATCGGCGCCCTGGTCGAGCAGGTCCTGCGCGACCCCGAACGTCATCTGCTGGCCGCCACCCTGGCCTTTTATCCGCCGGTCGCGCTGGCCCTGGCCGGGCTGGGCGCCGCCGTGCTGGCCGCCACCAACAGCCGGACCGCCGCCCTGCTGGCCCAATCGTCGCCGTTCCTGTCGATGCTGATTCCCAAGTTCGGCCTGCACCCCAAGCCCGAGCCCCTGGTCATCGCCGCCGCCGCCCTGCTGGCCGCCGCCGGCTTCGCCGCCGCCCGCGCCGACCGTCCCGGCGACCGGCTGGCCGGGCTGTTCGGCCTGATCATGGGGTTCGGCATCGCCTGCAAGCTGCAATTCCTGGCCCTGGGCCTGCTGCCGCTGTTCCTGCTGGACCGCCGCCGTCTGCTGGTGGTCTATCCGCTGGCCACCGTGGTTTCGTTTTTTGTCTTCGTCTCTCCGGCCCTGCCCTCGTGGGAGCTGTTCGTCGACCTGTGGGGACGGGTCCTGACCCACAGCGGCGCCTATGGCACCGGCGAGGCCGGGGCGGTGCAGGCCGGCAAGCTGCCGCGCGCCGTCTTCAAGATGTTTTCCTCGAAGCTGCTGTTCAGCCTGGCCATCCTGGCCGCCCTTTACCTGCTGGCCGTCTATTTCCGCCTGCGCCGCCGCGGCCTTTTGCCGCGCAACCGCATGGCCCGGCTGGCCGCCGGCCTGGTGCTGGCCCAGGTCGCCACGGTGGTGATGGTGGCCAAGCAGCCGGCGGCCCATTACCTGATTCCCGCCCTGATGCTGACCGGCCCGACCCTGGCGGCGGCGTGGAGCCTGTCGGCGCCCTTGCTGTCGCCCGCCGCCCATCGCCGGCTGTGGCTGGCCGTGCCGCTGCTGCTGGCCGCCGCCACCGTGCCGGCGGCATGGCGCCAGACGGCGGAACTGGCGCGCTGGACCCGCGAGGCCCAGGCCGTCGACATGGGCCGCTTCGCCTCCTGCGCCAAGGTGTGGTTCGATTCCGCCTCGTCCTTTTCCTACGCCTTGCAGCGCGGCGACATGAACGCGCAGGGGCGTTACTCGCCGCGATTGTCCGCCTGGATGCCCGACGACGAATATACGTGGTTCACCAACGACCATGTCTGGTGGAACCGCAGCCTGATGCAATGGAACCGGCCCGTCACCCTGGCCGCCATCCTGGAACGGCACGGCTGCGCCGTGTTCCGCGGCAGCCAGCCCTGGACCATGCTTCCCGAGGCCGGACGTCTGCTGCCCGGCCTGTCGTTCGACGACCGCTGCCGCACCGGGGAAGAGGACATCTTCACCAAGGCAATCCGTTGCGACGGGTCTAAGCCTACTCCATAGCCCTCTTGCAAATGCGCAGGAACCCGATAGCCTGATCCGACGATTTTCCGGGGGAAAACATGGCTGCCAAGACCATCACCATCGCCCAGCAGAAGGGCGGTGCCGGCAAGACCACCATCGCCGCTCAATTGGGAGTGGCCTTCGCGCTGTCCGGGCACCGCGTCGGACTGGTGGACATCGATCCGCAGGGCTCGCTGGCCATGTGGCATTCGGTGCGGCGGCAACTGGTCGACGAAGCCGGCGGCGGCATCGTCTTCCTGCAGGCCTCGGGCTGGCGGCTGTCGACGGAACTGGACCGCATGAAGCGCGACGTCGACCTGATCCTGGTGGACAGCCCGCCCCATGCCGAAACCGATGTCCGCATCGCCGTGCGCGGCGGCGACCTGATCCTGGTGCCGATGCAGCCGACGCCGCTGGACCTGTGGGCCACCCAGCCGACCCTGGACATGGCCAGGAAGGAAAAGACCCCGGCCCTGGTGGTGTTCAACCGCACGCCGGCCAGGGGCAAGCTGGTGGACGCCGTCCGCCAGAAGATCCTGCAGGCGGAAATGCCGGTGGCCGACACCGTGCTGGGCAACCGTGTGGCCTTCGCCGCCAGCCTGATGGAAGGCAAGGGCGTCCTGGAAAGCAATCCGCGCCATACCGCCACCCGGGAAATCAAAGCCCTGGCGGCGGAAATCATCGCGAAACTGGGGCTTTGACCGAGATGGCGGCGTTCGTTCTGGCCCTGGCCGTTCATCTGGCGGCATCGGTGGTATGGGTGGGCGGCATGTTCTTCGCCCACATGGTCCTGCGCCCCTCGGTGATGGAGATGAGCCCGCCGGACCGGCTGGCCCTGTGGCGCCGGGTCTTCCCGCGCTTCTTCGCCTGGGTCTGGCTGTCCATCGCCGCCCTGCTGGTCAGCGGCTACGGCGTGCTGTTCCTGGGCTACCGCGGCGGCATCGCCGGCGGCGGCCTGCACATCCACATCATGCAGGCCACCGGCCTGCTGATGGTGGCCAATTTCATCTTCCTGTATTTCGGCCCGTTCGGCAGCTTCAAGCGGCTGCTGGAGGCCGGGGACATCCCCGGGGCCGCCGCAGCCCAGGCGCGCATCCGCCAGATCGTCGCCATCAATCTGGTTCTGGGCCTGTTCACCGTGGCGGTGGGCGGCACCGGCACCCTGTGGGCCTACTGACGCCATGACCGGACCCCGCTTTTCCGCCGACGACGTCCAGATCCTGGACAAGGACACCGTGTTCAAGGGCTATTTCCAGATCGACCGCTACCGCCTGCGCCACCGCACCTTCGCCGGCGGCTGGACCCAGGACATCGTGCGCGAGATCTTCGAGCGCGGCCATGCGGTGGTGGTCATGCTGTACGATCCGGCCCTGGACAAGGTCGCCCTGATCGAGCAGTTCCGCCCCGGAGCATTGGCGGCCGGCTGGTATCCGTGGCTGATCGAATGCGTGGCCGGCATCATCGAGCCGGGCGAGCACCCCGACGCGGTGGCGCGGCGGGAAACCAGGGAAGAAGCCGGAACCGAACCGACCGACATGATCGAGATCGGCGCCTATCTGGTCACCGCCGGCGGTTCGTCGGAAAGCTGCCGCCTGTACTGCGCCCGCATCGATGCCGCCACCGTCGACGGCATCCACGGCCTGGAGCACGAAGGCGAGGACATCCGCGTCTTCACCATCCCCACCGAGGACGCCTATGCCATGACCAAGGACGGCCGCATCAACAACGGCATGGCCGTCCTGGCCATCCAATGGCTGATGCTGGAGCGCGACGGACTGCGCAAACGCTGGCTGAACCGCTGACCGGGCTGCCCAGCCCGGGCACCGCGGATCAGGTTCTGACCTGGACCAGGAAATTGTCGACCGCGGCATCCAGGTTCCGCGAGGCGCCGAACACGGTGTCGGCCAGTCCCCGCACGTCGCCGGCCACCGTTCCCGCCCGCCCCGCCGCCTCGGACAGATGATCCAGCAGGGCCGACACCTCGGCGGCTCCGATGGCGGCGCTCTGGATATTGCGGGCGATGTCGCGGGTGGCCACGTCCTGTTCGGCCATGTCGCTGGCCACCGAGCGGGCGATGGCGTCGACCTCGCCGATGATGGCGGCAAAGGCGGCGATTTCGTTGACCACGGTCGCCGTCTCGTTCTGGATGGCCTGGATCTGGGCGGCGATCTCCGCCGTCGCCCGGGTGGTCTGGTTGGCCAGGGACTTGACCTCGCCGGCGACCACGGCGAAGCCCTTGCCGGCCTCGCCGGCGCGGGCCGCCTCGATGGTGGCG
>CAJANN010000034.1 GCA_903941095.1 uncultured Rhodospirillaceae bacterium | reverse complement strand
TGATCGCAACGTTAAGGAGGTAAGGGCGGACGCATGAATAGATAACGTCTCCCATCTCGACAATCTTTCTTGCCCGACTAGGGGCCTCATCCGCTGATAGGACTTTCGCGTCACTGATTCGACCGACTTCCTTGTCAATTGCAGACACATCAATATAAGTGAAATCGCCAGTTGGAACTTCCTGTCCTCGATCAGCGGTAACACTCCGAATCCGAGTCCATTCCCAGCTGCACGGAGCCTCAAATGGGGTTTCGTCTGGAGCAACCGAAGGGAGCATTTTCCCACTTCTAATTTCCCCAGCCTTCACCTGTCGCGCCTTCTCCACCGCAATCCGCTTCAGCAGCTCACTCGCCGGTTCATCCTGCGGGTCTTGCTGCACCAATTTCCCCCGCACCGCCAAGTCGAGGATCAGGCCGCGCAGGGCTTTGATGCCATCGGGAGCGGCGGCGATCAGGGGCAAATTGTCGATCAGGGCCTGGGTCACGCGCTTGTCTCCAGCGCGGCAGCTAGGGCGGCTTTGATCTGGTCGCGGGTGGCGGCCAGGGCGGCCTGGATGTCGGAATAGTGCTTCAGCAGCAGGTCGGGATCGTGGCTTATCGCCTCGCCCTGATGGGGGTTCCTGAAGTCCAAGTTGTAGTTCTTCGCCTTGATCTCGGCGATGTCCACACACCATGCGAATTTGCTGGGCTGGCGGGTGGCGAAGCCGTCCGCCTCGGTGCCCCACCACTCACGCTCTGGGCCGAATTCCTCGACCCGCATGGGCTTGGTCTTGGAATAGCTTTTCACCCCAGCCGGATAGGGATGGTCGTAGAACCAGGTGCGCCGGGTGGGGCGGCCCTTGGTGAAGAACAGCAGATTGGTCCTGATGCCGGTATAGGGGTTGAAGACGCCGTTGGGCAGGCGGACCACGGTATGCAGGTCGCAGGCTTCTAGCAGATGTTCCTTGATGCGGGTCTTGATGCCCTCGCCGAACAAGGTGCCGTCGGGCAGGACCACGGCGGCGCGGCCCCCGTCCTTCAGCAGATGGGTGATCAGCACCAGGAACAGATCGGCGGTTTCACGGGTGCGGAAGGTGGCGGGGAAGCTGGTCTCGATGCCGTCTTCCTCGATACCGCCGAAGGGCGGGTTGGTGACGATCACGTCCACCCGATCCTTGGGGCCATAGCTGATCAAGGGCCGCGACAAGGTGTTGTCATGGCGGATGTTGGTGGGCACCTCGATGCCATGCAGGATCATGTTGGTGGTGGCCAACAGATGGGGCAACGGCTTCTTTTCCACGCCGTGGATGGATGCCCGAAGCACCTTTTCGTCCTCCACCGTCTTCACGTCGTTCTTGCGGATGTGTTCGATGGCGCTGGTCAGGAAGCCACCGGTACCGCAGGCCGGGTCCAGCACCTGTTCACCCAGGCGCGGGTTGACCCGTTCGACCATGAACTGGGTGACGGCGCGAGGCGTGTAATATTCCCCGGCGTTCCCGGCGCTTTGCAGGTCCTTCAGAATCTGTTCGTAGATGTCGCCGAACAGGTGGCGCTCCTGCGCCTTATTGAAGTCGATGCCTTCTTCGATCTTGTTGATCACTTGGCGGATCAACTGGCCCGACTTCATGTAGTTATAGGCGTCCTCGAACACGCCCTTGATGACGAAGGCCCGCTTGTCGCCGCCCCTGGGCGAAAGGTTCTGAAGGCCGGGGAACAGCTTGGTGTCGATGAAGTCCTTCAGATCGTCGCCGGTAATGCCTTCGGTATCGGCGGCCCAATTGCGCCAGCGCAGGTTTTCAGGCAGGGGCGAGACGTAATCCTCGTCCAGCAACTCCCATTCCTGTTCGCGGTCGTCGTAAATCTTCAGGAACAGCATCCAGACCAACTGGCCGATCCGCTGGGCATCGCCATCGACGCCCACGTCCTTGCGCATGATGTCCTGAATCGCCTTAACCGTCGCACTGATCGACATAACCGCCCCTGATCATCCGTACAATTGGGTCTCAAGGTCCTGGATCGCTTGCAGATAGCGATCCTTGCCGCCGAACGCCTTGACCAGCTCGACGGCGCTGCCGAGCCGGGTGAACGGGTCCAGTTGCAAGACCTTGATGTCTTCCACGTTTTCTATGCCGGTATCGGCGTACTTGTCGAGCAGGGCTTCCAGCACCTGACGGGCGGTGCCGCCGTAACGGGTGAAGTAGTCACGCTTGCGGACATTCTCGGCCCGCTCCCGCCGCGACAGGGGCGGCTGGTCGAATGCCACATGGCAGACAAGGTCGAAGGGGTCCAGGGCCTGGCCCTGCTTCTTTTCCACTTCCTCGGCCAGGGGTTCCCACAACACGCCCTGGGCGGCCATTTCGTCCATGATCGCCTTTTTGCGTTCGGGCGACGTCCAGCGGCGCAGGAACTCATCCATCGAGGCATAGTGCTTGCGGACGCATTTTTTGGTGTAGTCGCGCAAGGATTCGGTGATCAGCCTGCCGTCCGGGCCGTAATACTGGACCCGCTCGGCCAGGACCATCACCTCGACGTCATCGACCACATAGCGGATACGCGGTTCGCCCGGTTTGTCAGGGGGCAGCGGCTCGCCAGGGGGGCGCGGTCCATCGGGGGCATCGGGTTGTTCTGGTTCGTCGGGCGGCACGGGCGGTGCCCCAGGTCCCGGCTCGAAAATCTGGACCGGGTCCCCATCGAAGTCGGGATCGGCGAACAGCTCGGTGGCCCGCTTGAAGTCCATGATGGTGAACCAGAACTTGCCGTAATCCTCGTTGATGCGGGTGCCGCGTCCGATGATCTGCTTGAACTCGGTCATGGATTGGATGCGCTGATCCAGCACGATCAGCTTGCAGGTCTGGGCATCGACGCCGGTGGTCATCAGCTTGCTGGTGGTGGCGATGACCGGGTACCGGCTTTCCGGGTTGATGAAGTTGTCCAACTCGGCTTTGCCTTCCAGCTCGTCGCCGGTGATCCGCATGACGTATTTGCGGTTCTCGGCGACCCTGGCGGCATTCAGATTGACCAGGGCTTGGCGCATCCGCTCGGCGTGGTCGATGTCTTCGCAGAAGATGATGGTCTTCTGATAGGGATCGGTCGCTACAAACTCGGCCGTAAGACCTATCAAGGCGGTTCTTTTCTTG
>CAJANN010000033.1 GCA_903941095.1 uncultured Rhodospirillaceae bacterium | reverse complement strand
GCCCGCCGACGATCTCACCGACCCGGCCCCGGCCACGTCGTTCGCCCACCTGGACGCCACCACCGTGCTGAACCGTCAGATCGCCGAGCTGGGCATCTACCCGGCGGTGGACCCGCTGGACTCGACCTCGCGCGCGCTCGACGCCCGCGTCGTCGGCCAGGAACATTACGGCGTCGCCCGTGAGGTGCAGCGCATCCTGCAGACCTACAAGTCGCTGCAGGACATCATCGCGATCCTGGGCATGGACGAACTGTCGGAAGAAGACAAGCTGGTCGTGGCCCGCGCCCGCAAGATCCAGCGTTTCCTGTCGCAGCCCTTCCATGTGGCCGAAGTGTTCACCGGCTCGCCGGGCAAGCTGGTCTCGCTGGAAGACACCATCAAGGGCTTCAAGGCCATCGTCGCCGGCGAATACGACCACCTGCCGGAAGTCGCCTTCTACATGGTCGGCGCCATCGACGAAGTGGTCGAGAAGGCCAAGAAGCTGGCCGCCGAGGCCGCGTAAGAAGTGTGCGGGCGGGTGGCCATCCGGTCATCCGCCCCACTCGTTTCAGTTCAGCCGTAGGGACATGGGCTCATGGCCGACAAGATCAATTTCGAACTGGTGTCGCCCGCCAAGCTGCTGATCAGCTCGCCGGTGGACATGGTCGTGGTGCCCGGCACCGAAGGTGACTTCGGCGCCCTGGCCCAGCATTCGCCGGTGATCTCCACCGTCCGTCCGGGCGTCATCGACGTCCATGACGGCGGCAAGGTTTCCACCCGCATCTTCGTGGCCGGCGGTTTCGCCGAGGTCAACGAGCAGCGCATCACCGTGCTGGCCGAAGAGGCGTTGCCGGTCTCCGACATCACCCACGACATGGCTTCGGCCCGGCTGCAGGCCGCCAAGGAAGCCCTGGCCGACGCCAAGACCGAACCCGCCCGGGTGGCGGCGGAAAAGCTGATGTCCATTGCCCAGGCCCTGCAGGCTGCCGCGCACTGACATCGATCCGTTGCGCAAGGGGCCGGCCGTCTTGGGCCGGCCCTTTGTCGTTTGGTTCCCCTTGATTCCTCTATGGGTCTTGGCAAGATGAGCGCGCCTCGGCAAGGGAGACAATAATGCCGCGTTGGACACCGGACGACATCGACTGGGCCGGCTTCGATGCCGGCAAGCTGGATCCCGATCTGCTGAAGGTGGTCAAGGCCGCCGCGATGGTGGAACGCAATGCCGGCGACTACACCGCCTATCTGTCGGCGATCTTCGCCGGCGACCGGGACTTCCTGGACATCGCCACCGAATGGCAGGTCGAGGAAGTGCAGCATGGCGATGTTCTGGGCCGCTATGCCGAACTGGCCGACCCGTCCTTCGTCTTTGCCGAACGCTTCGGCAAGTTCACCGAGATCTATCAGGTGCCCCAGGACCGGGAAACCTCGGTGCGCGGCTCGCGCACCGGCGAATTGCTGGCCCGCTGCATCGTCGAGACCGGCACGTCGAGCTTTTATTCGGCCCTGCGCGACGCCACCGGCGAGCCGGTGCTGAAGGATCTGTGCCACCGCATCGCCGGCGACGAATTCCGCCACTACAAAACTTTTTACACCTTCATGAACCGCTATATCGAGCGCGAGGGCGTGGGCATGCTGCGCCGGGCCCTGGTGGCGGTGGGCCGGATCAAGGAAACCGACGACGACGAACTGGCCAGCGCCTGGCATGCCGCCAACGATCCGCCCGGGCTGCCCTATGACCGCGTCCGCTGCAACCGCGACTATGCCGGCCGGGCCTGGAGCGTCTATCAGCTCAAGCACACCGAACGGGCGGTCAACATGGTGCTGAAGGTCGTCGGACTCGACCCGCAGGGTTGGCTGGGGGCCAAGGCCAAGTCGTTCGCGGTCCGCAAGATGCAGGCCCGTGTCGCCCAGATGCGTCCGGCGGCCTGATTGGCCCGCAAGCGCAAGGGAGCGCCGGTCCACGGCTGGCTGGCAATCGACAAGCCGGTCGGCGTCACATCGACCCGGGTGGTCGCGGAAATCCGCCGCCTGGCCGATGCCGCCAAGGCCGGGCACGGCGGAACCCTGGACCCGCTGGCGTCCGGGATTTTGCCCATCGCCCTGGGCGAGGCGACCAAGACCGTCGCCTATGTCATGGATGGGGCCAAGACCTATCGCTTCACCCTGGCCTTCGGCGAGGCGCGCTCGACCGACGACCGTGAGGGCGAGGTCATCGCCACCTCGGACGTCCGCCCCGACGATGCCGCCATCGCCGCCGTCCTGCCGCGTTTCACCGGGGACATCGAGCAGGTCCCGCCGATCTTTTCCGCCCTGAAGGTGGATGGCGAGCGGGCCTATGACCTGGCCCGCGCCGGCGAGGCGGTGGATCTGGCGGCGCGGCGGGTCCGCATCGACCGCATCACCCTGCTGGGCCGCCCCTCGGCCGACCTGGCCGAGTTCGAGGTGGCCTGCGGCAAGGGAACCTATATCCGCTCGCTGGCCCGCGACATCGCCCAGGCGCTGGGCAGCGTCGGCCATGTCGCCGTCCTGCGCCGCACCGCCTGCGGCCCCTTCGACGAAAGCAACGCGATTTCCCTGGACAACGCCCGGGCACTGGGGCAAGGTCCCGCCCTTCGGGCCAAACTGCTTCCGATCCTGACCGCGCTGGACGACATCCCGGCCCTGGCCTTGACGGAAGATGAGGCCCGGCGTCTCCGGAGCGGATTGCCCCTGGCCCTTGAACGGCTGGCCTTCCGCGATCCGGTCCAAGCCGCCGCCGGCGACCTGACGGTCAAGGTGGTGTGCGACGGGCGGCCGGTGGCGTTGGGACATTGTGCCGGCGGCGAGCTCCGCTCCCTGCGCGTGTTCAATCTCGAAACCCACTCTTCAGGAGAAGACGATGTCGATCACGCCTGAGCGTAAGGCCGAAGTTGTCAAGGAATATGCCACCCATGAAGGCGACACCGGGTCGCCCGAGGTCCAGGTGGCCATTCTGTCGGAGCGCATCCGCAATCTGACCGAGCACCTCAAGGACCACCGGAAGGATTTCCACTCGCGCCGCGGCCTGCTGATCATGGTCGGCCAGCGTCGCCGCATGCTGGACTATCTGAAGGGCATCAATGTCGGCCGCTACGAGCAGCTGATCGCCCGCCTGGGTCTGCGCAAGTAAGGTCCGACAAACCCCCGAACCCGGTTCGGGGGTTTGTTTTTTTCACCGCCGTCACGGCGGTCGTCTGAAGCCCGCGCGGGGAATGGTCCCTTCGCGGGCGGCCGCCATTGGGCGGAAAGAAAGGTGCATGACCGCAATCCGGCGGCATGCGTATGGGATAAGGATCGAAACGAATGTCGATGTTCAACGTCACCCGCAAGGAAGTCATGTGGGGCGGCCGCAAGCTGGTTCTGGAATCCGGCCGCATCGCCCGACAGGCTGATGGCGCGGTTCTCGCCACCTATGGCGAAACGGCGGTGCTGTGCACCGCGGTCGCCGCCAAGGCTCCGCGTCCGGGTGTGGACTTCTTCCCGCTGACCTGCAATTACCAGGAAAAGGCCTTCGCGGCCGGCAAGATTCCCGGCGGCTTCTTCAAGCGTGAAGGCCGCCCCAGCGAAAAGGAGACCCTGGTCTCCCGTCTGATCGACCGTCCGATCCGCCCGCTGTTCGTCGACGGTTTCCGCAACGAGACCCAGATCGTCTGCACCGTGCTGTCGCACGACATGGAAAACGACCCCGACATCGTCGCCCTGGTCGGCGCCTCGGCGGCGCTGACCATTTCCGGCGTGCCGTTCATGGGGCCGCTGGGCGCCGCCCGCGTCGGCTGGATCGACGGCAAGTACGTGCTGAACCCGACCCTGGATCAGGTCAAGGCCTCGCAGCTGGATCTGGTCGTCGCCGGCACCACCGAAGGCGTGCTGATGGTCGAATCGGAAGCCCATGAACTGTCGGAAGACGTCATGCTGGGCGCCGTGATGTTCGGCCACCGCGAGTTCCAGCCGGTCATCCAGGCCATCATCGAGATGGCCGAAGCCTGCGCCAAGGAGCCGTGGGACATCGCCCCGCCGCCGCCCGCCGTCGAGGCGGTCAAGGCCAAGCTGAACAGCGCCGGCATCCCCGCCGAAATGGCCGAAGCCTACAAGATCGTCAAGAAGCAGGACCGCTACGCCGCGGTCGGCGCCGTCAAGGCCAAGGCCACTGCGCTGATCACCGACGACGCCGAACTGGCCGTGACCCCCGGGATCCTGAAGGACATGGAATCCGACGTGGTGCGCGGCAACATCCTGAAGACCGGCATCCGCATCGACGGCCGCGACACCCGCACCGTGCGTCCCATCGTGGCGCAGGTCGGCGTGCTGCCGCGCGCCCACGGCTCGGCGCTGTTCACCCGCGGCGAGACCCAGGCCCTGGTGGTCGCCACCCTGGGAACCGGCCAGGATGAACAGATCATCGACGCCCTGGCCGGCGAATACCGCGAAAACTTCATGCTGCACTACAACTTCCCGCCCTATTCGGTGGGCGAGACCGGCCGCATGGGCAGCCCGGGCCGCCGCGAGATCGGCCACGGCAAGCTGGCCTGGCGGGCCATCCATCCCTGCCTGCCGACCAAGGAAGCCTTCCCCTACACCCTGCGCGCCGTCTCCGAGATCACCGAGTCCAACGGCTCGTCCTCGATGGCCACCGTGTGCGGCTCGTCCCTGGCCCTGATGGATGCCGGCGTGCCGATGCCCCGCCCGGTCGCCGGCATCGCGATGGGTCTGATCAAGGAAGACACCGGCTATGCCGTGCTGTCCGACATCCTGGGTGACGAAGACCATCTGGGCGACATGGACTTCAAGGTCGCCGGCACCGAAGCCGGCGTCACCGCCCTGCAGATGGACATCAAGATCACCTCGATCACCGAGGAGATCATGAAGATCGCCCTGGCCCAGGCCAAGGACGGCCGCCTGCATATCCTGGGCGAAATGGCCAAGGGTCTGGACAGCGCCCGGTCGGAAGTGTCCGGCAACGCCCCGCGCATCATCACCTTCAACATCCCGAAGGAGAAGATCCGCGAAGTCATCGGCACCGGCGGCAAGGTCATCCGCGAAATCTGCGAATCCACCGGCGCCAAGGTCGACATCGACGACGACGGCACCATCAAGGTGGCCTCGACCGATTCCGACGCCGGGCAGCGGGCCATCGACTGGATCCGCGGCATCGTCGCCGAGCCCGAGATGAACGTCATCTATACCGGCAAGGTGGTGAAGGTCGTCGATTTCGGCGCCTTCGTGAACTTCCTGGGATCGCGCGACGGACTGGTCCACATCTCGGAACTGTCCCGCGACCGCGTCGCCAAGACCGCCGACATCCTGAATGTCGGCGACAGCGTCAAGGTCAAGGTCATCGGCTTCGATGATCGCGGCAAGGTCAAGCTGTCGATGAAGTGCGTCGATCAGGCCACCGGCGAGGACGTCACCGCCCAGGTCGAGGCCGAAAAGGCCGAACGCAAGGAACAGTACGAAAAGAAGAAGCGCGCCCGCGACGACAATCCCGAGGCGTAACTCTTCCGCCGTCCCCTTACGGGGAAGGCCGGCATGAACGACGCGGGTCGCGCAAGCGGCCCGCGTTTGTTTATACTCGGCCCCACCATGACCATCCCGTCCCAGGCCCTGCTGACCGATGCCGCCGACCGCCAGCGCCGGGCCGCCGACCCCTGCGCCTCGGTCTGGGTGGCCGCCAGCGCCGGCACCGGCAAGACCAAGGTGCTGACCGACCGTGTCCTGGCCTTGCTGCTGGCCGGCACGCCCCCCCACAAAGTGCTGTGCCTGACCTTCACCAAGGCCGCCGCCGCCGAGATGAGCAACCGCATCAACGCCAGGCTGGCCGGCTGGGCGACCGCCGGCGACGACCGGCTGGAGCAGGACCTGTCGGCCCTGCTGGACCGCCGCCCCGATGCCGGCACGGCCGTCCGCGCCCGACGCCTGTTCGCCCATGTGCTGGACGCCCCCGGGGGCATGCATATCGAGACCATCCACGCCTTCTGCCAGTCGCTGCTGCGGCGCTTTCCGCTGGAAGCCGGCATCGCCCCGCATTTCCAGGTCATGGACGACCGCGATGCCGGGCAGTTGCTGGAGGAAGCCAAGGAAGAGGTGCTGACCCAGGCCCGCGACGGCGCCGACCCGGCGCTGGCCGCCGCCCTGGCCACGGTCACCGCCCTGGTGCACGAGACCGGCTTTCCCGAACTGATGGCCGAACTGGCCGGCGACCGCGGCCGCCTGCGCCGGCTGATCCAGCGTGAGGGCGGCCCCGCCGGAGTGGAGCGGGCCTTGTGGGCGCGGCTGGACCTGCAACCGGGCGACAGCCCCCGGTCCATCACCGCCGCCGCCGTGGCCGATGCCGCCTTCGACGCTCCGGCGCTGCGGCTGGCGGCGGCGGCATTGCTGAACGGCTCGGACACCGACGCCCGCAAGGGAACGGCGATGGCCGCATGGCTGGCCGACCCCGCCGGCCGGGCCGACACCCTTGCCGCCTGGATGGCGGTGTTCCTGACCAATGACGGCGCCATCCGCAAGACGCTGTGCACCAGGAAAGTCGGCGCCCAGCCCGGCATCGACGCCGCCCTGGGGCAAGAGGCCGAACGGATGCTGCGCCTTTCGGCCCGGTTGAAGGCCGCCCACGTCGCCCATTCCACCGCCGCCCTGCTGAGCCTGGGCGAGGCCCTGCTGGCAGCCTACGAACGGCGCAAGCAGGGCCGCGCCCTGATGGATTATGACGATCTGATCCTGGCCGCCCGCGATCTGCTGGCCCGGCCCGGGGTGGCGCCGTGGGTCCTGTTCAAGCTGGATGGCGGCATCGACCATGTCCTGATCGACGAGGCCCAGGACACCAATCCCGACCAGTGGGCGGTGGTGGCCGGACTGACCGAGGAATTCTTCGCCGGCCGCGGCGCCCGCGAACAGGTCCGAACCGTCTTTGCCGTCGGCGACGCCAAGCAATCCATCTACAGCTTCCAGCGGGCCGACCCCCAGGCCTTCGACGACATGCGCCGGCTGTTCGCCGTCCACGTCCCGGCAGCCGGTCAGACCTGGGCCGAGATCCCCCTGAACCTGTCGTTCCGCTCGACCCGGGCGGTGCTGGAGGCGGTGGACGCGGTGTTCACCGGGCCGGGCCGCGACGGCGTGCTGGGCGACCAGGACGGCCGCCACATCGCCTTTCGCCAGGGACAGGCCGGCCGCGTCGAACTGTGGCCGCCGGTCAGCCCCCGCGCCATCGACGACCCGCCGCCGTGGAAGCCGCCGGTCGAACGCATCCGGGGCGATTCCCCGCGCACCCGGCTGGCCCGGCTGGTGGCCGCCCGCATCGCCGGGATGGTGGGAGCGCAAGAGCTGGAAAGCCAGGGCCGGCCGGTACGGGCCGGCGACATCATGGTGCTGCTGCGCCGCCGCGGCGGTTTCGTCGAGGATCTGGTCCGTGAGCTGAAGGGATCGGGGGTGCCGGTGGCCGGTGCCGACCGCATGGTCCTGGCGGAACAGCTGGCGGTGATGGACCTGATGGCCCTGGGCGAGGTGCTGCTGCTGCCCGAGGACGACCTGCGGCTGGCCACCGTGCTGAAGGGGCCGCTGGTCGGACTGAGCGAACGGCAATTGTTCGAACTGGCCTGGAACCGCGGCGAATCCGGTCTGTGGGACGCTTTGCGGCGCAAGGCCGGGGCGGACAGTGCCCTGGCCCGGGCGCAGTTGTACCTGTCCGATCTGATGGACAAGGCCGACCGCCTGGGTCCGGCCGATCTGTTCGCCCATATCCTGGGACCGCTGGGCGGCAAGCGCGCCCTGCTGGCCCGCCTGGGGCCGGATGCCGAGGACCCTATCGACGAATTCGTGTCGCTGACCCTGGCCTTCGAACGCGGCCACCCCCCCAGCCTGCAGGGATTCCTGCGCTGGCTGGACACCGGCGCGGTCGAAATCAAGCGAGACCTGGAACAAGGCGGCCGCGACGCCGTGCGCATCATGACGGTGCATGGCTCGAAAGGCCTGCAGGCCCCCATCGTCATCCTGCCCGACACCTTGCAGATGCCGGCCAAGGGGCCGCGCCTGCTGTGGAGCGGCGGCCCCGCCGACGAAATTCTGTTGTGGCCGGCCAGGGCCGACTGGGACGACACGCTGTGCGCCGATGCCCGCCAGGCCCGCCGGCTGGCCGCCGAACGGGAATATCGCCGCCTGCTGTACGTCGCCATGACCCGGGCCGAGGACCATCTGCTGGTCTGCGGCTGGGAAACCCGGCGGGCTGCCCCGGCGGGCTGCTGGTACAACCTGATCCGTGCCGGCCTGGAGCCCCTGGCGGAAATGGTCGAAGACCCGTTCCTGCAAAATGCCGGCGAAACCGCCGACGCCACCGTCCTGCGCCTGTCCTGCCGGCAGGAAGCCCCCCCCGACCGGCCGGCTTCAGCCGGCAGCCCCGGGCACGGCCGCCCGCCGCCACCGCCGGAACCGGACTGGCTGCGCCGCCGGCCCGAGCCGGAACCGGCGCCGCCTCGGCCGCTGGCGCCGTCGCGGCCCGATGGCGTCGAGCCCCCGGTCCGCTCGCCGCTGAGCGGCGACGATGCCGCCGCCCGCTTCCGCCGCGGCCGGCTGATTCACCGCCTGCTGGAAGTGCTGCCGCAGGTGGCGCGGGAAAGCCGCGCCAGGGCGGCCATCCGCTTCCTGACCGGAGCCGGGATCGAAACCGCCGGAGATGCCCTGGTCCTGGCCACCGAAGTGACCGACATCCTGGACCATCCCCGTTTCGCGCCGCTGTTCGCCCCCGGCAGCCGGGCGGAAGTGCCCATCGTCGGTCTGGTCGGCAGCAACCGGGCCATCGCCGGGCGGGTCGACCGGCTGGTGGTCACCGAAACCGAGGTGCTGGTGGTCGATTACAAGACCAACCGCCGCCCCCCGGCATCGGGAGAGCCGATCCCCGAATTATATGTCCGGCAGATGGCGGCCTATCGGCTGGCCCTGGCCTGTCTGTATCCGGGACGGCGCATCCGCTGCGCCCTGGTGTGGACGGACGGACCGCGACTGGTGGAAATCGATGCGGCGCTGATGGACGACGCCCTGAGCAGGGAGCAACCCGCCTAGGGGGCGTTGTCCCGACATCCGCATGGAAGGCTGAAGTCATCGTGAATGCCGGATCCCGGTGGATCACGGCGGCCCGCCCTGCAGCCCTGAAGGAGCCGGCGGTAACAAAGGGACAAGCCCCCGCGCATGACGCGGGGGCTGCCCGAACGGCAAACCGTCAGATCAGGGCGACGGAATCGGCCTGCGGACCCTTCTGGCCCAGCGTGGTGGTGATGCGCACCCGCTGACCGCTTTCCAGGTTCTTCAGGCCCGACCGCTCCAGCGCCTTGATGTGCACGAACACATCCTTGCCGCCTTCGTCGGTCTGGACGAAACCGAAGCCCTTCTCGGCCGAGAAGAACTTGACCACGCCTTCGACGGTCTCGCTGGGACCGCGGTCGGCGCGCATGCCGCCGCCGCCGCCGCCGCCGCCAGCCGAGGCGCGGGGAGTGGCGGTCGCGGTGCTGGCATCGACTTCATGCACCGACACCACCTGCGGGCCGCGGTTGCCCTGGCCCAGGTCGCACACGATGGTGGTGCCCTCGGCAACCTGGGTCAGACCGGCACGCTCCAGCGCGGAGATGTGCAGGAAGGCATCCGGCGAACCATCGGACGGGGCGACAAAGCCGAAACCCTTCGAGGCATTGAACCACTTCACGGTGGCGGTCACGTTCGCCTGGCTGACCGCCTGACGGTCGAAGCTGCTGGGCATGCGCGGCGCGCGAGGCTCGTAGCCCCCCATATCGCCGCCAAAGTCGTCCCGCCGGCCGCGATCGCGGGAGCGGCTACCATGATTATCTCGGTTCCAAGCCATGTGTCATTCTCGTCGATAGAAAATACAAAAACCCACGCGCATGCGCAGGGCATCCCGGTCCTTGCCTGGTGGCGCAGCTCAGTCTGAACTTACATTATTACCCGAGAATCAGGGGCGCGACTAGGGGTTTAAGTCCCGCCGGGGGCTCGTCCGCGACGATTCTTTCAGCAGACGGCGCCGCAACCAGACGATCAGCCCCACGGTGATCGCCGCCGAGAAAGCCACATCGGACAGGAAATGCCCGCCCTGGGCGATCCGCACGAAGCCGACCATCGCCCCGAACAGGACCGCCGCCGCGACCGCGGCAGGGCGCCAGGCCGGCGGCGCCAGCAGGGCCAGGGCCACCGGCCAGAAGCCCAGGGCGCCATGCCCCGACGAGAACGAACAATTGCTGTCGCACTGGTCGCTGATCATCAGCGGCCGCACATAGGTGTTGTGGCCGCCGAACTCGACCAGTTCGGACGGCCGCGGGCGCCCCCAATTGTCCTTGAGGATCGCGTTGACCACCAGCCCCGGCCCCACCGCCAGGGACAGCAGCAGAAACGCCGCGATCCGGCGGGTGACGCCCAGCAGCGGCCGCCGCCGGATCTCGCCGGCCAGCCACGCCGCCGCCACCAGGGCGGCGATGGCGAACAGATAGACCGGCATCGACTTGCGGAACCATTCGAACAACGGCGCCGAGCGTGCCGGAAAAACGTCGCGGCCGGCGTCATAGAACCAACCGGCGACGGTCAGGTCGATCTGCGGCAGCAAAACCAGCGGAGCCAGCGCCGCCGCGCTCCACAGCCACGGATGCGCCTCGATCGACCGCCAGACAGCCGCCAGTCCCCGCATCGCCGTCAATACCCCAGGAAGCCGGTCAGGTGCCACACCGCCAGCGGGCGGGCACGCGCCCCGGCATCGACATGCATGCGGATGGTGTCGATTTGCCGGGCGGTCCGGAAGCGGGTGGTGACCGACAGCGGCACCTCGGGATTTTCGGTGACGTAGATCATCTCGGGCTCGCCGGGCTCAAGCCGGGTGGTCTGGTCGAAATGATCGCGCACCTGCCGGTTGGGGTTCCATTTGACGGCGTCGAACGGATGCGGCCGGACGTAATAGGTGAGGCTGGCCAGAACCTTGCGCTCGTCGGCCAGCAGGCGGGCCTGGGGATGCCGCGCCAGGATCTCCGACACCCGGCCGCCGACCAGATCCCAGCCGCGCACCCGCCGCAGCGGATCGAGCTTTTCTGCGCGCTGCCCCAGCAGCGGCCGCACGACGTCGAAATGGTACAGGCTGAACGCCATCAGCAGGTGCAGCGCCAGCGACAGCGCCAGCCACACCCGCGCCCGCCCGGCCAGCCAGCCCACCGCCAGCAGGGTCCCGGCCACGAAGGACGGCGCCGTCCAGTTGGCGTTGGCCCGCGACAGCAGGCTTTCCGCCGTCATCACCAGCAGGATCGGCACGGTGAAGCTGACCAGCATCCGCTCGCGGGACGATGCCTGCCGCCGGCAGGCGGCGGCGATGGCGGCGATCAGGCCGACCATCAGGATCGGCCCGAACACGACGAACTGCCCGCCGACGAACTCCAGCAGCTTGTCCGGGTGGAACAGCCCCCCCGACAGCGCGGCGTTGTCCTTGGTGTGTTCGTACGAAACGAATCCGTTGCGGGCGTTCCACAGCAGGTTGGGCAGATAGATCAGCCCGCCCAGGCCGATCCCCAGCCACAGCCCGCCGGACCGCCACAGCGGCCGGGCCTCGCGGTCCCAGGCCAGCCACAGGGCCAGCGAGACCAGAAAGAACAGCATGGCGTATTTGGACAGCAGCCCCAGGCCGACGGCCACCCCCAGCCCGATCCACCAGCGGTTCGCCGCCGGCCCGGCCCGCCGGCCGCGGACCACGCACAGCAGCGCCGCCGCCCAGGCCGCCAGCAGGAAAGGATCGGTGGTGATCATCACCGACGACAGCGCCACCGCCGGCAGCGTCGTCCAGGCGACGGCCGCCCAGGCGCCGACGGTCCGGTCCCACAGGTCGCGGCCCAGCAGGTACAGAAGGCCGGCGGTCAGCAGATGCGCCAGCGCCGGCGACAGCTTGACGCAGCCTTCGCCGTCGCCGCAGGCCGCCGTGGTCGCGGCGATGGCCCAGGCCACCATCGGCGGCTTCGAGTAATAGCCCAGCTGGAAGGTCTGGGCCCAGGCCCAGTACTGCGCCTCGTCGAAGGACAGGTTGGGGGCGTCGAAGGCCAGCAGGGCGAAGCGCCACAGGGCGACCGCCCCGACCAGGGCGGCGGCCGGCCAGACCGAACGGCTATGGGATGCGTGCGCGTGCATGGCCGGGGACTTAGCACCGCCGCCCCCCTTCTGGCAATCGTCAGCCGTCTTCCAGATAAAACAGGCCGCTGGTGCCGATCAGGGCGGCAACCAGGGCCGGGCTCCAGGCGGCCAGGGCCTGGGGCAGGGTCGAAGACAGGCCGAAGGCGAAAATAACCTTGGAAAACAGATAGATGGAAAAGCCTGCAGCCACCCCGCCACCCACGCGCGACAGCAATCCGCCGGCCCGCATGTTGGGCTTGAGCGAAAACAGGGCGGCGACCAGCACCATCGCCGCATAGAGCAGCGGCGAGGCCAGCAGCGCCTGGAAGTGCATGCGATGCTTGGTGGCGGCGAAACCGGCCCGCTCGAAAAAGGCGATGAAGGTCGGCAGTTGCCAGAAGCTCATGGTCTCGGGCGAGGCGAAATTGTCGTGCACCCGCTCCAGCGTCAGTTCGGTGGGCAGGCGGACATGGTCCAGATGCTGGCTGGGCTTGCCGCCTTCCATGCTCCAGACGTCGGACAGCAGGAACGCCCCGTCGGCCAGGATGCCCGATGCCGCCGACAGCCGCTTCGCGAAATGGTCGGGGCCGTCATACAGGAAAATCTGCACGTCCTTGAGATGCAGGGTCAGCGATTCCTGACGGACATCCTCGGCGTGAACCACCACCTGCCGGGCGCCATCGCCCTCGCGCAGCCACAGGCCGATCTCGGACAGGTCGAAAACGCCCGTCTTGTTCAGCAAGATCTCGTCCTGCAGCTTCTCGAACCGGGCGTACATCGCCGCTCCCAGCGGGTTGACCGCCGTCACCTCGACCACCCCGATCAGCACCGCCGCCGTCACCACCGGCGCCAGGAACTCCCACGCCGACACCCCCGAAGCCCGCGCCACCACCAGTTCATGGGTGCGGGTCAGCCGCCAGAACGACAGCATCGCCCCGATCATCACCGCGAAAGGCATGACCATGTGCACCATCTGCGGCAGCTTCAGCAGGGCCATCCCCAGCAGGGCCGCGATGCCCAGGTCGCCGCGGCCGGCGGCGCGGCGGATCAGTTCGATGACGTCGAACAGCAAGATCACCCCGGCGATCACCAGCAGCGCCGAGGCGAAAGCCAGCAGGAACTGGCGGCCGATATAGGTGCTGAGGGTAAGCGACAGGCGCATGACGGATTCCGGGTTGGAAGGCGGTCGATTATGGGGGCGAACAGCCGGCAAGGGAAGCCCGCTCTCGCCAGAACCACGGCCGCATGGCATAAAGACGGCCCGTTCCAGCAGAGGGCCGATGCCGATGGTGACGCTGACACGCATCTACACACGAGGCGGAGACAAGGGGCAGACATCCCTGGGCGACGGCGCCCGCGTCCCCAAGCACGCCCTGCGGGTCGAAGCCTATGGCACCGTCGACGAAGCCAACGCCGTCATCGGCCTGGCCCGCCTGAACACCGCCGGCGACGCAGACGGCATGCTGTCGCGCATCCAGCACGACCTGTTCGACCTGGGTGCCGACCTGTGCACCCCCGCCGCCGCAGGCGAACCCCCGGGTTCGGCCCTGCGCATGGTGGCGGAGCAGGTGACCCGGCTGGAACGGGAAATCGACGCCATGAACGACGGACTGTCCCCCCTGACCTCGTTCGTGCTGCCCGGCGGCACCGCCGCCGCCGCCCACCTGCATCTGGCCCGCACCGTGGTGCGCCGGGCCGAACGCCTGATGACCCATCTGGCCGAAACCGAAACGGTCAACCCCCTGGCCGTGGCCTATGCCAACCGCCTGTCGGACCATCTGTTCGTCCTGGCCCGCCACCTCAATGCACAAGGGTCCGGCGACGTTCTGTGGGTTCCCGGCTGCAACCGATAACCCCGCCTAACCCGCTGAAAAGCCCCGTTCGGCTGGCGTTGACATCGGCTGCCGAGGGGCATATGGTGCATTGCAACAGCAAAATGCGCCTTGCAATGCCGAATTCGCGGGCAAGGCCCTTGGACAAGGGATCCGGAAGACCATGAAGGTGCTGGTCGCCGTCAAGCGGGTTGTCGACTACAACGTGAAGATACGCGTGAAGTCGGACAAGAGCGGAGTTGAGACGACGAACGTGAAGTTCAGCATGAACCCGTTCGACGAGATCGCGGTGGAAGAGGCGGTCCGGCTGAAGGAAGGGGGCAAGGCGGCGGAGATCGTCGTGGTGTCCCTGGGTCCGGCCGGGGCGCAGGAGACGCTGCGGACGGCCCTGGCGATGGGTGCGGACCGCGGCATCCTGGTGCAGACCGACGACGAGGTTCAGCCGCTGGCGGTGGCCAAGGCGCTGAAGGCGTTGGTGGAGCGGGAGCAGCCTGGTCTGGTGATCCTGGGCAAGCAGGCGATCGACGACGATTCGAACCAGACGGGCCAGATGCTGGCGGCGTTGCTGGGCTGGCCGCAGGGCACGTTCGCCAGCAAGGTCGAGCTGGGCGAGCGGGCGTCGGTGACGCGCGAGGTCGACGGCGGCCTGGAGACGGTGTCGCTGCGCCTGCCGGCGGTGGTGACCACCGACCTGCGCCTGAACGAGCCGCGCTACGCGTCGCTGCCGAACATCATGAAGGCGAAGAAGAAGCCCATCGACACGGTTTCCCCGGCCGACCTGGGCGTCGACACCGCGCCGCGTCTGGTGACGCTGCAGGTTGAAGAACCGCCGAAGCGCAGCGCCGGGGTCAAGGTCCCCGACGTGGCCGCCCTTGTGGACAAGCTGAAGAACGAAGCGAAGGTGATCTGAGATGGCTGTTCTCGTCATCGCCGAACATGAGGGCGGCGCGCTCAAGGCCGCGACCCTCAATACCGTGACCGCCGCCGCCCGCATCGGCGGCGACATCCACGTGCTGGTGGCCGGATCGGGCATCGGGGCCATCGCCCGGGCGGCGGCCTCGATCGCCGGGGTGTCGAAGGTGCTGGCGGCGGATGCCGCGGCGCTGGAACACCATCTGGCCGAGCCCCTGGCGGCGCTGATCGTGTCGCTGGCCGGCGGCTACGGCCACATCCTGGCCCCGGCGACCACCACCGGCAAGAACGTGCTGCCGCGTGTGGCGGCGCTGCTGGACGTGGCGCAGGTTTCCGACGTCACCGCGGTGGTCTCGGCCGACACCTTCGTGCGGCCGATCTATGCCGGCAACGCCCTGGCGACGGTGCAGTCGAAGGATGCGGTGAAGGTCGTCACCGTGCGCGGCACCGGCTTCGAGGCCGCCGCCGCCAGCGGCGGCTCGGCGACGGTCGAGGCGGTGGCCCCGGCCGCCGATCCCGGCCTGTCGGCCTTCGTGTCGCAGCAGCTGTCGAAGTCCGAACGTCCGGAACTGACCAGCGCGCGGATCATCGTGTCGGGCGGACGCGGCATGGGCTCGGGCGAGAACTTCGCCCTGATCGAAGCGGTGGCCGACAAGCTGGGCGCCGCCGTCGGCGCCAGCCGCGCCGCCGTCGACGCCGGCTTCGTCCCCAACGACCTCCAGGTCGGGCAGACCGGCAAGATCGTCGCCCCCGACCTCTATGTCGCCGTCGGCATCTCGGGCGCCATCCAGCACCTCGCCGGCATGAAGGATTCCAAGGTCATCGTCGCCATCAACAAGGACGAAGAGGCCCCCATCTTCCAGGTCGCCGATTACGGCCTGGTCGCCGACCTGTTCAAGGCACTGCCCGAACT
>CAJANN010000032.1 GCA_903941095.1 uncultured Rhodospirillaceae bacterium | reverse complement strand
GGCGGCGGCGGCGGCCGTCCGGTGGTCGACTGGTTCGGAATCGACCGCATCGACGGGCGCGACATCGACGCCGGCATGCACCGCCACTGGATCGATCCGACCCTGCCGTTCGCCAAGGCGGTGCTGGAGCCGGCGCACGGGGCGCTGATCACCTCGGCCACCTTGCGCGACGGCGACGGCGAAGCCGGCTGGCTGGCGGCGGAACGCCGGGTCGGCGCCGTGCATCTGGCCGTGCCGGATCTGCGGGCCGCCATGCCGTCGCCCTTCGATTACGCCGCCCAGACCCGGGTGCTGGTGGTCACCGACGTCCGCAAGGACGACCTGGCCCAGGTGGCGGCGGCCTATCGCGAACTGTTCATGGCTTCCGGCGGCGGCGGGCTGGGGCTGTTCACCGCCATCTCGCGGCTGAAGGCGGTGCACCGGCGCATCGCCGTGCCGCTGGATCAGGCCGGAATCGCCCTGCTGGCCCAGCATGTCGACAATCTCGACACCTCGACGCTGGTCGACATCTTCCGTTCCGAGGAGGAATCCTGCCTGCTGGGAACCGACGCCGTGCGCGACGGCGTCGACGTGCCGGGGCGGTCGCTGCGGCTGATCGTCTTCGACCGCGTGCCGTGGCCGCGTCCGGACATCCTGCACCGCCATCGCCGCGCCGAATTCGGCGGCAAATCCTATGACGACATGATCGCCAGGCTGCGTCTGAAGCAGGCCTTCGGCCGCCTGATCCGCCGGGCCGGCGACCACGGGGTTTTCGTGCTGCTGGACCCGATGATGCCGTCGCGCCTGCACGGCGCCTTCCCCGACGGCACCGAAGTGCGGCGGGTCGGTCTGGCCGAAGCCGTGCGCGAGACGCGGGCCTTTCTGGCCACCTGATCCCGTCATGCGAATTCCGAGTGAACAATTCGGGGTTCGTATCGGCGGCCATCAAGGCCGCGGCCAGGCAAACCGCAGGTTTGCGCCCGGCGAGGGGCGCAACCAAATGCGCCGAATCCGGATTTGGCATCAGCCTCCGAAGCCGGCGCGGACCAGCAACTGGTGGAAGTCGCGCAAGGCCTTCTGCGCCTTGGCCGGGTCGGAAATACCCTCGACGAAATGGGAGTCGAAATTCTGCTGGCGCAGCAGGCCCAGGATGCGGGTGCGGGCGCGGGTCATGGCCTTGCCCTCGGGCAGGACGCCGGCGGCGCAGAACTGCACCAGCCGGACGGCGCGGTCCCGCAGCGGGCTTTCGTGATGATCCAGCTTCTCGACGATCTGCTCGTCGATCAGATAGCGTTCCAGGATGGTGTCGATGCGTTCGGCGACCTGGGCCTTGATGTCGCCCGGGAAGACCGAGCCCATGATCGCCCGATGGGCGTTGGTGGCGCGGATCATCCGTTCCTTCGGGGTCAGGTTGCGCTGGCACAGCTGGCCGATGGAAACGGTGTCGTGGATGCGGTCGAACATGGCGACGATATCGTCGGCGGTGTTGGCGGCGAACTCGCTGGCGGCAAGGTCGCACAGATAGATGACCCCATAGGCGCGGTCGGGCATGGCGTTGAAGGTGGCGGCGATGGCCGCCCGCCGCCCGGCGGCGCCGCCTTCGACCACCAGCTTGGTCTGGCGGGTGGTCAGGGCGTCGGCGCTTTCCGGTCCGAACAGCAGGCCGTTCGGGGTGACGATGCGCTGGACCACCTGGGCGAAGGCTTCCAGTTCCTTCGACGGGTCGCTGCGGTTGAGGGGATTGGGGGATTTGAGCTGGCGGTGGGCGCGGTCGATCAGGCACAGGCGGCTGGCCGGCAGCTTCTTTTCCCGCAGCAGGGCGTTCAGCATTTCGGTGGATTCGCCGGCCTCGCTGCTTTCCACCGGCATCATGCCTTCGGCCAAATCGAACAGCCGGCCGATGGCGGCGGCCAGGTTCGGCTGCCAGCCCAGGATTTCCTGGACCACATTGGCGCCCAGCACGTCGGCGATGACGCCGTCCAGCAGTTCCAGGCAATGCGGGTCGCCGTCCTCGACCGCCAGCCGGCACAGCCGGTCCAGCTTGCCGACCCAACTGCGCAGGTTGACCAGATCGCGCGACAGCACCACCATCGCCAGGTAGTCGGCGTCGGTGTCGGCGTCGGCCATGTCCGACACGGCCCGGTAGACCTCTGAAAAGCTGCCGTTCAGCTTGGGCAGTTTCATGCCGTCGGCCCGGCGGGCCCGCGCCGACACGGCATCGACCGATTTGTAGATCTCTTCCCGGCGGGCCTTGGAATCCCCTTCGCCGTCCTTGGTCTGCAGGAAGGCAACCCGATCCACCGCCGACGGCAGCAGGGTGTCCTTGTCCTGCAGCCGCTTGAATTCCTTGAAATTGTGCATCAGCTCGGTGGGGGTGACGAAGGCCTTTTCCATGTAATTGCGGAACAGCCGGTTCATCACCGCCCGGCTTTCATGGCCGAAATAATCGTCGGGGACTTCGCATTTGGCCGGAACGCTGTCGACCTGGGCGATGCGGACGGGGCCGTCATCCTTGACCGAGCGGGTTTCGCAGAAGACTTCCTTCTCGACCACGGTGCCATCCGAGCGCACCCAGTTGCGAAGGACCTTGGCTCCTTCGCATTTCTTGTCGTTCAGGTATTTGCGGGCCGCGGCGACGGCGGTCTTTTCATCCTCGAGGAAGCTTTCGGCACCCCAGCGCCCATCGCGCATCACCTGGACTTCGTAACTGGTCCGCTCCGCCGCCATGTTTCCACTCCTGACGCCTGCGCAGATTCTTTGCACAGGCCCTCCCTCAGCCTAGAAATACAAACTCATCGGATCGGATTCCACGCCTTTCTGGCCGGATCATGCAGAATCCGTCTTCAGCCAGTTTTCATCGGCAATAGTCATGGCACGATAAATGGCAGACAATGTGCACGTCGCCCCTGTCATGCGAGGTTGATCATGTCCGGCTCGGTTCGGTTTACCTGGCTTCGCAGCAACGGTTGGACCCGCATCGGCGTGATCGGGGCAATCGCGGTGCTGTTCGCCGCCCCCATGCTGTGGGCCTTGGGGGCCTTCGGCCACGACGAGGAATCGGTCCGCCGCGCCCTGGTGTTCGCGGCGGCGGGCATCTGGTTCTTCTTCATCATCGGCTATGGCGCGGGCTGGGCCATGCGCGGCTTCATCGTCCGTCAGAAAGAGGGGGACGAGGAAGAACGCCGTCCCGCCGCCCCGCCGGCGCATCAGGCTCCGCATCCGCCGCGGCCGGCCGGCCGGTGATCCGGCCGCCAGGGTCGCTCAGCGGCCCTTGGCGGGGGCCGGCTTGCGGCGTGCCTTGCGGCCTTCGTAATATTTGAGCAGGGTGTAGGTTCCCCAGCCGACCGCCAGCATGCCGGCCATGAAGGCGCCATAGGCGATGGGCCAGGGGATGCCCTGGGTCATCATCGAGAATTCCGACATGCCGCCGATTCCCGCCAGCACGTTCAGCGGCATGAACACCACGCCGGCCACCGTCAGCTGGGACACCCGCTTGTTCTGGTTGACGTTGATGAAGCCGACGGTGGCGTCCATCAGGAAGTTGATCTTTTCGAACAG
>CAJANN010000031.1 GCA_903941095.1 uncultured Rhodospirillaceae bacterium | reverse complement strand
AGATCGCACCGCCGCGCAAGACCGATGCGGGCCAGGGATTGCGCGATGCCGTCACCAGCCTTGGCCACACCCTGTTCGGCGAGGTGGCCCGTGCCGCCGATGAAGCCTGGCAGAAAAGCTTTGCCGGGAAGCTGGAGGCCTCGGCCAAGGCACTGTCTCCCATCCGCACACTGCGGGCCAAGCTGGCGGGGCTGACCTTCGTTGAACCGCGTGTCGCCCCGGTGGTCGATCTGTTGGATGCGGCGCTGACCGTCCTGCCGGGCAAAGGACCTATCAGCGGGGCCGATCTGGTCATGGCTCAGGGGCTGGTCTGCCTGCTGCGCGACCCGGCAGCCCTGGTGGATCACGGGCAGAAGATCATCGACGGCCATGACCCTGACCAGATGGTGCGCGAGCTGGTGGCGCTGCCGTCCCCGGTTCCGGTTCCCATTCCGGACGACGAGGACATGGAGGGCGACATCCCCTTCCATGATCCCATGCCGGCCATCGACAGTCTGGGCCTGTGGTGAGGGGAGGTGCATGATGAAACCCAATCCCGTCCTGCGTTGCCTGCCCCTGCTGGCCGATATCCTGGGCCGCGCTTATGGCGTGAGCGTCGAGATCGGGGGCAAGGACGCCTTCACCAATGGGCGCACCATCCGCCTGCCCAGCCTTCCGGCCCAGGCCGATGCCACCTTCCTGGGGCTGGTTCGCGGTTACATCGACCACGAATCCGCCCACATCCGCCACACCGACTTCGCCGCCATCACCCAGGCGGCCCCCACTCCGCTGGAAAAGCACATCTGGAACATTTTCGAGGATTGGCGGGTGGAACGGGAACTGTCCCGCCATTTCCCCGGCTGCCGGCGCAATTTCCACTGGCTGATCCGCCACCTGTTCCTGAGTCCTGCGGAGACATTGCCATCCCCCAGCGATGCGGTTCTGTCCTGGCTGTTGCTGAGGGTGCGAAGCTGGGAAATTGCCGATCTCGATCCCCGTTGCCAGGCGTTGGCGGAGGTCATCGAGAAATCCTGGCCCGGCCTGGTGGATGAGATGGAAGTCGTCCTGACCGCCATGCGGGGACACTGCCCGGATTCCATGACCTGCCTGGAATATGCCCGGCAAATGGTGGCGCTGCTGAAGAACCGACAGGGTCTGGAGACCCTGTTGTCCGCTTCGGCCTTTCCCGGTGACCTGGGGGACATCCTGCGCCAAGAGGTTTCGGCCAAGGCCGAACAGGTGGGGCGGCTGAGTGTCGCCACCATCGGCGACAAGCCGCTATCGCCGCTGTCACCGGAGGAACGCGCCGCCATCGCCCGCGTCACCGCTGGCCTGCGGGCACGCTTCCTCGGCCTGTTGCAAGCCTCCCGCCGGGTCCGGTCCAGGCCATCCCGGCGCGGCAGGCTGAATTCCCGCAACCTGCACGGAATCGCGGTGGATGATCCGGTGGTGTTCCTGTCCCAGGAACGCAAACCGGCCCTCAACACCGCGCTCCATGTGCTGCTGGATGCCTCGGCCTCCATGCGGGAACGCATCACTCTGGCCTGCCAATGCTGTGCGGCATTGGCCCAGGCCCTGCAACAGGGCGGCATTTCGGTGGGGCTGACCGCCTTTCCGGGAAGTGAACCCAATACCGTGGTGCCGATCCTCGACCACGGAAAGCGTCATCCCGAAAACCTGCTGGTGCAGGCCAGGGGGCAGACACCGTTGGGCGAAGCCCTGTGGTGGGTGCTGCAACGGCTTGTCCCGTTGCGTCACGACCGCAAGATCGTCCTGATCGTCACCGACGGCGCTCCGGACAATCTGATCAACACCAGGGAGGCGATCCGCACCGCCAACCTGCTGGGAATCGAGATGTTCGGCCTGGGCATCGACGCCCCCGCCATCCTGGGATTGCTGCCGGGACGCAGCGTCACCATCCAGGCTTTGGAGCAACTGCCGGCGGCCCTGTTTACCCTGCTGGGCCAAGCCATCCTGCATCACGGGAGGGCGGCATGATCCCCTGTCCCCATTGTGGATCACCCCACACCCGCCCCGGCACCCAAGCCCGCACCACCGGAATGGTCCTGGGCGGCATGACCGGTGCCGCCTTCGTGGTGCTGCGCATCATCGGCCGATCCTCCCCGGTCCTGGCCTCGGCCCTGTGGGTCGGTGGCTTGATCGGACTGGCATGGGGTGGTCAGGCTGGATACGTCCTCGGTGCCAAGATCGACCAGACCTTCCCGCGCAGCCGCTGCTGTGACTGCGGCAAGGATTTCGTCCACTGATGAAACTGCCCGGATGGGGAAACCTGTCCGGGCGTTTTATTTTTTAACTTTCGGAGAACGCAAAGCCCGTGAACGTCGGGACTTTCATTCCACGGGACCGGGCCGGGCGGGAGTGAAAGAAAGTAATTCGTCTGGGTTGTTGGTAATATATCAATTATTAACTCAAGAATACATGGCATTACGCAATCCATCTATAATCAGACATATCATGATATGCGTAAATTAATTGAGGAAGTCACCATGCTTTATACAGATGACAACAATCCGAAAATTCTCCATCGCATCGAGCAGCGTCTTGATCATATGGTTTCCAGCCATAACAAGGTCATGCTGATCCGATTCGATGTCCATTTCCCGCAATCCTATCTCCATAATGGGAAGAACGATGAGATATCCTGGCTGATCAAATGCCTGAAGGACGCCTATGGCCCCCGGTTGGGGGATGTTCATTACCTCTGGGCGAGGGAACGGGTCCAGAGTCCCAATCCGCACTACCATGTCGCCCTGCTGGTCAACGGCTCGCTGATGCAGAACCCCTATGGCTTGCTGTCGGATGTTGAAGCGATCTGGAATCGCATCCTGGGTGGGGTTTATGCCGGACTGATCCATTTCTGTGGCAGTCAGTGCCTGGGCCAAAGCACCACCGGCAGCATCATGATCCGCCGTCCGTCCACCGTCGCAGAACCGGCGATCCAGGCGCAGCAGCAACAGGCTTACCAAGCCGCCTATGATCGGGCGCTGTACCGGGCCTCCTATCTCGCCAAGAATTTCAGCAAGGGTGGAACTCCGCATCGCGTGCGGGAATTCGGATGCTCGCAGCTTTGAAGGGAGCGCTCTTGACGGCCGGCATTTGTTCCTGTATTGTTCCCATCAATTTGATGGGTGGAGACTTGGTCCATGGGGCATTCGTTCAACAAACTGGCGGTTCTGGTTGGTCTGTCCGGCGGAGACCCTGCCCTTGATGACTATCATTACGGACCAACGAAGCACTGACGGGGAATGCGGGTTTCAAAATGCCGAATCATCTGGAACAAAAAGTGAATATTCGTCACCCGCCGCGATGGCGGCATCGCGCAAGCGTCTCACCGCCTGCCGCGAGCATAGTAGCACATTTGGCCCCAACCTTCGCCCCAGTAGGAACCGCCTTCGATCTTCTTGGTCTTGCTGGGATGGCAGTCCTTGCTGGTTCTCCAGAACTCTACCAATTCGGCGTCAGTGAAGTTCCAGATTTCCGTCGCTCGTGCGACCTCGGCACGGATCAGGCAATAATTCACCCCCATGGTGCTCATGTCGGTGTGCCCACGAGGGCGGAAGGATTTGCCCAAAGGACGCAAAGCCCAAAAGGCGACATTGATTGTTTTCAACTCGAACGTCGGTGCTCGCACCAGCGCCACGACGTAATGGGGCGTTTCCTCGATCACCCGATAGCCCGTCGGCCATATCTCATCCCGCTCGTAACTGATTCTTCCATCAGCATGGATGGTCATGTCGCCGGCATTCTGGAGCGCCCCTTTATTGCATTGGGGCAGCCAAAGATCTTGAAACGCCTTCATTCCAGCGCGGTCGGGAATCTCGGGCCATTCTTCGGTCCCCGGCTGAGTTTCCAGGTAGGCCCAGGCCGGACGAATGCTGACCAGTGCCCAGGCCGCCAACAGCACCACGAGAAATCGCATCGCTCCCCCCTCAAACCAACAGGAGTTTCCCATGGATGATAATCTGAAAAAGCGCATT
>CAJANN010000030.1 GCA_903941095.1 uncultured Rhodospirillaceae bacterium | reverse complement strand
GTCACCCGGCTGACCGTGCTTTCGTGCATGGAAATGGCCCCGGCGATGTCGCGCAGCACCAGCGGCCGCAGATGCTGGACCCCCAGGCGGAAGAACGCCTCCTGCTGGCGCACCAGCTCGGCCGCCACCTTCAAGATGGTGGTGGCGCGCTGATGCAGCGACTTCACCAGCCAGTTGGCCGACTGATAGCGTTCCGACAGATAGGCTTTTTCCTCTCGGTTGCGCGCCGCCCCGGACACCTTGGCGTAATAGCGCGAATTGACCAGCACCCGCGGCAGGGTGTCTGAATTCAGTTCGACCAGCCAGCCGCCGTCGGCGGTGCGGCGCATCAGCACGTCGGGAGTGACCGGCTGCGCCACCACGCTGTCGAACCGCAGGGCCGGCTTGGGGTCCAGGGCCTTGATCTCGGCGATCATCTCGCTCAGATCCTCGGCATCGATGCCGCAGACCTTCATCAGCCCGGCCAGATCGCGCCGCGCCAGCAGGTCCAGATTGTCCAGCAGGGCCTGCATGGCGGGGTCCAGGCGGTTCTTCTCGGCCAGCTGCAGGGCCAGGCACTCTTTCAGCGACCGGGCGAAGATGCCGGCCGGGTCGAAACGCTGCGCCCGGGCCAGCACCCCCAGCACGGTATCCAGCGGACAGTCCAGCTTGGCGGCAATGTCGGCGACATCGCCGATCAGATAGCCGGATTCGTCCAGCATCTCGACCAGATGCAACCCGATCAGACGGTCGGCGGGAGCAGAAAAATCCATGTTGATCTGGGCGACCAGATGATCGCGCAGGCTGACATCGCCGGCCAGAATCTGATCGAAGTCACCGTCGCCGTCGCTGAAATCATGCCGGCCGCCGCTGCCGCTCCACTGGCCGAAGGCCTCGGAACCGGCGGAATCGGACGCGCTGTCGTTGTTGTAGAGATTGTCGTAATCGACATCGAGTGAATCTTCCGCCGACGCCCGGGTCTGGCCGTCCAGCATCGGCTCGTCCCCGGCCGGAGCCGGCTCGGGCGCATCGGAGACGTCCGCCGCCTCGGGCGGCTCGGAATCCTCGCGCTCCAGCAGCGGGTTGCGCTCCAGCTCCTGGTCGATGAAAGTATCCAGCTCCAGATTGGACAATTGCAGCAGCTTGATCGCCTGCTGCAATTGCGGCGTCATCACCAGGGACTGGCTTTGCCGCAGATCCAGGCGGGGACCGAGAGCCATCGCCTAAAGACTGAACCGCTCGCCCAGATAGACGCGGCGCACTCCCTCGTGCGCCACGATCTCGGCGGGACGCCCCTCCATCAGCACATGTCCGTCGTGCAGGATATAGGCGCGGTCGATGAGATCCAGGGTCTCGCGGACATTGTGGTCGGTGATCAGCACCCCGATGCCGCGGTCCTTCAGATGGCGGACCAGATCGCGGATGTCGGACACCGCGATGGGATCGATGCCGGCCAGGGGTTCGTCCAGCAGGATGAAATGCGGCTTGGCCGCCAGGGCGCGGGCGATCTCGACGCGGCGGCGCTCGCCGCCGGACAAGGCCAGCGCCGGCGCCCGGCGCAGATGCTCGATGCCGAATTCGGCCAGCAATTCGTCAAGACGGCTTTCGCGGTCGCTGCGGTCGGGCTCGACCACCTCAAGCACCGCCATGATGTTGCCTTCCACCGTCAGGCCGCGAAAAATCGAGGCTTCCTGCGGCAGATAGCCGATCCCCAGGCGGGCGCGGCGGTACATCGGCAGGCCGGTGATGTCGTGGCCGTCCAGCAGAATTTGCCCCATGTCGGGATTGATCAGGCCGGTGATGCAATAGAAACAGGTGGTCTTGCCGGCCCCGTTGGGTCCCAGCAGGCCCACCGCCTCGCCCCGCTGCACCGAGATCGACACGTCCCCCAGCACGGTGCGGCGCTTGAAACGCTTGCCGATCCCGCGCGCCACCAGGCCGGACTGATCGGCCACCAGGCGCGGACCGGGGAAACGCTCGTCCCCGGACAGGGTAACGGAAGACTGGTTCGCGTCCATCCGCCGCCCCCTATGGCTTCTTGTCGTCGGAAGACGACCCGCCCGAAGCGCCGGGGCCGCGGAATACCGCCCGGCGCTCCTTGGCGTCCTTCTTGTCCGGAGTGAAGGACCCGCTGACGCGACCCTCGCCCTGGCCGCCCGGCCCGATGCCGAACAGCTTGCTGATGCCGGTATTGAGGTTCACGTGGGCGTACTCGCCGTTCAGTTCGTTGCCGGTCCGCACGATCTTAACCGAACCCGTGACGGTGGCGATACCGCTTTCCAGATTGTAGTCGCCGCGGTCGCCGAACACCTGTTCCTGCGGGGTGGTCAAGACGACATGGCGATAGGCATCGGCCCGGCGCATCTCCATGCTGCCCTTGGCGTTTTCCTTGAAATGCGAGGTCAGCACGTCGGCCTGGATCTGCTTGTCCTTCTGGATGGCGACGGCATCGCCGCGGGCAACCGCCAGCAGATCCTTTTCCCAATATTCCAGCATCTCGGTGGCCGTCACCGTGTCGGTGGGCGTCACCAGCCTGGCCGGCGAGCCGCGCAGCACGAACACCGCCTTGTCCAGGTCATAGCTGGCCTTGTGCCCGGTCGCGGTCTCCGTCGGCGTGGCGATGGTGACGGCGCCGTCGGCATCCAGGCGCCAGATCTCGTCGCCGGCGGCCCCCTTGCGGTAATAGGCGGTCAGGGTATCGGCGGTGACGGTGACGGTGCCGCGCACCGCCTTGGCGTTGCCGCGGGCGATGACCCGCAGGGCATCGTTCATCCATTCGATGCCGCCATCGGCATAGACCTGGATCTGCTCGTTGTTGTTGCGGCTGAGGTTGAACCCCTGCGCCCATGCGGGAACGGCGGCCAGCAACAGGGCGGCCAATCCCAGTCCGATCCGCAGCAGCGCCCTCATTTGCGTCGCGCCCCCCGCATCTGCACCTCGGACCGCCCGGTCAGCAGCATCTGCCGGCCGTTGTCGTCGATCCGGAATCCGGTGCCGGCGATCCGCCCCTGCGGACCGTTGCCGGTCACCGGCATGTCGCCTTCCACCGAAGAGGTATCGAGGTGGACTCGCGCCCTTTCGGTATGCATCTCGTTGCCCTCGTCCTGATAAAGACTGACCTCGCCTTCGAGGTCGAGAATCTTGTCGGCCTGATAATAGATGCCGGTCCTGGCCTCGACATAGATGCCGGTCCCCTTGCGGGTCAGGAAATCCGCCTTGGGATTGTCCAAGATGACGATGCCGCTTTTGGAACTGGTCTCGGTCGCCCGCTCGGCGGTCAGGGTATAGGGGCGGTTGGTGTTGTCCAGCCCCTGATAGTGGGCGTTGACCATGCTGAGCGTCTCGACGGAGGTGGGCGACAGGGCGGCGAAACCGATCTGGAAGCGGTCGACGTCGCGCGCCAGCTTGGGCCACACCACCACCAGCCCCAGCAACACCACCGCGCTGGCCGGCAGCGCGACCTTCATCACGCCGACGAAGCGGGAATACCGATGGTGACCCGCCGGCTTCCGCGGATGGGCGCCACGCCTGCGCACAGGTGGCATCACGTCGGGGTCGGCGCGCAGAACCATGCGGACCCTCAGACCACCCCGGCCCGCAGCAGATCGTGCACGTGCAGCACGCCGGACGGCCGCCCGTCCTCGACCACGAACAGGCTGGTGATGGATTTCTCGTTCATGATCCTGAGCGCCTCGGCGGCCAGCAGGTTGGGAGCGATGGTCTTGGGATTGCGGCTCATCACCGCGCCGGCCGTCGCCTCCAGCAGCGCCTGTCCCATATGGCGGCGCAGATCGCCGTCGGTCACCACCCCGGCCAGCCGCCCGTCGGCATCGACGACGCCGGCGCAGCCCAGGCTCTTGGCGGTCATGATCAGAATGGCCTCGGCCATCGGCGTGTCGGCCCGGACCAGGGGGACCGCGTCGCCCCCGTGCATCAGGTCGGCCACCTTCAGCAGGCGCCGGCCCAGCTGTCCGCCGGGATGGAAGACGCGGAAATCGGCGGCGGAAAAGCCCTTGCGCTCCAGCAGCGCCACCGCCAGGGCGTCGCCCAGGGCCAGCATCATGGTGGTCGACGTGGTGGGGGCCAGCCCCATCGGACAGGCTTCGGGGATCGGGGGCAGGACCAGGGCGACATCGCTGGACTGGGCCAGCGAACTGCCGTCGCGCGAGGTGATGCCCACCAGCGGAATGGCGAAGCGGCGGGTGAAGGCGACGATGTCCGACAATTCCGGCGTCTCGCCGGAATTGGACAGGGCGATCACCGCGTCGTCGCGGGTGATCATGCCCAGATCGCCGTGGCTGGCTTCGGCCGGATGGACGAAAAAAGCCGGCGTGCCGGTCGAGGCCAGGGTCGCTGCGATCTTGCGCCCGACATGGCCGGACTTGCCCATGCCGGACACCACCACGCGGCCGGATACCCCGGCCAGGGCGACACAGGCGGCGGCGAAAGCCTCGCCCAGGGAATCGCCCAATGCCCCCAGTGCCTGGGCCTCGACCTCAAGAACCCGGCGAGCGGCAGCGATGTCGGCAGGCGCGGCGGAGGCGTCGCGGAGAGCGATGGTCATGGAGGCGTCGAAGTCCAAACTGGCAAGCGACGCGCCGACAATGGCGCGAGGCCATCACTATACGAATCCCCGCCGCCAGCGGAAGGCAAATCCGCACCGTCCGGCAATAAGGGCCAGGGATGCGCCGGTCAGTGGGTGAAAATATCCTCGCCGTCCCACCCGGCCAGATCCAGATCGGCCCGGGCCGGCAGGAAACGGAAGCAGGCCTGGGCCAGATCGCGCCGGCCCTCGCGGTCCAGCAGGGCCTCCATCCTGGCCTTCAGCTGGTGCAGGTGCAGCACGTCCGAGGCGGCATAGGCCAACTGCTCGGGCGACAGTTCGGCCGCCCCCCAGTCCGACGTCTGCTGCTGCTTCGACAGTTCGACGCCCAGCAGGTCGCGGCACAGATCCTTCAGCCCGTGACGGTCGGTATTGGTGCGCACCAGCTTCGACGCGATCTTGGTGCAGAACACCGGATCGCACCGCACCCCGAAATGCCGGCGGATCATCGCCAGGTCGAAGCGGGCGAAGTGGAACAGCTTGACCACCCCGGCATCGGAAAACAGCCGGACCAGATTGGGGGCGGCATATTCGGCCCGGGGGAAGTGGACCACGTGGGCGTCGCCGTCCCCGGCCGAGAGCTGCACCACGCACAGACGGTCGCGGACCAGGCTCAGCCCCATCGTCTCGGTGTCGATGGCGACGACCGGCCCCAGGTCCAGCCCGGCCGGCAGATCGCCGATATGGTATGTGACTGACATGCGAACGGCCCTTCCAGGTATCCCCGGAAGAGCCGTTTGCAAGACGCCCCTCGGGGGGCTTCCCGTCGGGAAACCCGTGCGGGAGGTAATGGTGCCCAGGAGAAGACTCGAACTTCCACGACTTCACAGCCACACGGACCTGAACCGTGCGCGTCTACCAATTCCGCCACCTGGGCAGGTGGTTCAGCCGGGGTAGCCCCGACCGAGGCGCAGAGGGATATCCGACCTTCCCCCCTGCTGTCAACGATGTTTTCGAAGATTTTTTCCGTCCCGGTACGGAACCGCCGGATTCGTCGCCCCTGCCGGTTGCGCCAGGGCGCGGAAACGAATAGCCTTTGTCCCGATTGCTATGCGGGGAGATCAGGCATGAACCGGCGCGTTGTTACGGTCTTCGGCGGCTCGGGTTTCATCGGCCGTCAGGTGGTGCGCAGACTGGCGGCGGACGGATGGATCGTCCGCGCCGCCGTGCGCGACCCGGTGGCCGCCGCCTTCCTGAAGACGATGGGCGATCCCGCCCAGGTCAACCCGGTGATGGCCGACATCACCGACCCGGCCGGCGTGGCCGCCGCCGTCGCCGGCGCCGTCGCCGTCGTCAATCTGGTCGGCATCCTGTTCGAGAAAGGCCGCGCCGGCTTCGACGCCGTCCACGCCCGCGGCGCCGCCCATGTCGCCGAGGCGGCCAAGGCCGCCGGCATCACCCGCCTTGTCCATATGTCGGCCCTGGGCGCCGACCGCAATTCCCCCTCGGCCTACGCCCGCAGCAAGGCCGCCGGGGAAGAGGCGGTCCTGGCCGCCATCCCCGGCGCCACCATCATCCGCCCCTCGGTGGTGTTCGGCCCCGACGACGATTTCTTCAACCGCTTCGGCCGTCTGGCCCGGCTGTCGCCGGTCCTGCCGGTCTTCACCGGCGACGGCTTCCGGCCCATCCACACCGAAACGGGCTATGACGTCGACTGGTTCGGATCGGGCGGCCCGACCTTCCAGCCGGTCTATGTCGGCAACGTCGCCGACGCCATCGTGCGGCCGCTTGCCGTACCCGCCCTGGCCGGACGCATCTACGAACTGGGCGGACCGCGCCGCTATACCTTGAAGGAAATCATGGAGCTGGTGCTGCGCGAGACCGGGCAGACATGCCGGATCGTGCCGCTGCCCTTCGCCGTCGGCCGCATTCAGGCCGCCCTGTTCAGCCTGTTGCCGACGCCGCCGCTGACCGCCGACCAGCTGCTGCTGATGCGGGTCGACAACGTGGTGCGCGGCGGCAAGCCCGGACTGGCCGAGCTGGGAATCGGCGCCACCAGCTGCGAAAGCATCCTGCCCGGCTACATGCGCCGCTACCAGCCCTGAGGGCCGGATCAGCGGGACAGCCTGACCGCGGTGCCGTTGACGCTGACCATCAGCAGGGTCTTGTTGTCGCCGCCGATGACCTCGTAATCGAGATCGACGCCGATCACCGCGTCGGCCCCCAGGGCCCGGGCGCGCTCGGTCATGTCGGCCAGGGCCATGTCCTTGCCCTCCTGCAGCACCTTCTCGTAGGCGCCGGCCCGGCCGCCGACCACGTCGCGCACCGAGGCGAACAGATCCTTGAAGATGTTGGTGCCCAGCACCGCGTCGCCGGACACCACGCCCAGATACTGGGCGACGGTGGCGCCGTCGACGGAATCGGTGGTGGTGACGATCACGATCCGGAATTCCCCATGCTGACCGCCGTGAAGCAGTCGGGGTCGAACAGCATCGACACCGCCACCGTCATGGCGCGGGCGCCGTTGCGTTCCACCATGCGGACATGGCGGGGGATGTCGGGATAGTCGAAAATCCGCTCGACCACCCATTCGCCGCCATAGGTTCCCGCCTTGCGGAAGATGTCACCCGGGGCAACGTCATCGCCGCGGGCACGGCGGCCGAACAGACTCATGGGCTTAAACTCACAATGAAAAAAAGGCGCATCTGCCGTCATACCCCCTGACGGGGCACTTGTCGAGATCAACCGCCGAACAGATCGGGGGGATCGGCCTCGAATCCGGCACACAGATCGCCCAACCCGACGCCGATCAGCCGGAAAGAGCGGCCGTCGGCCTCGCGCTCCAGCAGCGGCCAGGCCGCCCTGGCGATGACCTCGGCCCGCCGGGTCGGAACCGGCAATCTGTGGTTTCGGGTCAGAATCCGGAAATCCGCGCATTTCAGCTTCAGCACCACGGTGTGGCCGGCCAGGTCGTCGCGCTCCAGCCGGGCGGCGACCTTGGCGGCCAGAAGCTCCAGGGCCTGACGCAGGGCCGCCGGGTCGCGGACGTCGCGGGCGAACGTGGTCTCGCGCGAGACGCTGCGGGCCGGCCGGCCGGGGTCGATGGGACGGCTGTCCTCGCCCCGGGCCATGCGGAACAGGTGGTGCCCGAACCGGCCGAACCGGGCGACCAGATCGGCTTCCGCCACCTGCTGCAAATCGGCGACGGAGGTGAAGCCCGCCTCGTGCATGCGCCGCGCCGTCGCCGCCCCCACCCCGAACAGCGCCGAAACCGGCATCGGCGCCAGCAGCGCCGCCGCCTCGGCCCGGCCGATGACGGAATAGCCGCGCGGCTTGTCGCGGTCGCTGGCCAGCTTGGCCAGGAACTTGTTGCAGGACAGGCCGACCGAGACGGTGATGCCGACCCGCCGTTCCACCGCCCGGGCCAGCCGCGCCAGCAGCACCGCCGCCGGCCGCTCCACCAGCCGCACGCCGGGCGACAGGTCCATGTAGGCCTCGTCCAGGGACAGCGGCTCGAAAACCGGGGTCGCCTTGGCCAGCAAGGCCCGGATGTCGGCCGAGACGCGGGCGTACCTGGCGATGTCGGGCGGGATGACCACCGCCTGCGGACACAGTTCCAGCGCCTTGAACATCGGCATGGCCGAACGCGGGCCGAACCGCCGGGCGACATAGCAGGCGGTGGTCACGACGCCGCGCCCGCCGGGATGGCCGACGATCACCGGGCGGTCGGCCAGCGCCGGATTGTCGCGCTTTTCCACCGAGGCATAGAAGGCGTCGCAATCCATGTGGGCGACGGTCAGGTCGAACAGCTCGGGATGGGCGATGACGCGGGCCGATCCGCAGCGCGGGCAGTCGTCTCCCGACTTGAAGGGTTTGCAGCAATCGCGGCACAGGCTAGGCATGGTTTGATCATACCCGATTTCCCCTATATTCTCCCGCCATGACCGAAACCGTCCAGGCCGCGCCCTATCGCGTCCTTGCCCGCAAATACCGCCCCACCGACTTCTCGACCCTGATCGGGCAGGAGGCGCTGGTGCGCACGCTGACCAACGCCATCCAGTCGGGGCGGCTGGCGCACGCCTTCGTGCTGACCGGGGTGCGCGGCGTCGGCAAGACCACCACGGCCCGCATCATCGCCCGGGCGCTGAACTGCGTCGGCCCCGACGGCCAGGGCGGCCCGACCATCGACCCCTGCGGGGTGTGCGAACATTGCCGCGCCATCGCCGAGGACCGCCACGTCGACATCCTGGAGATGGACGCCGCCAGCCGCACCGGCGTCAACGACATCCGCGAGATCATCGACGGCGTGCGCTATCGCCCGACCTCGGCCCGCTTCAAGGTCTATATCATCGACGAAGTCCACATGCTGTCGACGCAGGCCTTCAACGCCCTGCTGAAAACGCTGGAGGAACCGCCCGAGCATGTGAAGTTCGTTTTCGCCACCACCGAAATCCGCAAGATCCCCATCACCGTCCTGTCGCGCTGCCAGCGTTTCGACCTGCGCCGCGTCGAAACCGCCACCCTGGCCGCCCATTTCGCCGCCATCGCGCAGAAGGAAGGCGCCGAGATCGAAGAGGCGGCGCTGAAGCTGATCGCCCGGGCCGCCGACGGGTCGGTGCGCGACGGGCTGTCGCTGCTGGACCAGGCCATCAGCCACGGCGCCGGTCTGGTCGGCGAGGCGCAGGTGCGCGACATGCTGGGTCTGGCCGACCGCGTCCGCGTCTTCGACCTGTTCGAACGGGTGATGAAGGGCGACATCGCCCCGGCCCTGGACCTGCTGGCCGAACAATATGCCCTGGGCGCCGACCCGGCGGTGGTGCTGCAGGACATGCTGGAGCTGACCCACTGGCTGACCCGCCTGAAGCTGAGCCCCGACGCCGATTCCAGCAATGCCGCCGAGGCCGAGCGGGTCCGCGGCGGGGGCATGGCCAAGGCCCTGGGCATGGCCCATCTGGCCCGGGCCTGGCAGATGCTGCTGAAGGGGCTGCAGGAAACCCGCGCCGCCCCCAATCCGCTGCAGGCCGCCGAAATGGCCCTGGTCCGCCTGGCCTATGTCACCGACCTGCCGACCCCGGCCGAAGCCATCGAGCAATTGCGCACCCAGCCCCCGCCCCGCGGCGGTGGCGGCGGTGGCGGCGGTATCCCGGCCGGCGGCGGACAGGCGGCGGCTTCCGTCGCCACCCAGGCGATCGCCCCCTCCGGCGGCGGCGGGGCCAGCGCCGCCCTGAAGATGGCCCCCGCCCCGGCCGCCGACCCCGTCGCCCTGCCGCCGATGCCGGCCAGCTTCGCCGAGGTGGCCGCCCTGTTCTCGGAAAAGCGCGAGGGCATCCTGGCGGTGGCCCTGCGGTCGCAGGTCAGCCCGGTGCGCTTCGAGCCCGGCCGCATCGAACTGCGCCCCCATGCCAACGCCCCGCACGACCTGCCGGCCCGGGTGATGCGGCTGCTGGGCGAATGGACCGGCCGGCGCTGGACGGTGACCGTCAACACCACCGATCCGGCCGAGCCCACCCTGGGCGAGCAGGAAGCGATGGCGGAAACCCGCCGCCGCGAGGACGCCGCCAGCCACCCCCTGATCAAGGCGGTGCTGTCCGCCTTCCCCGGCGCCGTCATCGAGGCGGTGCGGGACCTGGCCGCGGCCGAGCCGGAAGAAGAAGCCGACCTGACTTTCGACAGCGACCTGACCCCCGGAGACGAGGAACCATGAAGAATCTTGGCAACCTGATGAAGCAGGCCCAGCAGATGCAGAGCAAGATGGCCGAAATGCAGGCCAAGCTGGGCGATCTGGAAGTGACCGGCGCGGCCGGCGGCGGCATGCTGAAAGTCACCCTGAACGGCAAGTTCGAGCTGAAGGCCATCAAGATCGACAAGGCCCTGGCCGATCCCGACGACGTCGAGGTGCTGGAAGACCTGATCGTCGCCGCCTTCAACGACGCCAAGGTCAAGGCCGAGGCCGCCATGCAGGAGGAAATGGCCAAGGTCACCGGCGGCCTGAACCTGCCGGCCGGCATCAAGCTGCCGTTCTGACCCCGTCCGGCGCGGAGCCCTGAGACGATGGTCGGCCCGGAAATCGAACGGCTGATCCAACTGCTGGCCCGGCTGCCCGGGCTGGGGCCGCGCTCGGCCCGCCGGGCCGCGCTGCATCTGGTGGAAAAGCGCGAGACCCTGCTGGAACCGCTGGCCCGTGCCCTGGCCGGGGTGGCCGATACCGTGCGCACCTGCCCCGTCTGCGGCAATTTCGACAGCGTCGAACCCTGCTCGATCTGCGCCGATCCCGGCCGCGACCCCGCCCTGCTGTGCGTCGTCGAGGATGTCGGCAGCCTGTGGGCGATGGAACGCACCGGCGCCTTCCGCGGACGCTATCACGTCCTGGGGGGGCTGCTGTCGGCGCTGGACGGCATCGGCCCCGACGATCTGGGCATCGCCGCCCTGCGCCGCCGCGCCGTCGACGGCGCGGTCGGCGAAATCATTCTGGCCACCCCGGCCACCGTCGAGGGCCAGACCACCGCCCATTACATCGCCGACAGCCTGGCCGGCAGCGGCGTCGCCGTCACCGGACTGGCGCACGGCGTCCCGGTCGGCGGCGAGCTGGATTACCTGGACGACGGCACCATCAGCGCCGCCCTGAAGGCCCGGCGAACCTTCTGATACGGAACCAGAATGAATCATCCGGGTTCCCAAGCCCTCGCCGGGCGGCCGCATCCGCGGCCTTGGCCGCGCCCAATGGGCGCCGGATACGAAGCCCGGATGATTCATTCGGGCTTCGTGTGACCCGCGATCCGGACCATCCGGCGCCCATCCCGTCTCATCCCGCCGTCTTGCCGGCGAAGCCGCACAGGTCGAGGACCCGGCAGGCCGGGCAATCGGGCTTGCGCGCCTTGCAGACATAGCGTCCGTGCAGGATCAGCAGATGGTGGGCGTCGCGGCCCCAGCGGGCCGGCGTCGCCGCCAGCAGCCCCTGCTCCACCGCCAGCGGCGTCTTGCCCGGCGCCAGTCCGGTGCGGTTGGCGACCCGGAAGCAGTGGGTGTCCACGGCGATGGTCGGCTCGCCGAAGGCGACGTTCAGGACGACATTGGCGGTCTTGCGCCCCACGCCGGGCAACGCTTCCAGGCTGTCGCGGTCGGCCGGCACCTCGCCGCGATGGCGTTCGATCAGCAGCCGCGACAGGGCGATGACGTTCCTGGCCTTGGTCTGGTACAGGCCGATGGTGCGGATGGCCTGACGCAGGGATTCCTCCCCCAGTTCCAGCATGGCCTGCGGCGTGGCGACACGGGCGAACAGCGGGCCGGTCGCCTTGTTGACCCCGACATCGGTGGCCTGGGCCGACAGCACCACCGCCACCAGCAGGGTATAGGGGTTGACGAAATCCAGCTCGCTTTTCGGGCTGGGATGGGCGGCGGACAGGCGGGCATAGAACTGGTCGATCTGATCGGGCGTCATCGGAACCTCGCGGCGGACATCCGCAAGGGATGGCGGAAAGCGGGCCGGGGATCAACCTCCCTTAACCTTTTTCCCCTAAGCTGCCGGCCATGACAGGGAACATCGCCGAACGGCCGGGCTGGCGCCAGGCCTTTGCCGTCTATCTCGACCGCCGCGTGGCGACCGTGCTGCTGCTGGGGTTTTCCAGCGGCCTGCCCCTGGCGCTGACCGGCGCCACCCTGGCGGTGTGGCTGACCGAGGCCGGGGTGCCGCTGACCGGCATCGGCCTGTTCGCCCTGGTCGGCATCCCCTATACCTTCAAGTTCCTGTGGGCGCCGCTGATCGATCAGGTCCGCCTGCCGCTGCTGGCCCGGATATTCGGCCGCCGCCGGTCGTGGATGCTGGCGACGCAGGCCGCCCTGATCGCCGCCCTGATCGCCCTGGGAGCCAGCGACCCGGTGCACGACACCTGGACGGTGGCGGTCCTGGCCTTGATCGTGGCGTTCTGCTCGGCCAGCCAGGACATCGTCATCGACGCCTACCGGGTGGAAATCCTCGACCCCCGGCAATACGGCGCCGGCGCCGCCGCCGTCCAGTTCGGCTATCGCATCGCCATGCTGGTCTCGGGGGCCGGCGCCCTGCTGCTGGCCCAGTTCACCGGCTCGTGGTTCGTCACCTATGCCGGCATGGCCGCCCTGGTCGGGCTGGGCGTGCTGACTGTGCTGGCCAATCCCGAGCCGGCCGCCGCCGCGCCGTCATCGCCGCCGCCGCCGGGCGGGCGCCTGCGCCGGGCGGTGGTCGCCCCCTTCGCCGACATGGTCCGGCGCCGGGGCTGGGCCATCCTGGCGGTGCTGGCCTTCGTGCTGCTGTACAAGCTGGGGGACGCCTTCGCCGGAGTGATGGCCAACCCGTTCTACATCAAGATCGGCTTTTCCAAGGCCGAGATCGCCGCCGTCTCCAAGCTGTTCGGCTTCGGCGCCACCATCCTGGGCACCTTCCTGGGCGGCGTCGTGGTGGCCCGCTACGGATTGTGGAAAAGCCTGCTGCTGTGCGGCGTGCTGCAGATGCTGTCGAACCTGATGTTCGCCTGGCAGGCCACGATCGGCGCCGACCTGTCGGCGCTGACCCTGACCATCGCCGTCGAGAACCTGTCGGGCGGCCTGGGCTCGGCGGCGTTCGTCGCCTACATCTCCAGCCTGTGCAACCTGACCTATACCGGCACGCAATACGCCCTGCTCAGTTCCCTGGCGGCGGTGGGGCGCACGGTGGTGGCGTCTTCCGCCGGCCGGCTGGCCGAGCGGATGGGCTGGGTGGATTTCTTCATCCTGTCCACCCTGGTCGCCGCCCCCGGACTGATTTTGCTGCTGCTCTTGAGAAAGCGGCTGCTGCCGGAGTAAACTCGCCGCAAGGGGTTGCTCATGCGCATCGGCGTTCCCAAAGAGATCAAGACGCACGAATACCGGGTCGGACTGACCCCCGGGGCAGTGCGTGAACTGGTGCATCACGGCCACCGCGTCACCGTCGAGCGGTCGGCCGGCCTGGGCATCGGCTGCGCCGATTCCGCCTATGCCGAGGCCGGCGCCGACCTGGCCGACGACGCCGCAGACCTGTTCGCCGCCGCCGATCTGGTGGTCAAGGTCAAAGAGCCCCAGCCGGCGGAATTTTCCCTGCTGCGCGACGGCCAGGTGCTGTTCACCTACCTGCATCTGGCCCCCGATCCCGTCCAGGCCCAGGCCCTGCTGGCGCGCGGCGTCACCGCCATCGCCTACGAGACCGTGACCGACGCCCGCGGCGGCCTGCCGCTGCTGGCCCCGATGAGCGAGGTCGCCGGCCGCATGTCCATCCAGGTCGGCGCCCACTGCCTGGAAAAGGAACAGGGCGGTGCCGGCATCCTGCTGGGCGGCGTTCCCGGCGTCCGGCCCGGCCACGTGGCCGTCCTGGGCGGCGGCGTGGTCGGCAGCAACGCCGCCCGCATGGCGGTGGGGCTGGGAGCCCGGGTGACGGTGATCGACCGTTCGCTGCCGCGGCTGGCCCAACTGGACGAAATGTTCGCCGGCCGCATCGAAACCGCCTGCGCCACCCTGGACGCCGTCGAACAGGCCGTCGCCGACGCCGATCTGGTGGTCGGCGCCGTGCTGGTGCCCGGCGCCGCCGCCCCCCGCCTGGTGTCGCGCGCCCTGGTCGCCGCCATGCGGCCGGGATCGGTGCTGGTCGACGTCGCCATCGATCAGGGCGGCTGCTTCGAGACCTCGCGCCCGACCAGCCACGCCCACCCCACCTTCGTCGAGGAAGGGGTGGTGCATTACTGCGTCACCAACATGCCGGGGGCGGTGGCGCGCACCTCCGCCCTGGCCCTGGGCCACGCCACCCTGCCCTTCGTCCTGGCCCTGGCCGACAAGGGATGGGGCCGGGCCCTGGCCGACGATCCGCATCTTCGGGCCGGGCTCAACACCCATGCCGGAAAAATCACCCATCCGGCGGTGGCACGCGCGCTCGGAATGGCGTATGAGGATGCCGAGAGCTTTTTAGAGCGGTTCCGAATCTGAAGCGGACCGCGTTATCGCTGGGAACAAGGACAGAAACGAAAATGGACCTCAAGAAGATCCCGATCGGCAAGAATCCCCCGAACGACATCAACGTGGTGGTCGAGATCCCGTTGCGCGGCGATCCGGTCAAGTACGAGATCTGCAAGGAGTCCGGCGCCATGTTCGTCGACCGCTTCCTGCATACCGCCATGTTCTATCCGACCAATTACGGTTTCGTCCCGCACACCCTGTCGGATGACGGCGACCCGGTCGACGTGATGGTGGTCGGCAAGCACGGCGTGGCCGTCGGTTCGGTGCTGCGCTCGCGTCCCATCGGCGTGCTGCTGATGGAAGACGAATCCGGCCAGGACGAAAAGATCCTGGCGGTGCCGCACCCCAAGCTGCACCCCTTCTATGACGACGTGAAATCGTATACCGACCTGCCCGATATCCTGATCAGGCAAATCGAGCATTTCTTCGCCCACTACAAGGACCTGGAAGCCGGCAAATGGGCCAAGGTCCTGGGCTGGGGCGACGCCGACAAGGCCGGCCAGATCATCGAAGAGGCCATCGCCCGCGCCGAGAAGAAAAAGAAGAAGTAGGATCGGTCCTGCCGATGACGGCCGGTGCGGTGCAGACCGTGCCGGCCGTTTTTCGTGGCGCCATGCCGTTTCCGGATTATCGGTCCGGAACCGGCAGCAGGCCTTCCGACGACGACACGTCGCCCTTGGGCCGGGGCGCGGTCAGCGGCACGCCGGTGACCAGAAAACAGGTCATTTCGGCGATGTTGGTGGCATGGTCGCCGATGCGTTCGATGTTCTTGGCCATGAACATCAGATGCGAACAGGCGGTGATGGTGCGCGGATCTTCCATCATGTAGGTCAGGATTTCGCGGAACAGGCTGGAATGAAGCTGGTCCACTTCCTGGTCCAGTCCCCGCGCGGCCAAGGCCCGGCCGGCATCGTGCTGCAGATAGGCTTCCAGAACCTCGGCCAGCAGGGCCTGCACCCGCCACCCCAGCCGGATCAGCGCCCGCACCGGCCCGGCCGGCGCGCCTTCGCGGTTCAGCACCAGGGTCCGCCTGGCGTTGCTGGCGGCATGGTCGGCGATACGCTCGATGTCGGCGGCGATCTTCAGCGAGGCGATCACCGTGCGCAGATCGTCGGCGACGGGAGCCCGCAACGCCAGCAGCCGCACGGTCTGTTCATTGACGAAATGTTCGTCGGCGTCGATCCGCGGGTCGGCGGCGACGACCTGATGCGCCAGGGAATCGTCGCCCTGTTCCAGCGCCTGCAACGATTGCGACAGCTGTCTTTCCGCCTGCCCGCCCATGCGGGCAAGGGCATCGTGCAGCTTTTTCAGCGCGTCGTCGTAGGATCTGACGATATGACGGTCGCCCACACTCGGCATCGCGTCCTCTCCTCGTGTCAGCCGAAGCGGCCGGTGATGTAGCCCTGGGTCAATTGCTGGGTCGGCGCGGTGAAGATCTGCTCGGTCGCCCCCAGTTCCACCAGACTGCCCAGATGAAAGAAGGCGGTCTGGTGCGAAACCCGCGCCGCCTGCTGCATCGAATGGGTGACGATGACGATGGTGTAGCTGGCCGCCAGTTCGTCGATCAGTTCCTCGACCTTGGCGGTGGCGATGGGGTCCAGGGCCGAGCACGGCTCGTCCATCAGGATGACTTCCGGCCGCACGGCGATGGCGCGGGCGATGCACAGGCGCTGCTGCTGCCCGCCCGACAGGCCGGTGCCCCGGTCGTTCAGGCGGTCCTTGACCTCGGCCCACAGGCCGGCCTTGCGCAGGGCGTCGGCCACCAGCCCGTCCAGGTGGTCGCGGTCGCCGGCAACCCCGTGGATGCGCGGGGCGAAGGCGACGTTGTCGTAGATGGATTTGGGAAAGGGATTGGGCTTCTGGAAGACCATCCCCACCCGCATGCGCAGCAGCACCGGATCGATGCCGCCGGGACCGTACAGCGGCTGGCCGTCCAGCCGGATGTCGCCATCGACCGTGGCCGTGGCGACATTGTCGTTCATGCGGTTCAGGCAGCGCAGAAACGTCGATTTGCCGCATCCCGACGGGCCGATCAGCGCCGTCACCCGGTTGGCGGGAATATCCAGGTCGATGCCCTTCAGGGCCTCCTTGCTGCCGTAATGGACGCGCACGGCACGGGCGCTCATCTTGGTGTCGGCGGTGACTTCCGGCATGTCGGGACCCGGTCTTGACGAAAAGCCGGCAAGGTATAGCGCGAAAGCGATGACAGAATTGTGAAATGTTACAGCAGGCTATGGATCGAGTTGCGCCGGGGCGTCCACAGGCCGCGGCGGATCGCCTCGGCGAAGCGGGCCCGCATTTCGGCCAGGGCGGCGGGATTGTGCCGCTCCATGAACTGCCGCACCGCGTCGTCGGCCAGATAGGCGTCGGCCAGCAGGTCGAAATGGTGGCTTTTGACCGCCGTGGTGGTGGCGGCGAAGGCGAACAGGTAATCCACCGTCGCCGCCATCTCGAAGGCCCCCTTGTAGCCGTGGCGCATGACGCCTGCGATCCATTTGGGATTGGCGGCGCGCGCCCGCACGACACGGGCGATCTCTTCTTCCAGGGTGCGGATGCGCGGCGATTCCGGGCGGGAATGATCGGGGTGATAGACCGCCGGCGCCGCCCCCGCGGCCTGGGTCACCGCCGCCGCCATGCCCCCTTCGAACTGGTAGTAATCGTCGGAATCCAGCAGGTCGTGCTCGCGGTTGTCCTGGTTGTGCACCACCGCCTGCACCTGCGACAGACGCTGCCCGAACAGGCCGTGCGCCGCCTCGCCCTGGCTGCCGTTGCCATAGACCCAGCCGCCCCAGGCGACATAGGCGGCGGCCAGATCGGCCTGGCGGTCCCAGCCGCCTTCATCGATCAGCGCCTGCAGCCCGGCGCCATAGGCCCCCGGCTTGGACCCGAACACCCGGGCCGCCGCCCGGTCCTGGCCCAGGGCGGGCGATTCGGCGCGGACCCGGGCGGCCAGCGGGTTGATCCCGGCCGGCTCGTCCAGGGCGGCGACGGCCCGCACCGCCGAATCGAACAGGTTGATCAGGTCGGGAAAGGCGTCGCGGAAAAAGCCGGACACCCGCAAGGTGACGTCGACCCGCGGCCGGTCCAGCAGCCCCGCCGGCATCACCTCGAAACCCGACACCCGGTTCGACCCGATATCCCAGGTCGGCCGCACCCCCATCAGCGCCAGACCCTGGGCGATGTCGTCGCCGCCGGTGCGCATGTTGCTGGTGCCCCAGGCGGTCAGCGCCATCGTCTTCGGCCAGTCGCCATGATCCTGCAGGTGCCGTTCCACCAGCAATTGCGCCGACTTCCACCCCAAGGCCCAGGCCGCCGGGGTCGGCACGGCGCGGGTGTCGACGGAAAAGAAATTGCGCCCGGTGGGCAGCACGTCGGGCCGGCCGCGGGTCGGCGCCCCCGACGGGCCGGGGGCGACGAACCGCCCGTCCAGCCCGCGCAGCAGCGCCGCGATCTCGGCCGGGCCGCAGGAATCGACGGCGGGGGCCAGATGGCCGGCGACATGGTCGAGAACGGGGATGGTCCGGCTCCAGGCCGGGTCGCAGGGGCGGGTTCCGCCGATCAGGGCATGGGCCAGAACCTCCAGGCGCTCGACGGTGTCGCCATGCGTCCGCCAGGGATCGGAACCGGCCAGGGCCGGCGGACGCGGCCCGGCCCAGGGTTCGGCCAGCGGACAGTCGAGCGGGTCGAATCCCAGCCCCAGGTCGGCGGCCAGCGCCCGCAGCAGCGAGTCCTGACCGGGGCCGGCGCCGCGCGGCACCCGCACCAGCGCCACCAGCAGCCCGGTCCGCTGGTCTCCGGCCGGGCTGCGGCCGAAGACATGCAATCCGTCGCGGATCTGCAGCTCCTTCAGTTCGCACAGATGGGCGTCCAGCTTGGCCAGCGCCTGATCCGAGCCGTCGGCGGCGGAAATCCCCAGATCGGCGTCCAGGCCGATGGTGGCGGTCAGGGCCAGGATCTCCTTGCGCAGCAGGACCAGGCGGCGGGGATCCAGGCCGGCGGCATCGAAATATTCGTCCACCAGCCGTTCCAGGTCGCGCAGGGGGCCATAGCTTTCCGCCCGCGTCAAAGGCGGGGTCAGGTGGTCGACGATCACCGCGCCGGTCCGGCGCTTGGCCTGGGTGCCCTCGCCGGGATCGTTGACGATGAAGGGATAAAGGTTGGGCAGCGGCCCCAGGCAGGCCTGGGGGAAGCAGTCGGGCGACAGGGCCAGCGCCTTGCCCGGCAGCCATTCCAGGTTGCCGTGCTTGCCCATGTGGATGACCGCATGGGCCTGGAAGGACCGCCGCATCCAGGCGTGGAAGGCCAGATAGGAATGCGGCGGCACCAGGGCCGGGTCGTGGGCGCTGCCGGCCGGGTCGATATTGTAGCCCCGCGCCGGCTGGATGCCGACGGCCACCTTGCCCAGCCGCAGCACCGGCAGCAGGAAACGGCCGCAATCCACCGCCCCGGGCCGGAAGAACGGATCGGCCTCGGGCGGCCCCCAGCGGTCCAGCACCGCCCGCTGCACCGCCGCCGGCAGGGCGGCGAAAAACGGATGGTAATCGGACAGGGCCAGGGTCTCGCGCTCCTCGCGCCCGTCCAGGTGGCGCCAGTCGTTGGTCGGCCCGGCCCGCAGCAGGGCCAGCAGGGCGTCGCCGTCCGGCGGGACGTGACCGGCATCGTATCCCTGCGCCGCCAGGGCGTGCAGCACGGTGACGGTGGCCGCCGGCGTATCCAGCCCGACGCCGTTGCCCAGGCGGCCGTCGCGGTTGGGGTAATTGGCCAGCACGATCATGATCCGCCGGTCGGGGGCGGCGGTCCGGCGCAGGGCGGCCCATGCCGCCGCCAGCCGGGCGGCGAAGGCGACGCCGTCCGCCAGCGGCCGGTGGCGGGCGATGTCGCACTGGGTGGCCGGATCGCGCTGTGCCGCCATGAAGGATATCGCCCCGGCCAGGATGCGGCCGTCCACCTCCGGCAGGGCGACGTTCATGGCGATGTCCTTCGGACCCAGCCCGTGGGTGCCGTCGCGCCAGGATTGTTCGCTGCTGCCGGCCAGCACCACCTGCAGCACCGGACAGTCGGCGGCGGCCAGCGGGGAATCTCCGGGCCGGCCCGGCGTCGCCACCGCGAAGCCGGTGGCGTTCAGGATCACCGCCGGGGGATCGGCGGCGATCCGCGCCTCGGCCACCGCCGCCGACCCGGCTTCCTTGAGGGACTGGACGAACAGGCCGGCGGCGTCCAGCCCCTCGGCCCGCAGCGCCTCCAGCAGGGCGTCCACCGGCAAGGTGTCCCCGGCCAGCACCTGGGCGCGGTAGAACACCACCAGGGCCAGCGGCCGGGCCGGATCGCGCCGATGTTCGCCATAGGGGCCGGCCGGCGGCAACGGCCGGGGCTCCAGCCACGGCAGCTCCGCCCCGGCCCGGCCGGCGCAGAAGGCCAGGAACGAGCGGGCATTGTCCGGCCCGCCGAAGATCAGCCAGCGCCACAGCCGGCCGACATCCTCGTCGGGCAGGGTGGATTGCGCCAGCAGGTCGGGGTCGGGGCGGTCGTCGCCGGGCAGGCAGGCCAGGGCGATGCCGCGGCGCCGGCAGACGGCGGCGATCTGTTCCAGCCCATAGGGCCAATAGGACCGCCCGCCCAGCAGCCGCACCACCACCAGCCGGGCCCGGGCGATCACCCGTTCGACATACAGGTCCACCGACATGTGGTGGGCCAGCCGCATCAGGTTGGCCAGCCGCAGCCCGACCGGCGCCCCCAGTGCGGCATGGGCCGCCGCCAGGGCCGACAGTTCGGTGTCGGCGGCCGACAGCACCACGATCTCGGCCGGCTGCTGGCCCAGATCGACGGCCTCGGCCCCGTCGGACACGCTGCCGGGAATGGCGGCCAGCAGATGCACGCTAGCTTCGTCCCGCGATCGCCGCCTCGATGGCGGCGCGGTCCAGGCCCGAGCGGCCGATCACCACCAGATGGCCGCGCCGGTCTTCGCCGTCCGCCCAGGGGCGGTCGAACCACCGCTCGATCCTGGCGCCGACCGCCTGGACGACGGCGCGAGCCGGCTTGCCCTCGACCGCCAGAAAGCCTTTCAGGCGCAGGATGTCGTGCCCGGCGATGGCCTCGGCGATGCGGTCCTCCAGCGCCTCAACGTCGATGACGGCGGGCAGCGCGATGGCGAAGCTGGTGAAATCGTCGTGGTCGTGCCCCTCTTCGGCATCGTGATGGCTGGGCCGGGCGGCCAGATCGTCCTCGGCCGCCGCCGACAGGCCCAGCACGATGCGGGGGTCGACGGCGCTGCGGGTGGCGCGCACCACCTTGATGCCGGGGCGCAAATCCTGGGCCACCTGCTGGTGCACCTGAGCCAGGGCGTCGGGATGCAGCAGGTCGGCCTTGTTCAGCAGCACCATGTCGGCGCAGGCCAGCTGGTCCTCGAACACCTCTTCCAGCGGGTTGTCGTGGTCGGGAGCCGTCATGGCCTGGGGATCGTCGGCGAAGCGGCCGGCGGCGACGGCATGGGCGTCAACCACGGCGATGACGCCGTCGACCGTGACCCTGGAGCGGATTTCCGGCCAGTGGAAGGCCTTGACCAGCGGCTTGGGCAGGGCCAGGCCGGACGTCTCGATCAGGATGTGGTCGGGCGGCGAGTCGCGCTCCAGCAGGGCCTGCATGGTCGGCAGGAACTCGTCGGCGACGGTGCAGCACAGGCAGCCGTTGGCCAGTTCGATGATGTCGTCGTCGGCGCAGCCCTTGATGCCGCAGGCGGCCAGCAGATCGCCGTCGACGCCGATATCGCCGAACTCGTTGACGATCAGGGCGATGCGGCGGCCCTGGTTGTGTTCCATCAGGTGGCGGACCAGGCTGGTCTTGCCGGCCCCCAGGAAGCCGGTGATGACGGTAGCGGGAATCTTGGGCATCAGGGGACATCCTTCAGGAACAGGGGCAGGCCGGCGGCGACGAATACCACCCGGCGGCAGGTTTGGGCCAGACGCTGATTGATCCTGCCCTGGTGGTCGCGGAATTCGCGGGCCAGAGCATTGTCCGGCACCAGCCCCAGCCCGACCTCGGACGAGACCAGCACCACCGGGCCGGCCGGGCCGGCCAGCAGCTCGGCCAGCCGCCCGGTCTCGGCGCCGACGTCGCGGCCGGCATGCATCAGGTTGCTGAGCCACAGGGTCAGGCAATCCACCAGAACCGGCTGCCCCCGGCCCAGGTGGCGGTCCAGCACCGCCACCAGATCCAGCGGCTCCTCCACCGTGGTCCAGTCCGGCCCGCGGCGGTCGCGGTGCAGGCGGATGCGGTCGGCCATCTCGCCGTCGAGAGCCTGGCCGGTGGCGACGTACAGCGCCGGAGCACCGGCCAGCAGCGATTCCGCATAGGCGCTTTTGCCCGAGCGGGCACCGCCCAGAACCAGGGTGGCGACGGGACGGGTCATCCGGCCGCCGCTTCCAGGATGGCCCGGACCGCCGCGGCGTCGACGCCGCCGGTTTCGCCCAGCGGCAGGCCGCCGCGCTCGGCCAGACGCCGGGCCACCACCGCCGGCGCATCGGCGGGAACGCCGTGGGCGGCGGTGCCGGCCGGCACC
>CAJANN010000029.1 GCA_903941095.1 uncultured Rhodospirillaceae bacterium | reverse complement strand
TAATTGGGAAAGGCCGACTCAGTGGTCTGAATTTGCGGTGCCGCCAGGAAATCGACGGTGACGGGCGGGCCCTCCGGGTTGGCGTACTCGCCGGTTACCACGAAATCCGACAGCGACGGCGTACCAGGGGCGTTGAGATAGCGGACCACATTGCGAGCCTCCACCTCGTCCTTGGGCAGGTCGGAGACCACCGCCATGCCGGGGCCGTCCACATCCAAATCGATCACCAGTACCTTCAGCCCCTTCCGGGCGACCTGATAGGCGACATTGGCGCAGGTCATGGTGCGGCCGCTGCCGCCCTTGAACGACACGAAGGTGTGGATCGATCCGCGCCGTACGGTGCTGCTTCGGGTCATAGGGTTTTACTCACGGCCAAAAGGGCTTCATTCATGCGGCGGAACTCTTCCATTCCCTTCTCCATCTGCGAGCGGGTGTCAGCCGGCAACGGCGCCGCGGCAACGGCATCGGCCAGGGTGTCGAGGCAGCCGGACATGGTCTGAAGGGGGGCGAGAAACTGGGCGGCAAGCAGATGCTTCAATCGTTCCTCGGCCGCGGCGACCTGGACTTCAACCTGACGGGCGATCAAGTCTTCCGCCCCCTTTGCGCCGACCTGGATGGTCACGGCGTGGCGGGCGACGACATCAGCGATGGCCAACGGCAGGCGTTCGAGCCAATCGGGATCGCGGCAATCGGGAACCGACGAAGACCTCTGCCACTCGGCGCTATCGGAGGCCGTGTCGTAGACCTCCAGGATACGGCACAGCGCCTCGATGGCACGCTCGGTCTGGTAGACGGCATAGCCACCGCCGCCCTCTGCGTAGAGGTCCCAGGCCGGACAGCCGGGCTCCCGATTGTCCAGCATCCATTTCAAGGCGATTTCCATCCGGTCGCCCATGGCCGGGTCGGCATCGGGATGGCGGTGGGCCATCAGCGCCAGAGCCTTAACGAACTGCGGCAGGAACGAGCGGTCCGCAAGGAGGTTGACGTTGCCCCCCTTCACCTTGGTTCCAGGCTTGAATGCCTTTTCAGTCTCGAACTGGATTTCGACGTCGGCCTTGGTCTGCTTGCTCCGGACGAGTTCCTTTTCCATATGGCGGAACAACGTCGCCAGACATCCACTCAAGATCGTGGGATTCTCATAACCCAGGTAGAGCAGCGCCAGCGCAATCCACAGACCGAAGGCGTATCCTTCGTCGTATTCGTCCTCACGAACCGGCTGCCCGGTGGTGATCATAACGTTGCGCCCACCGAAGGCGGCGATCTCGGCCTCGCTGTGCTTGCCGTCCACATGGATGCGCGCCAACTCGACCTTGACCTCGGACATCGCCACCCGCAACCGCGTGGTCCGTTCCAGGCCGACGGGCGTCATGTAGGGCTTGTTGGCCAGGCCATCGATGGCCATCAGGTCGCTCAGCGTGTCCGCCGCCATCCAGGTGGCGTATTTAAACGGCCGGGTTGGCACGTCGTGGTTGGTCAGCGACCATCCCTTGGCAAGCGTCGTGCGGACCAGCGCCCCTTCCAGGAACTCCAGGCCGTAATCCATGACCCGGCAGGCGGCCTCTCGCTGCCAGCCTTCGGTGGGCGGGCCGAAGACCGCCTCGGCCAGTGGGACGATCGAAACCGCGTAGCACACGGTGTCCAGCAAGGGGTGTTCGTTGCCGTCGGTGTCGCGCAGCAACACATAGGGCGTGCCGCTGAATCGGCGGATTTCCATCAGGTCGGCGAGCAGGCGATAGACGTCGGCGGTCAGGCGCCCCCTGGGATAGATGTCGTAGATCCGCCGCTGCAATTCGGGTCGGGTGCGAAAGCGAGACAAAGGTAACAGGAAGGATAGCAGGCCTTCGCAGGCCATGATCTGGCCGGAACCAAGGACCGGCCGCCCATCCTCATTCAGTTCGACCCTGTTGCCGGGATCGTCCCACCTGTCGGCCTTGTCACGACGCTCCTTCATGAAAGCGAGCGTCGCAATGATGGTCTCAGCCACCGCCTCGTAATTTGTATTATCCATCGCACCCACCCCCTATGACGGCAACGTAATAGGAGGTAGACGTAAATGCAACCAAAGAGTCTATATCTCGACCGCCCCTGCTAGGCCGCCGCTGAACAACCCAATGCTATAACCCCCGTTCCGGGAACAGCCCCCTCAGCCCCTCGGGGCTGGCGGGGCAGACGCCGCGTTCGGTGATCAGGCCGGTGAC
>CAJANN010000028.1 GCA_903941095.1 uncultured Rhodospirillaceae bacterium | reverse complement strand
CTTCTTCACCGCCCGCGCCCACCGGATCGGGCTTTAGGTCATGGACGCGCTCGACCGCCGCCTGCTCGACGAGTTCCAGCGCGACCTGCCGCTGCAATCCCGGCCCTATGCGGCGATGGGCGAACGCCTGGGCATCGGCGAGGACGAGGTCATCTGCCGTCTGGAGCGTCTGCGTCTGGCCGGCAGCATCAGCCGGGTCGGCGCGGTGATCCGTCCGCACGCCGCCGGAGCCTCGACCCTGGCGGCGATGGCGGTGCCGCCCCATCGCCTGGACGAGGTCGCCGACATGGTTTCCAGCTACGGGCAGATCAATCATAATTACCAGCGCGAGCACCGCCTGAACCTGTGGTTCGTGGTGGCGGCGGCGACGATGGACGACGTGCGGCTGGTGCTGGACGACATCGCGGCCCGTTCGGGGATCGCGGTGCTGGACCTGCCCATGCTGGAGGATTTCCACATCGATTTGGGGTTCGGCCTGTCATGGACGTGAATGGACGCGATCTCGATCTGATCGGCGCGCTGTCGGCCGGTCTGCCCCTGTCGCCCCGGCCCTTCGCCGAGTTGGGGGCGGGGATCGGCATGGATGAGGCCGAGGTTCTGACCCGTCTGGCGGATTTGCGCGACCGGGGGGTGATCCGCCGCCTGGGAGTCATCGTCCGCCATCACGAACTGGGCTATCGCGCCAACGCGATGGTGGTGTGGGACGTTCCCGACCATGCCGTGTCCGAGGTCGGACGCCGCCTGGGCGCCTGTCCCGAGGTCACCTTGTGCTACCGCCGGCCGCGCCGGCTGCCGGATTGGCCCTATAACCTGTTCACCATGATCCACGGCCGCGACCGCGCCGCCGTCGAGGCGGCGCTGGCGGCGCTGGCCCGGCGGGAAGGGGTGGCGGGATATCCCCACCTGCCGCTGTTCAGCCTGCGCAGGTTCAAGCAGTGCGGCGCCCGTTACGGCCGCGCCCTGGCGGCGGAATGATGGACGATACCGACCGCGCCATCGTCAACGCCCTGCAGGGGGGCTTTCCGGTCAGCGACCATCCCTTCGCCGAGGTGGCGGACGCCCTGGGGCTGAGGGAAGCCGACCTGATCGGGCGCATCGCCGCCATGCGGGCCGCCGGCGTGCTGAGCCGCTTCGGCCCGATGTACAATGCCGACCGTTTCGGCGGCCACAACACCCTGGTGGCCATGCAGGTGCCGGCCGAGCGTTTCGACGAGGTGGCGGCCCAGGTCAATTCCTTTCCGGAAGTGGCCCACAATTACCAGCGCGACCATGCCCTGAACATGTGGTTCGTGGTGGCCGGCGAAAGCCGGGCCGAAGTGGACCGGGTCTTGACCGAAGTCGAGGCGAGAACCGGGCTTCCCGTCTATGACATGCCGAAGATCCGGGAATTCCACGTCGGCTTGAGATTCGAGGCATGAGGCAACTGGACGATCTGGACCGTCGTATCGTTCTGGCGACCCAGGAAGGATTGCCGCTGGTGCCCCAGCCCTGGCATCAGGTGGCGGCCGGGCTGGGGATCGCCCCGGCCCTGCTGATGGAGCGGGTGCGCGCCATGCAGGCGGACGGCATCATCCGCCGCATCGGCGCGGTGCCCAACCATTACGCCCTGGGCTATCGCCACAACGGCATGACGGTATGGGATGTCGCCGACCAGGATATCGAGGCGGCGGGGGCGGCGCTGACCGCGCTGCCCTTCGTCAGCCATTGCTATCAGCGTCCGCGCCGGCTGCCGCATTGGCCCTATTCGCTGTTCGCCATGATCCACGCCCGCGACGAAGCCACCGCCGCCGGGCTGGTCGACCGGCTGGCCGCCGCCCTGGGGCCGATGAATCGCGGCCACCGGGTTCTTTACAGCACGCGCATTCTGAAGAAGACCGGGCTGAGGCTGGGGGGAAGCTGACCATGTTCCGACTGACGCAGTTCCTGCGCGAGCTCGATCGTCCGACCCCGGTCGGCCCCAAGCGCAATCCGCCCGGGCCGGTGGTGATCTGGAACCTGATCCGCCGCTGCAACCTGCTGTGCCGGCATTGCTATTCCACCTCCACCGACAAGGATTTCTCGGGCGAGCTGTCGACGGCGGACGTCGTCGCCACCATGCGCGATCTCAGGGCGTTCGGGGTGCCGGCGCTGATCCTGTCGGGCGGCGAGCCGCTGCTGCGCCCGGATATCTTCGAAATCGCCGCCGAGGCCAAGGCGCTGGGGTTTCCTTCGGTGGCGCTGTCGTCCAACGGCACCCTGATCGACGCGGGTCTGGCCCAGCGCATCGCCGACACCGGCTTCGACTATGTCGGGGTGTCGGTGGATGGCATCGGTGCGGTGCACGACACCTTCCGCGGCAAGGACGGCGCCTTCGACCAGGCACTGCACGGCATTCGCCTGTGCCGGGCGCTGGGGGTCAAGATGGGCCTGCGCTTCACCATGACCCGCGACAACGCCCATCATCTGCCCGACATCCTGGAGCTGACCGCCGCCGAAGGGGTGGGCAAGTTCTATCTGTCGCATCTGAACTACGCCGGCCGCGGCAACCGCAACCGGGCCGAGGACGCCGAAGCCCTGATGACCCGCCGGGCGATGGAAGGGCTGTTCGCCTGGGCGGCGGACCATCCCGCCGTCGAGGTGGTCACCGGCAACAACGACGCCGATGGTCCGGACTTCCTGTTGTGGGTCCGCCGCACCCGCCCCGATCGCGCCGCCCATATCGAAGGCAAGCTGCGGCAGTGGGGCGGCAATTCCGCCGGCGTCAACGTCGCCAACATCGACAATCTGGGCTGGGTCCATCCCGACACCATGTGGTGGCACGAACGCCTGGGCAATGTGCGGGACCGGCCGTTTTCCGCCATCTGGGGCGATCTTTCCAATCCGCTGATGGCCGGGCTGAAGGCTTTTCCCCGCGTCCTGTCGGGACGGTGCGGGGCGTGCCGCTGGCTGGACATCTGCAATGGCAACAGCCGCGTCCGCGCCGAAAAGGCCGGCGGCGACCGCTGGGGCGAAGATCCCGGCTGCACCCTGACCGACGAGGAAATCGCATGAAATCCTTGGCTGCCGCCCTGGCCATGACCCTGTTCGCCCTGCCGGCCGCCGCCGGCGAGGTCGAGACGCTGTATACCGAGGTCTGCGCCGCCTGTCATGGCGCCGACCGCCTGGGCGCCATCGGTCCGGCCCTGCTGCCGGAAAACCTGGGCCGCCTGAAGCCGGCCGAGGCCGAGGCGGTCATCGCCGACGGCCGCGCCGCCAGCCAGATGGAAGGCTTCCGCAACCGTCTGAGCCCCGAGCAGATCAAGGCCCTGGCCAAGTACATCTACAGTCCGGTTCCGGCCTTGCCGGACTGGAACATGGCGGAAATCTCGGCCTCGCATCTGGTGGTCAACCCGGTGGAAACGCTGCCGGCCAAGCCGCCTTTCGCCTCGGATCCGCTGAACCTGTTCACCGTCGTCGAAGGCGGCGACCACCATGTCAGCATCGTCGACGGCGACCGGCTGGAGGTGCTGTACCGCTTTCCCAGCCGCTTCGCGCTGCATGGCGGGGCCAAATATTCCCCCGACGGCCGCTTCGTCTATTTCGCCTCGCGGGATGGCTGGATTTCCAAGGTCGACATGTGGACCGGCAAGCTGATCGCCGAGATCCGCGCCGGCATCAACACCCGCAACGTCGCGGTCTCCGACGACGGCCGATTCCTGATGGTCGGCAACGTGCTGCCCCACAGCCTGGTGGCGCTGGATGCCCGCGACCTGAAGCCGATGCAGGTGATCCCGGTCAGGGGCGACGGCAAGACCAGCCGGGTCTCGGCGGTCTATACCGCGCCGCCGCGCCATTCCTTCGTGGTGGCCCTGCGCGACCTCGAGGAAATCTGGGAAATTCCCTATGCCGACGATGCCGGGCCGGTGATGAACGGCCTGGTCCATTCCCGCGAGAAGGGGCTGGAGGAAGGCATCGGCACCGGCGGACGGTTCCAGGCCCTGCGCATCCGCATTCCCGATTTCATGGACGATTTCTTCTTCGATCCCGGCTACGAGCGGGTGATGGGGGCGTCGCGCGACGGGTCCAAGGGCATGGTGGTCGACCTGGACATCAAGCGCAAGGTGGCCGATCTCGACCTGTCGGGCATGCCGCATCTGGGCTCGGGCATCGTTTTCAAGACCGATGGCAAATGGCTGATGGCGACGCCGCACCTGAAGGATTCGGCGGTCAGCATCATCGACATGGAAAGCTGGAAGACGGTCAAGCGCCTGACCACGCTGGGGCCGGGCTTCTTCATGCGCGGCCACGAGAACACCCCCTATGCCTGGGTCGACGTGTCGATGGGCAAGGAAAAGGACGCCTTGCAGATCATCGACACCCGCAGCCTGGAGATCGTCAGGACCATCCGGCCGGCTCCCGGCCGGCTGACCCGCCATGTGGAATTCTCGCGCGATGGCCGCTACGCGGTGGTGTCGCTGTCGGAAAAGGATGGCGCCATCCTGATCCTGGATGCGGCCACCTTCGCCGAGATCAAGCGTCTGCCCATGAGCGCGCCCATCGGCAAGTACAATGTCTGGAACAAGATCTCCTATTCCTCGGGAACCAGTCACTGAGACTTGCCGGCGGGCCGTCGCCGCATGTAGCCTTGCGGCAAGCGCAGGAACGGATCGATGACATCGCAGGCAGCCACGTCCCCCTTGCAGGCCTTGCGCCGCCACCGCTGGCGGTGGGCGGCGCTGCTGCTGTGGCTGATCCTGGCGGTGGGCGATGTCGCCGTTACCTTCGGGGCCCAGGCCGGTCCCCTTACCGATGCCGAGATCCGCGCCAGCCTGTGCCATGCCGGCGATGACGGCGGCGCCCCGGTCGGGGGCGTGCCGGACGGCGGGGCGTGCCGGCTGTGCTGTCTGGCGGCTCTCGGTACCGCCCTGCCGCCGCCGGTGGCGACGGCGGGGGCGCCGCCGCCGCCCCTGGCCGGCCTTTTCCCGCTTTCGCCTTTTTCTCCTGCCGTCGTTCCCGATCCCGGACACGGCCTTGCCGCCCCCCGGGCGCCTCCCATCCCCGCGTGACGAAGCGGGCCTGCGGGCCTGCCGCCGGGCTTCCATCCGGGAAGCCGTTCCCTCCGCCCGCCGGTCCGGTTCGGGCGGGATACCGTCGCGCCGGCCGCCCGATACCAACGGGGCCGGGGATTGTCCGGAGAATGCGGGATGGATCGCATCGTATCCGCCAGCGGTCGCCATGTGGTTTCAGTGCTGTCGGCCCGGGCGGGCTGGCCGGGGCTGAGCGGGGCCGCCCTGCTGCATGCCGCCGTGGCGGCGGCGCTGCTGGCCTGGCCGGCGCACCGGGCGGCCGTCGTCGACCCCGTCACCGCCGTGGAGCTGCTGCTGGCTCCGGCCCCCGTCGAGGAACCGCCGGCCCCCTTGCCGTCGCCGATAGCCGAACCGCCGCCGGTCCGCCCGGTGGCGGCGAAGCCGGCGGCGGTCTCCCGGCCGGTTCCGGCCCCACCGGCCCCGGCGGCGACTGGCGCGGCCGTCGCCGCGGCTTCCACTCCGGCTGCGGCGGAAATTGCCGCCGCTGCCGGGCCGTCGGCCCCACCGGCCTCGGCGGTTCAGGCCCCACCGGCAGCCCAGGCCGGCGACCCGGATCGCCCGGCCGCCGCCGTTCAGCAGCCGCGGCCGTTCTATCCCCGCGTCGCCCGCCAGCGCGGCTGGCAGGGGATGGTGGTGCTGCGGGTCGCCGTGGATGAAACCGGCCATCCGTGCGAGGTGGCGGTGCGCGATTCCTCGGGCCATGCCGTGCTGGACGAAGCGGCCCTCGATGCCGTGCGGCAATGGCGGTTCGCTCCGGCCCGGCAGGGCGGACGTCTGATCACCGCAGCCATCGACGTGCCGGTACGGTTTTCCCTGACCGAGGGCTGATGCTACACTCGTCCGCCTGACGGGAAACGGGAAGGCGAGGCATGGCGCGGATCGTGGTGGTGGGCAGCGTGGCCTCGGACGAGGTGGTCCGGCTGACCGGCCGCTGCCGCGAGGGGGCGCACCTGAGCGGCGTGCCGCAGGCGGTGCGCCTGGGCGGCGGCGGCGCCAACACCGCTTCGGCCCTGGCCGCAGCCGGCCACGATGTCGCCCTGGTCTGCGCCATCGGCGAGGATGCCGCCGGGGACTGGCAACTGGAGCAACTGCGCGGGCGGGCTGTCGATGTCTCGGCCATCCGCCGGGTGGCCGGTCCCAGCACCCGCTCGCTGCTGCTGATCGATCCCCGGGGCGAGCGGACCATCGTCAACCTGGGCCGTGCCCGCGAGGCCGAGCCGCCCCGCCGTTTGCTGGATCTGCCGGCCGATCTGGTCTATGTCCGCACCTCTGCCGCCGGACTGGCGCCGCTTCTGGCCGAGAAGGGGCGCCAGTGCCCGGTGGTCGCCCACATTCCGCCGCTGGATCCCGGAATCTTGCCGGCCCATGTGGTGGTGGCGTCGGAATCCGACCTGGAGGGGGCGGCTTTGGCCGATCCCTACGCCGCTGCCCGGCTGGCCGCCGGGGCGGGGATGGGTTGGATGGTGCTGACCCGGGGCGGGCTGGGGGCGCGGGCCTTTTCCGCCGGGCGGGTGCTGGATTGCGCAGCCCCCGCGGCCGAGGCGGTGGATTCCACCGGAGCCGGCGATGCCTTCGCCGCCGGTCTGTGTCATGCCCTGGCGCGGGGCGAGGCGATGGACAGGGCGCTGGCGGTGGCGGTGCGCTGGGGCAGCGCCAAGGTCGGACAGGACGGTTCGGCCCTGACGGCGCAAACCGTCGCCGGCCTGTTGTGACCGGCGTCAGGCCGGGCGGGCCAGCCGGGCGAACCCTTCCTCCAGATCGGCCTGCAGGTCGGCGGCGTCTTCCAGGCCGGCGTGATAACGCAGCGACGGCCCGGCGGGTGCCCAGCGGGTGGCGGTGCGGATGATGGAATGGCCGCCGGTGGGAATGACCAGGCTTTCGAAGCCGCCCCAGGAAAAGCCCAGGCCGAAATGGCGATAGCCGTCCAGCATGGCGTCGACGGCGGCCTTGGCCGCCGGCTTCAGGATCACGCCGAACAGGCCGCAGGCTCCGGTGAAGTCGCGCTTCCACAGGGCGTGGCCGGGGTCCGAGGGCAGGGCGGGATACAGGACCCGCTCGACTTCGGGGCGGGTTTCCAGCCAGCGGCACAGCGACAGCGCCGTTTCGGCCTGACGGGCCAGCCGGGTGGACAGGGTGCGCAGACCGCGCAGACCCAGGAACAGTTCGTCGGCGCCGGGCGAGTGGCCGAAGGCGGCGACCGAGCTTTTCACCCGCAGCCAGTTGGCTTCGTCGGCCAGGGTGATGGCGCCCAGCATGGCGTCGGCATGGCCGACCACGTACTTGGTGCAGGCCTGGATCGACACGTCCACCCCGTGGGCGAAGGGCTGGAAGGTCAGCACGCCCCAGGTGTTGTCCATCAGGACCACCGCCCCGGCGGCATGGGCGGCGGCGGCGATGGCCGGCAGGTCCTGGACCTCGAAGGTCAGCGAGCCGGGGGATTCGGTGAAGACGACGCGGGTCTGCGGGCGGATCAGCTCGGCGATGCCGGCCCCGGCCAGCGGGTCGTAATAGGTGGTTTCGATCCCCAGCCCGGCCAGAACCTGATCGCAGAACTTGCGGGTGGGGAAATAGGCGGTGTCGACCATCAGCAGATGGTCGCCGGCCTTCAGATAGGCCAGCAGAGCCCCGGTGATGGCGGCCAGCCCCGACGACGTGGCCACCGAGCGCAATCCGCCCTCGACGGCGGCCATCGCTTCTTCGAAGGCGAAGGTGGTGGGGGTGCCGAAACGGCCGTAGCGCACGCCCTCGAACGGATTCTTGCCGCTGCTCTCCATCGCCGCCACCGAGGCGTGCAGGATGGTCGATGCGTGGTAGACCGGCGGGTTGACCGCGCCGAACTGTCGTTCGGGATGGCGGCCGGCATGGATCAGCTGGGACTCTTTCTTCATGCGGGTCAGTCGGCGGCGCGCTTCAGGACTTCGGTGACGGTGACCGCCAGGTGGTCTTCGACCACCACCACCTCGGCCTTGGCGATTTTCTTGCGGTTGACGTACAGGTCGACGGGATCGTTGACCTTGCGGTCCAGTTCCACCACGGCGCCGCGGCCCAGCTTCAGCAGCTGGGCGATGGGCAGGTTGGCGGTGCCCAGCACCGCATAGCATTCCACCGAGACGTCGTAGACCGCTTCCGAGGGCCTGCTGCCCAGCATCGTATCGTCAGCCATCGGCGGTCCTTCGTGCACAAGAGAAAAATCTGATTCGACGACTATGGCGCCAAAACGTTAATTCCCCCTTACGGCATCAGCACATAGGCGCCGGGCGCCTCGGCCAGCGGCGGATAGCCGCGGTCGGGCGCCCCCATCGGCGGCGGCGGCGCCGTGCCCGAGGAATGGCCGACCAGCCAGTCGCTCCACGCCTCCCACCACGAGCCCGGGCGGTGCGGCGTTGCCGCCGCCCAGGTGTCGGGATCGACATATTTGTCGGCGTCGGCGCGGGTGGCGATCTGGTACGAGCGCCCAGGGTGCCCCGGTTCGCTGACGATGCCGGCGTTGTGGCCGCCGGAGCACAGGATGAAGGTGACGTCGGTGTCGGTCAGGATGCCGATCTTGTAGACCGACCGCCACGGGGCGACGTGGTCCTTGGTGGTGCCGACGGCGCAGATGGGCGCCCGGATGTCGGTCAGGGCCACCGGACGGTCGTCGACGGCATAGCGCCCCTTGGACAGGGTGTTGTTCAGGAACAGCCGGCGCAGATATTCGCTGTGCATGCGGTACGGCATGCGGGTGGCGTCGGCGTTCCAGGCCATCAGTTCGTTGCCGTGGTCCGATTCGCCCAGGAAATACTGGCGCACCATGCGCGACCACACCAGATCGTTGGAACGCAGAAGCTGGAAGGCGCCGGCCATCTGCTTGGTATCCAGATAGCCCTGGTCCCACATGATGTCTTCCAGATACGTGACCTGGCTTTCGTCGATGAACAGCATGATCTCGCCGGCATCCTCGAAATCGGTCTGGGCGGCCAGCAGCGTGACCGAGGCCAGGCGGTCGTCGCCGTCGCGGGCCATCGCCGCCGCGGTGATGGCCAGCAATGTCCCGCCCAGGCAATAGCCGGCGGCGTGCACCTTGCGGCCGGGAACGATGGCGTTGATGGCTTCAAGGGCCGCCATGACGCCCAACCGGGAATAGTCGGTCATCCCCATGTCGCGGTCTTCCGCCGATGGGTTCTTCCAGGAAATGACGAATACGGTGTGGCCCTGGCCGACCAGCCAGCGCACCATCGAGTTTTCCGGCGACAGATCGAGGATGTAGTACTTCATGATCCAGGCCGGCACGATCAGGATCGGCTCGGCCCGGACCGCGGCGGTGGTGGGGGCGTACTGGATCAGCTCGATCAGCCGGTTGCGATAGACCACCGTCCCCGGGGTGCAGGCCACCCCCTTGCCGGGCAGGTAGCGCGGATCGGGATCGGCGCCGCGCCCGGTGGCCTGGCGCATGACGTCGTCGCAGAAATTCTGCCAGCCGCGCACCAGATTCCGGCCGTTCTGCTCCATCGTCACCTTCAGGACGTCGGGATTGGTCAGGGGTGAATTGGCCGGCGAAAAGACGTCCAGCAACTGGCGGGCGGCAAACTCGACGACCTGTTGGCGGTGGTCGCCGACGCCACGGACATTGGTGGTGGCATAGTGCCACCATTGTTCGGTGTACAGGAATGCCTGGCTCATGACGTTGAAGGGAAAACGCTGCCATTCCGGGCTGGCGAAGCGGGAATCCTGGGCCAGGGGGGCAAAGGGATCGGGGTCGGTGCGGCCCTGCGCCGCGGTCAGGGCGTAGCGCAGCAGGGGCAGGGCCTTGGCCGCCGCGTTCTGCGCCAGTTCCCCCACCTTGCCGGGCGAGTTGGCCAGATGGACCAGCCAGTCCAGATAGGCCAGCAACAGGGACGCCGGCGACAGGGCCATCGTGAAGCGGCCCTGGACCGCATGGGTCAGGCGGTCCGTGCTTTCGGTGAAGATGGGAAACGGCGGCTGGAATCCCTCGGACGGGAAGGGGGCCGGTGTCTGCGGGCGGATATCGGTCACGGCAGGTCTCCTCGCCTATGAGGGCCGAACCCCACTGTACCCCCTGCCGAGGTTTCGCCGGCATGACCTTTTTGCAACCGCGAGATCGGAGGAGGCGCATTGATTTCCAAATGTTTTCTCTGATTTTGCTGGAGTTTTCCGCGGTGCGGCCGTATAGTTAGCGTTGAGTTAATTTACCCTTGGTGTGGCTATGGCTTTGAGCACCAACAAAGTTTCGGCGATCGGAACGCCTGGAATGGCCGCGGCGGCTACGGCCCGCCCGGCTTCCGGCGGCCGTAACGTCGCGGCTGCGAATGCTGCTCCGCTTGAGGGTGCCGTCTTCTCGCCGCAGATCGGCGTCAACGACAACCGTCTGCTCCGCTATGAAGAGGAAATGCGCTTCGGCGCCGACGACCGTCGCGAGCCCGAGCAGCGCGGCACGCCGTTCGTCGTCCGTGCCGCCAGCGCCTTCAAGGCCGAAGAGGTGGACGAGACCACGGGCGGCGGCAGCGGCGAAGGGCAGTTTCTCAGCATGGTCATGCGCGGCGTCGGCACGTATGAGCGCAATATGCGGGTCACCACGCCGGGCAGCGTCCGGCCGGGCAGCGTGCTGAACTACGTATATTGATCCCGTTCGGATCGGCGGCATGCAGCGGGCGCCTGTGGGCGCTTTTTTCATGCCCGCGGTTCGGGGGGGATCCTACCCCACCCTTTCCCGCCCGCGACCGCCCGTCCGGCGATTCGGGTGGGAAAAACCACCCCGTTCAGGGATGGGCGCCGCCACGAGGAATGTGTCAATTTTACGCCCCAAGAGGCATGCCGTCTTGACAGTCCTGGGGGGCTGGATTACACCACGCCTACCCACGTGGGTGGCCGTTTTCCGGCCCTCAGTCCGCGTGGCGTGCTTTGAGTCTGTTTGGAGGGCTGTTTCCCGTCATCCTGTCATCCGGCGCCTTCGCCGAACCCAGGCCTTCCGATCATCGACCATCGTGAATGCGCCGTGTTCGTCCCAGTCGCCGTCGGGATCACGCCGGGAGGCACCCTTCGGGTCGCACCCAATTGAAGGGCAGGAACGATGGACGCCTGGCTGCTCGAATATCTGCCGATCCTGATTTTTCTGGGGATCGCCATTGCCGTTGCCGTGATCGCCATCGGTGCATCCTGGCTGGTCGGCAAGCAACGCCCCGATCCGGAAAAGAACGCGGCCTACGAATGCGGCTTCGACGCCTTCGGCGATGCCCGCTCGAAGTTCGAGGTCCGGTTCTATCTGGTGGCCATCCTGTTCATCATCTTCGACCTGGAAGTGGCCTTCCTGTTTCCGTGGGCGGTGTCGCTGGGCAAGATCGGCCTGTTCGGCTTCTGGTCGATGATGGTCTTCCTGGGCGTGCTGACCATCGGCTTCATTTATGAATGGCGAAAGGGAGCCCTGGAATGGGAGTGAGCAATTCCTCGCTGGTGACGCCCGCCCATGCCGGCCCGCTGGCCCCCGGCGCGGCCCAGGACCAGCTGATGAAGCTGGTGGCCGACGAGATCCAGGACAAGGGCTTCGTCGTCGCCAATCTGGACAAGCTGGTCAATTACGTCCGCACCGGCAGCCTGTGGCCGATGACCTTCGGTCTGGCCTGCTGCGCCGTGGAAATGATCCATGCCGGTTGCTCGCGCTATGACCTGGACCGCTTCGGCATCGTCTTCCGTCCCAGCCCCCGCCAGTCCGACGTGATGATCGTCGCCGGCACGCTGACCAACAAGATGGCCCCTGCGTTGCGCCGCGTCTACGACCAGATGGCCGAGCCGCGCTGGGTGATCTCGATGGGCTCGTGCGCCAATGGCGGCGGCTACTACCATTATTCATATTCGGTGGTCCGCGGCTGCGACCGCGTGGTTCCGGTGGACGTCTACGTTCCCGGCTGCCCGCCCACCGCCGAGGCCCTTCTGTACGGCATCATGCAGTTGCAGAAGAAGATCCGCCGTACCGGCACCATCCTGCGCTAGCCACCCTGGGGACGGTCAGACACCATGACGCAAGTGCTGAAGGATTTGGGCGACTACATCGCCGCCGCCCTGCCCAACGACGTGCTGTCCACCGAGGTGAACCGCGTCGGTGAACTTTCCATCAACGTGCGCACCGCCTCGGTGGCCCGCGTGCTGACCTTCCTGCGCGACGATTCCGGCTGTCTGTTCAAGCAGCTGGTCGACGTCTGCGGCGTCGATTATCCCGAGCGCGAGCAGCGGTTCGACGTGGTCTACCACCTGCTGTCGCTGAAGCATAACCAGCGGGTGCGGGTCAGGGCCGCGACCGACGAGGAGACCCCGGTCCCGTCGGTGGTGGGCGTGTTCAGTTCCGCCGGCTGGTTCGAGCGCGAGACCTGGGACATGTACGGCGTGATCTTCGCCGACAATCCCGACCTGCGCCGCATCCTCACCGACTATGGTTTCGAGGGCCATCCGCTGCGCAAGGACTTCCCGCTGACCGGCCATGTCGAGCTGCGCTACGACGACGAGCAGAAGCGGTGCGTCTACGAGCCGGTGAAGCTGGTTCAGGATTTCCGCAGCTTCGATTTCCTGTCTCCGTGGGAGGGTCAAGGCCTTCTGCCGGGTGACGAAAAGGCGGAAGGGAGCCGCTGACATGGCTGAAGCCGAGATCAAGAGCTACAACATCAATTTCGGGCCTCAGCACCCGGCCGCCCACGGCGTGCTGCGCCTGATCCTGGAAATGTCGGGCGAGATCGTCGATCGCGCCGATCCGCATATCGGCCTGCTGCACCGCGGCACCGAAAAGCTGATCGAACACAAGATCT
>CAJANN010000027.1 GCA_903941095.1 uncultured Rhodospirillaceae bacterium | reverse complement strand
TGGAAACCTCCGCCCCCAGGCTCGTCAACGCCCGCACCAGCAACGGCAGACGCGGCCGATAGTCCAGGGACCGGGCCGGGCCGGACGGAATCACCAGTACTTCCAGCGGCCGGTAGACCATGACCATGCAATTGAGCAGGCATCCCAATTCGCCGGACGTGAAATCGTCGGCGAACAGCCGCCGGTTCAGGGGCGCCGCCTCCAGCGCGGCGTGGGCTTGGGCCGTCGCGGCCCGCAGGCCTTGCCATGCCGAGCCGCCGGTCATGGCAGCAAGGTGGCGGAACGAGGAAAGTTCAGGCGTATGGTCGTGCCCCGGCCCACTTGGCTGTCCAGGTTCAGAAAGCCGCCATGCAGCTCGATCAGGGACTTGACGATGGGCAGACCCAACCCGGTTCCCGCATGGCTGACCATCATGTCGTCGTGGGCCTGGCGGAACGGTTCCAGCACACTGATGTGCTGCGCCCCGGGGATGCCGATGCCGGTATCGGCCACCGACAGGCTGACGCCGCCATCGGGCCGCAGAATGGTGGCTATGGTGACGGAGCCGCCGGCCGGGGTGAATTTCAGCGAGTTGGACAACAGGTTCAGCAGCATCTGCTTGACCAGACGTTCATCGGCGCTGATCCGGGGCAGATCCGGGGCGTGGCATGATTTGATCATAAGCCCCTGAGAGCGGGCGAAACCAATCTGCAAAGTCACCACCCGCTCGGATAATGCGACAAGGTCGCAAGGGGCGGAATGCAGCTCCATCTTGCCCGCCTCGACTTTCGACAGGTCCAGGACGTCGTTGACCATCACCAAGAGGTGGGTTCCCGCCTCGCCGATCAGGGCGAGCACTTCCTTCTGCTTGTCCGTGATCGCCCCGTAGATGCCCGCTTCCAGCATCTGGGAGAAACCCAATACCGCATTGAGGGGAGTCCGCAATTCATGGCTCATATGGGCAAGAAAGCGAGACTTGGCCCGGTCGCTTTCCTGCAGCCGGGTGTTCAGGCGGCGGATGGTCCGCATCTGGCGCAAGATCACGTCGTTCAGGGCGGTCCGCAGCGAACGGGCGATGTCGATCTTCCACCTGGGCCAGGGACGCGAATGACCGCGCCGTTCCTCTACCCAACGGGCGAAGGATTGCCGCGGCAGGTAATTGCCCGCCTGCTTCTCCCGCGCCACCTGATCCGGCGTAGCGCCGCCCCATATGGTGGTGCGGATGGTTTCCGGGCGGAACCACAGGATCATGTGGCGCCCCTCATCACCCAAAGTGATGGCCAGCACGCCCGACGCATAGCCGGCATGGCTGGAAAAGGCGGGCAGGATCGAACTGGCATGGTCGGTGGCGAAAACGCCATCGACCAGATGGTCGCGACAGGCCTTGGAGAATGCCAGAATATGCGCTCGGTCGGGGGCCTGGCCGACAGTGCGGACGTCCATATCCTGTTCTTCCCCAGTATCATCACGGTAGATGACTGCGGCTCCGGACGAAGCGAAGAACAGATCGGTCAGCTTGACGTCGCCATGTATCAGCGGAGAGACGAAATCATCGGCACCGGCGATCTGTTCCAGAAGCTTGGCATGCAAAACGACATGACGGACCCGGGCGTCCCGTTCCTCGGCGGTTTCGGTCGCCGACAGCCGCATCGCCAAGCCGCTGGTGATGGTCATGACCTGCTGGCGGGCCGGGATGCTGACCCGATGGGGTTTGCGGTGATGTCCGACCACCAGCCCCCACAGCCGGCCCTCGTTGACGATGGAGATGGACATGGCGCCATCGACGCCCAGATTCCTCTGATACAGGCGATGAATCGGAGACAGACTGCGCAGGCGGCTGCGCGACAGGTCGAAGGGAGCGCCGTTGCGGGGGTCCAGCGGCGGGATCAGATCCACCGGCTCGTAATCGCGGCGGGGAACGAAGCGGCAGGGGCTGACCAGATAAAGGGCACGGGCCTGGGCGGGAATGTCGGCAGACGGAAAATGAAAACCGGCAAAGCTTTCCATCCAGTCGTCGACCTTGGATTCGGCGATGACCTCGCCATGCCCGCCTTCTTCGAAGCGATAGATCAGGACACGTTCCATTCCGCTGATGCGGCGGATGGCATTGGCGGCGACCTCGCACAGGGCTTCCAGCGTATCGGCCTTGTTCAGGCGTTCCAGCACCGCGCCGGGATCATCCAGCCGCAGCGCCGGAATCCGGTCTTCGCCGCACAAGGGCTCGATCTCGATGAACGTGGTCGCCCCCCGGGTATGGCGGGAAACGGCGTACCCGTCATCCAGCTCCTCGATGGCGTCGTCGCCGCACTGCACCAGCGCCGGCCAGACATCACAGAGCGCGCGGCCTTCCAATGTTCCCGCCAGCCGGGGGATCATTCCACGGTTGCCGCTGGCGGCAAGAACGGTTCCATGCCGGGCATCCACGCAAAGCATCACCCCATGAGGCTGGATGCTGGCGACATGGTGGATGGCTTCTGCCTCGCAATGGTCGCGAGGCGCCCAGACAACTTCTTCATTCCCGGCAGGGCTTTGCATCGATCGCTACACAAATCTTCATACAGAACAGGGCATAGATATAACAGCATCGAACCAAAATTCAACGCCGCCGGGCTACAGCCACGAGCATTCAATAATTGAAAATGAGCCGGACTCACCAGGCATAATTACGCACACCACCGGAAAGAGCAGATGAATTATATGCCTTATATTTATATTTGACTGCATTCTTTACTTAAATAATACTGCGATTATATCAACAACCAATTGATTCAATGGAATTTTTTCACAAAATCAGATCACCCTGAAGATGATTTCCCGTTGCCTGCCGCGTGCGGACAGAGATTAAGGCTCAATCGGCTGAGGAATATATTTTATACCAAACGAAGAGAATCAGCCCCCCACCACCACCAGCACGAGCAAAAGACCTATTCCATCCCGGCCCGCCTGAGAAACAAGAGCACACGGTCCCGGGCCTGCCCGGTAAATTCCGGGGATGGGTGAATGGTGACCATCCGGTCGGCAGCCTGATGATGGAAGGTGCCGTCGAAGCCGCTGTCCCAGGCATGGGTTGCACCCTCGTAGATATCCAATGCGACGGCCCGGCCCCTGGCCCTTCCGGCATTGGCCAGCCTCAGGCACTCGTCGGGCGTCGTGTAGGAATCCTGGGTACCCACCAAAATCAGCACCGGCGGCAACACCGGATCGGGGTCGATGACGGTACGGCGGCAGCTCGGATAAAGGGCTATATGGGCGACGGCGCGAATCCCGCCGGTCGACCGCCCCCCATCGTTCGAGGCGGCGATGGACATGACCGCCCCACGCGAGAATCCGATAATTCCGATACGGGACGGGTCGACGCGCGGATGCTTCGCCAGATGGGCGACCGCCTGGATGACATCGCCCACGGGAGTAGGCTGGACCGGAGACGTCCGGGTGATCCCACGGGGACCGAAATAGTCGATGGTGAACGTGGCCAGCCCCTGCTGTCGCAAAAAAGCCCCCCACGCCCGTTCGCGCGGTCCCAACCCGCCGCTGCCGTGGACGACGACCACCACGGGCACGCGGCCATCCCTGCCGTCTGGAAACGCCAGCTCCCCGGACAGGTCCAGTTGTTCGTCTCCAGCCGGATACGCGACCCGTTCGACGGCACCGTCCGCCGCAAAGGCCGGAGAAATCGCCATCGCCAGCAACCCAAGTCCCGCCAGCAACCGGCTCGCCCCCATAGCCACCCCCTTGCACCACGCCATCATGCAGCACCCGACACCCCATCCCGGACACGGACGGCCGGGCAAAGCCCCCCTCCTGCAACCGAAGAAAGGGAGGGGGCGACAGAGAATACGGGGACGGGGAACAACGAAAGGCCCGATCTTGCGACCGGGCCTTTCCAGTGGTTTGGGCTTCCACCAAATTTTGGTGGGCGCACAAGGACTCGAACCTTGGGCCCGCTGATTAAGAGTCAGCTGCTCTACCAACTGAGCTATGCGCCCCCAGTTTCCGACCGGCAATGCCGTCCGGAGGCCGGCTTTATAGTGCGATCCAACAGGGCTGGCAAGAGGGAAAATACGGACCGCCCATGTTTGTCTGTCGATCGCCGAAACAGCCCGGTCATATCCGGTAGCGGGTGGCGCTGAGCCGTTCCGGCAAAGCGGCGACAAGCGTCTCGGCGGCGGTCAGGGCGGATGCCACTTCATCGGCCGAAACGCCGGATTTCTCCAGGGCGAAGGCCGCCGCCCGGATCGCCTGCAGACCCAGGCTGGCCGAAGCCCCCTTGACCGCGTGCCCTTCCCGGTGAACCTGATCGAAATCGCCACGGCCCAGGGCGGCGCGGGCATTGCCCAGGCGTCGGGTGGCGTCGGCATGGAACCTGTCCAGCAGGGTCACCACGGTTTCCGGATCGATGTCGTCGCTCAGCATATCCAGAACGCCCAGGTCGACATCGACGTCGCCGGGCGACACCGGCTCGGCGGCGGCCAAAGCCCGAACCCCGTGGGCATAATGGCCGATGACGTCGGCCAGCTTGTTGCGGTCGATGGGTTTGCTGATATAGCCGTCCATCCCCGCATCCAGGCACATCTTGTCGTCGCCGCGCATCGCGTTGGCGGTCATGGCGACGATCGGCACCTGTGCGGCCTGGGTCCCCAGGCCGCGAATGGCGGCCGTCGCCTCCAGCCCGTCCATTTCCGGCATCTGCACATCCATCAGCACCAGATCGTAAGGCAGCTTGCGCACCGCCTCCACCGCCTCGGCACCGTCGCCCACCACGTCCACCGAGTGCCCCATCTTGCGCAGCAGGCCCAAGGCCACCTGCTGGTTGACCTGATTGTCTTCCGCCACCAGGATCCGCAGGCGCACCCCGGCCTCGCCCTGGTCCGGGTCGCCGGATTGGTCCACCGGAGCTTCGCTGACGGCCCCGGCGATGCCCAGGACCCGCCCCAGGGCATCGACGATGGAGCGTTGACGCAAGGGCTTGTGCATGAACACGTCGACCACCGATTCTTCGGCGGCCGAGACGGCCCCCTGCGACGAGGTGACGATCAGCCGGGTCTGCGCCAAGGCCGGCGCGCCCCTGATCATGCGGGCCATCTGCAGACCTGAAATCACCGGCATGCGGGCGTCGATCATCGCCACATCCCAGGGCGTCCCGGCGGCGGCGGCGCGGGCCAGTTCGCTCATCGCCGGGGTGACGTCGGCAAAGGACTGCGTTTCGATCCCGAAGCCGCGCAACTGCCGTTCAAGAACATCCCGGTTGATGGGATTGTCGTCGACCACCAGCACCCGCCGCCCGGTCAGGTCGGGACGGCTGGGCAACG
>CAJANN010000026.1 GCA_903941095.1 uncultured Rhodospirillaceae bacterium | reverse complement strand
CGTCGACGGGGCGATCTTGGCCAGCAGGGTCTCGGTATCGCGGCGGGCGGTCTTGAAGCGGTCCAGTTCACGTCCGGCCAGCTTGGTGTTGGTGGGCATCTTCACCGACAGCGGATTGATCTGGTTGTGACCGGCCAGAACCTCGTAATGCAGGTGCGGCCCGGTCGAACGGCCGGTCGAGCCGACGAAACCGACGATCTGTCCCTGCGTCACCCGCCGGCCGGGGTGCAGCCCCTGGGCGATGCGGCTCATGTGGGCATAGGCGGTGGCATAGCCGGATCCGTGGCGGATGCGGACGTAATTGCCGTAGGCGCCGTTGAACCCGGCCATTTCGACGGTGCCGTCGCCGGCCGCCTGGATCGGGGTTCCCACCGGCACGGCGAAATCGACGCCCTTGTGCATCTTGGTGAATCCCAGGATCGGGTGGTTGCGCAGGCCGAATCCCGAACTGATCTTGGCGCCGTCCACCGGGGTCTTCAACAGGGCCTTCTTGATGCTTTCGCCCTTTTCGTTGAAATATTCGACGGACCCGCCATCGGTTTCGAAGCGGTACATGGCGATGGGCTTGCCCGACAGGCTGACCGAGGCGAACAGCATTTCGCCGGTGCGCACCAGCTTGCCCTTGGTGTCGTAATAGCCCTCGAACATCACCTCGAACCCGTCGCCGGCCTGGATGTCGCGCTGAAAGTCGACGTCGTAGGACAAAGCCTTGATCATGGCCATGACCACCGGAATGGGCACGCCGGCGGTCTGGGCGCTCTCGAACAGGCTGGAGCGGATCTGCCCGGCATAGCGGGCGATCTGGCGGCTGACCTGCCGCTTGGTCTCGGACCCGGTGAAGTCGCCGTTGGCGCCGCGCACGGCGAAGACCTCGCGGACGGGGTCGGCGTTCAGCGACACTTTCTGGAAGTCGCCATGACCGAAGCCGTGGGGTGAACGGTCGAACGTCACCTGGACCTTCTGCCCCGCCTTCAGGGATCGGGGGTTGAAGACCCGGCGCAGGGCCTCGATGGCCTGGGTGGCTTCGGATCCGTCGATGCCGGCCCGGGTCAGGACGTCGCCCAGGGTGTCGCCGGAGGTGACCTGAACCTGGCGTTCCACCGGCCGGCCGGCCTGCTCCTCCAGTTCGCTGTCGGACGTCGGAACCGGGGCCAGGGCCAGGCGCTCGGCTTCGTGGTCGACATAGACGGGGGGGGCGGAATCCAGCGGCTGATTGCTTTCGCCGAAATGAACGAAGGGCTTGGCGGCCATCATGGCGGCGACGCCGAACAGGGCGACGAAGGCCGCCGCTTTCAAAGACCGTTTGATCTTGCCGGTGATCTGGCAGCCCAATGGCCGGTTCCATTCAATCCACGCGATTTCGGTTTATCGCAGTCCAAGGCGGCAAAGGCAAGAAATAACGCCATATCTGGGGGGCTGCCCGGCGCGTGCTCACCAGCTTGTGATTCTGCCGGCCCGGCCGGGGAAAGTGGGACGTGCCCCTTGCACGGCGGCGTTCGGCACCGTAAAGCTTGTGCCGTTCTTCCTGGTTCAGCCGCGGGATCCGCCGTCATGGAAAATGTGCTTACAGTGATTGCCGGTACCGCGGCGCCGGTCCTGGCCGACGAGACGGTCGCCGAATTGCGCCGTGCCCTGCACGGGTTGGGCGCCGATGTCGGGCAGCCCGACTGGCTGGCCCCCGGCCGGGCGGTCGACATCGCCTTCGGCCATCTGGCCTGCGAACAGGCCGACGGGGCGGCCCGCAAGATCCTGGCGGCCGCCCCGGTCGACGTGGTGGCGCAGGAATGCGCCGGCCGCCGCAAGAAACTGCTGGTCGCCGACATGGACGCGACGATGGTTCAGGGCGAAACCCTGGACGAACTGGCCGACTTCGCCGGCATCAAGGATCATATCGCCGGGATCACCGCCCGGGCGATGAACGGAGAAATCGGCTTCGAGGCGGCCTTGAAGGAACGGATCGGGCTGTTGTCGGACCTGCCGGAAACGGCCTTGGAGGAGTGCTGGAAACGGGTCGAACTGATGCCCGGCGCCCAGGCACTGGTGCGGACCATGAAGGCCGGCGGCGCCGCGGCGGTTCTGGTATCGGGCGGCTTCACCTTCTTCACCGCCCGGGTGCGCGATCTGTGCGGCTTCGACGAAGACCGGGCCAACCGCTTCATCTTCAGGGACGGCAAGCTGGCCGGGGTGGAAGAGCCGATCCTGGGCCGCGAGGCCAAGCTGGCCACTTTGATGGCCACGGCCGGCCAGTTGCGCATTCCCCTGACCGCCACCTTGGCGGTGGGGGACGGCGCCAACGATCTCGACATGATCCGTGCCGCCGGGCTGGGAGTGGCCTACCATGCCAAGCCGGTGGTCGCAGCCCAGGCCCGCGTGCGGATCGATCACGGCGACCTGACGGCCCTGCTGTATGCCCAGGGCTATCGCCGGGACGAATTTCACGGTTCGTCTGAACGAGAGGATGGCTAGACCATCGTATTATTGTCCTGTATCCCCGGCGGCCCCATCTGTGTCCAGATGACCGGCCGCGGATGACCGCTGGGGGGCGGGATCATGGACCATCGCATACCTCACAGGTTTTTCGGGTGGCTGCTGCTGGCGATGCTGACGGCGGCCATTCTGGCCGTGTTCAGTCTGCTGGCCTGGCGCGATCTGCATAACCGCACCGATGCCGCCGCCCGCCGGGGGCACGATACCGCGTGGTTCGTCGCCCGCTCTGTGTCGGACAAGGTCCGCCGCTTCGACCGCGAACTGGTCGATCTGGTCGGGCGCATCGAGATGCTGGGGGATGCCGGCTTCGACGACGCCGACATCTGGGACCGCATGATCCGCGCCACCCGGCTGGTGCCGCATCTGCGGACCATCGGTCTGGCCGCCGCCGATGGCCGGGTGATCCGGCATACCGATTACCGCAACGCCCAGACGGGGCTCAGTGTCGCCGGCCAGCCCTATTACCGGCTGCTGCGGGCGGAAGGCGGGCGGGGTCTGTATGTCACGGCTCCCTTCAGGACCAGCGTCTCCAGCGAGACATTGCTGTCCCTGGTCCGGGCGGTGCGCCGGCCGGACGGAAGTTTCGCCGGTCTGGCGGTGATGACCATCTCGCCGGAAGCCTTCGACCTGCAGGGGGCCGTGCCCAATCTGCCGCCCGGCAGCAGCATTTCCCTGCACCGGCGCGACGGGATCAATCTGTTCCGGGTGCCGTTGCTGCCCGACCTGCTGGGCGAGGATCTGTCGGGACGCGAACTGTTCGCCACCGCGCTGCCTGCGGCCGCCACGGGCCTGGTCAGGGACAATGCCGGATCGGTCGCCGGCGGCGAGCGTCTGCAGGCCTACCGGGCGCTCGACGAATGGCCTTTGGTGGTCGAGGTCGCCATTCCGCACCGGGAGATCATGGCCGACTGGCGCGGTGACTGGATGCACAATGCATGGCTGGTCGGCGTGGCGCTGGTGGGATTCTCCTGGCTGGCCGGGGTGATCCAGCGGCAGATCACCGGGCGGCTGGAAATGGAATTGTCCATCGCCCAGATCGAAATGGCCCACCGCCGCAAGATCGAAGAGGAACTGCGCTATTGGGCGACCACCGATTCCCTGACCGGCATCGCCAACCGGCGGCATTTCCTGGATCTGGCCGAACGGGAAATCCAGCGCAGCCGGCGCTATTGCCGGCCGTTGTCGGTGCTGGTTCTCGACGTCGATCATTTCAAGGCGGTCAATGACAGTTTCGGCCACGCTGCCGGTGACGAAACCCTGAAGGCCATCATCCGCGTCGCCGTGTCGCGCCTGCGCGACACCGACCTGCTTGGCCGTCTGGGCGGCGAGGAATTCGGCGTCCTGCTGCCGGAAACCGATCTGGACGGCGCCCGGGACCTGGCGGAGCGCCTGCGCACGGCCATCGCCGCCCAGCCGGTGGCCATCGGCGAAACCGAGGTGCGGGCCACCGTCAGCATCGGCTGCGCCAGCCTGGCCGAGGTCGAGGACGAGGAGGGGGACGCGCTGTTCGCCCGCGCCGATCAGGCGCTGTACCGGGCCAAGGAGGGGGGCCGCAACCGGGTCGAAGGGGCGGTCTGGCAACCGCGGACAGCCCCGGCATGAGAGGGCGGGATTCTGATCTATATCAAGGCGACGGCGGCGGGATCGGCTTATGGTCGTCCGGATTCAAGGCGCCTTAAAGGGGGAATGAACATGGTTCTGGACGATAACGCGATAATTGCCGTGGGTTTTCTGGTTGCGACCGTGGTGGTGACCATCGGGCTGGTGGTTTTCCTGATCGGCCGCATGAAGGGCTGACCGGCACGGCGCCCCCGTCAGACGGGGGCGCCGTCCGTTGCCAGGACCGTCCGCAGGACGAAGACGCGTAACGCCGACGACAGGTTGCCGTGACGGTCGGTGTCGATATCCGCCGCCAGCCGGTTCAGCGACTGGCCCCGGACCGCGGCGATTTTCTTCAGCTCTTCCCAGAATTCCTCTTCCAGGGTCACGCTGGTGGCGTGGCCGGCGATGACCAGCGACCGCTTTTTCAGCATCGCAAGAGGCTCCTTTTTTCCGCAGCTCGCCATTTCAAGAAACCGTAACCGTCCGGAACTTGCAAGCCCGACGCTACGAAGAAAGGATAAGGCACTTCCATCCGAAGTCGCAGGGGGCTGGCCGTCCGGATGGATTGTTCTCCGGGCTGGAATGGCATACCGTGGCAGGACAGGTGGAAGATGACGACACGGCCCGATGGCCAGCCTTCGCGGAGAGGGGAGCATGTCTTCAACACCCGATTGCCACCAGCTTTCCCTTGAGGAAAACAGCGCCGCCGCCCTGCTTGAGGTGGCCGAGGAGCTGTCGACCGCCCGCGACGCCGACCATTTTCTGGCCGCCCTGCGGACCAATCACCGGATATGGACGGCTCTCAGCCGGTTCGCCGGCCAGGGCGAATGGCGGCTGCCGGACCAGCGGCTGCTCGATTATGTGGTGTCGACGTCGCGCAAGGGCGGGCGTGGCGTCCATGACGACGATGTCGAAGTGCTGATCGGCATCAACCGCCATCTGTCGGCGCAGCTGCTGGCGGGGCTCGACCCGGGGACGTTGCGGCGGCGCGCCGTGCGGGCCTGGAGCGAAAGCGCCAGAACCAAAGGGATCGCCCTGGATTGCTGGCTGGCGGACGAGATCGAGCGCGAGGCCGGCTGATCCGGCTGGTGCCGGGCGGCGTCAGTGCGAGAACAGGACCGGGATCGAGGCGTGCCGCAGCAGGTGGCGGGTCGCCGAAGGCCGTCCCAGCGGCAGGACCGACCCCCCGTGGGCACCGACCACCAGCAGGTTGGCATCGTGGTCGTAGGCCCGCGACAGCAGGGCGTCGATCACGCCCAGTCCGTCGATCTCCAGATGCTCGCCTTCGGCGCGGATGCCGTGCATGCCCAGGTGCTCGACGATGTTGACCGGCGGCAGGTAGTCGGGGGCATGCGTCTTGGGGCCGATGGCCAGCATCTTGACCATTTCGGCCTGGGCCATGAACGGCAGGGCGTCGTGGACGGCGCGGGCGGCTTCGGGACCGGCCCGCCAGCCCAGGGCGATCCGGCCGCCGATGGCGGTGCCGGTATAGTCTGCCGGAACCAGAAGCACCGGGCGGCCGGATTTCAGGATCAGGTCTTCGGCGAAATTGTCGGGAACCAGCTGCCCGGATGCCGCATTCTGTCCGATCACGATCAGGTCGCAGTAATAAGAGCAGAACAGAACTTCACCCAACAGGTCGGCCGGCCCCCCGTGGGGGATCACCCACCAGCGCGACGGCAGGCCGGCGGCGCCGACGGCCTGGGCGAACACGGCCTCGGCGGCGGCGGCGGCGCTGCGGGCCTGATCGCTGGGCTGGCGGGCCACCAGACTGGGGGCGTAGCGTTCGGTGCGGGCGAACAGCCCGGTCAGGCGGGCCTGGAAACGGCGGGCAATATCGATGGCGGCGGCGATGGTGGCAACGTCGCCGGGGCCGCCATCGACATGGACCAGGATATCCTTGAGACTCATTCCCCCCTCCGCCAGTCCGTCAGGTCACTGTCGCAGGAGGGATTCAAACGCCGGTCCGGGGCGGTCGTCAAGAGAAATCGGTAAAATGATACCGAAATACCCTTATGCCGCCGCCCCGGCCACCGGCATCAGTGGGCGAACTCGGCGAAGAAGTCGTTGCCCTTGTCGTCGACGACGATGAAGGCGGGGAAGTCGACGACGTCGATGCGCCAGATGGCTTCCATGCCCAGTTCGGGGTATTCGATGACCTCGACCTTCTTGATGCAATCCTGGGCCAGCCGGGCGGCGGCGCCGCCGATGGACCCCAGATAGAAGCCGCCATGCTTCTTGCAGGCGTCGGTGACGGCGGCGGAGCGGTTGCCCTTGGCGATCATCAGCATCGAGCCGCCGGCGGCCTGGAACTGGTCGACATAGGAATCCATGCGGCCGGCGGTGGTCGGGCCGAACGAGCCGGACGGCATGCCCTCGGGGGTCTTGGCCGGGCCGGCATAATAGACGCCCAGCTGCTTGAAATAGTCGGGCAGGCCTTCGCCGCGGTCCAGGCGTTCCTTCAGCTTGGCGTGGGCGATGTCGCGGGCCACGATCATCGGCCCGGTCAGCGAGACGCGGGTCTTGACCGGGTATTGCGACAGCGTCCTGCGGATTTCGTCCATCGGCCGGCTCAGGTCGATCTTGACCACTTCGCCCGACAGCTTGGCCGGGTCCATATCGGGCAGATACCTGGCGGGATCGGTCTCCAGCGCCTCGACATAGACGCCGTCCCTGGTGATCTTGCCCAGAATCTGCCGGTCGGCCGAGCACGACACGCCGATCGCCACCGGGCAGGAGGCGCCGTGGCGGGGCAGGCGGATGACGCGGACGTCGTGACAGAAATATTTGCCGCCGAACTGGGCGCCGATTCCCATGTCCTGGGTCATCTTCAGCACCACCTGCTCCAGCTCGCGGTCGCGGAAGGCCTGGCCGGCCTTGTTGCCCTTTTCCGGCAGGCTGTCGAGATAGCGGGCACTGGCCAGCTTGACCGTCTTCAACGTCATTTCCGCCGACAGGCCGCCGATGACGATGGCCAGGTGATAGGGCGGGCAGGCCGAGGTGCCCAGCGTGCGGATCTGCGCATCCAGGAACTTCAGCAAGGTGGTGGGGTTCAGCAGCGCCTTGGTCTGCTGGTACAGGAAGGTCTTGTTGGCCGAACCGCCGCCCTTGGCCATGAACATGAACTTGTAGGCCTCGCCCTCGGTGGCGAACAGGTCGATCTGGGCCGGCAGGTTGGTGCCGGTGTTGACCTCTTCGTACATGTCCAGCGGCGCGGTCTGGGAATAGCGCAGGTTCAGTTCGGTATAGGCCTGCTGCACGCCCTGCGAGATGGCGGCTTCGTCGCTGCCCGAGGTGAAGACCTGCTGGCCTTTCTTGCCCATGACCACGGCGGTGCCGGTGTCCTGGCACATCGGCAGCTTGCCGCCGGCGGCGATGCAGGCGTTCTTCAGCAGGTCGTAAGCGACGAAACGGTCGTTGGCGCTGGCCCCGGCATCGTCCAGGATGTTGCGCAACTGCTGCAGATGGCCCGGACGCAGCAGGTGCGAGGTGTCGCGGAACGCTTCGCAGGTCAGCCGGGTGATGGCCGCGGACTCGACGGTGACGATGGTCTTGCCGTTGAAGCTGGCCGTGCCGACGCCGTCCGCGGTGACCTTGCGATAGGGCGTGTCGTCATGCTGCAGCGGGAACAGCTCGTGATGGACGAAATCGGACATGGCTGGGCATCCTCGGGTCAAGGTGCGGGTGGGGTATGCCCACCCTTCACGGGTAGGGCCGGTGACGGAAGGTCAAACACTTTTTTCCACGACCCGTCAAGGGGCCAGGGGGCGCTATTTCTTGCGGAAGGCATCCAGGGCGACGACTTTGCCGTCGGTGGATTCCGCGGTTTCCGCCGCGGCAGGCGCGCTTTTGGCGGGGGCGGCGGAAGCGGGGGCGCCGGCGGACGGAGTCGGGGCTTCCAGAGCTTCGTCCACCTGGAATTGCAGGCCGAACTTGGCCGAGGGATCGGCAAACCCGGTGATGGCCGCCAGGGGGATGTACAGCCGCTCGGAAACGCCGCCAAAGGACAGGGTGACCTGGAAGGCGTGGTCTTCGACCTCAAGCCCCCAGAACTGGTGCTGCAGGACGATGGTCATCTCGTCGGGATGGCGGGCCATCAGCACCGGGCTCAGATGCACGCCGGGATAACGGGTGCGGAAGGTGATGTAGAAATGGTGGTCGCCCAGCAGACCATCGCGTTCCGTCGCCGCCAGGGCGTCGCGCACGACGCCGCGCAGGGCATCTTCCACCATCTTGTCATAGCGCAGCGAATCTTCGGACATGTCCAAGAAAAACCCCCTGTGATACCGGCGAACACCCGAAACGACCCGTTCGCCGTATCCGGCGGGCACCGCGGCCGCGCCCGCCCGGCGAGGGACCAGCAGGAGAGTCACGCCAGTGGCTCTCCGGACATGGGGCCGCCGATGATGCGGCGAAGTGGGGGGGCTTCTGTTGCCCGGTGCCCCCCCGAACCGCGCTTACCGTTTAGGCGGCAGCGGCAAGAGCAACGTTGTCGTTGGCACTTGTGAGGTTTGACCCGATAACGGTGGTATCATGCCGAGCGCAAACCATGTCTTTACTGCCCGCGTCGATCCTGTTTCGCCCCCGAAAGCCGGCTGCTGCCGGTAATGGTGGAGGCGCCGGGTACCGCCCCCGGGTCCGCAAAGCCTATTCCACAGGGCGTTTAGCGCCATAGCCGGGCGAACCCGGCAAGGCCAATATAAAGCAGGACGGCGGAACATGCCAGCGTTCCGCCGCCCGATTTTTCATTCGAAGCTGATCTTCGGTCCCTTTTTGGCGCCGCCCTGGATCAGTTGGACCTTGTCCCACACCGCCTTGGCGATTTCGCGATAGGCCTTGGCGTG
>CAJANN010000025.1 GCA_903941095.1 uncultured Rhodospirillaceae bacterium | reverse complement strand
GCCTCGGTGGCCCCGGCCGCCAGCCAGTCGGGAACCTGGGCGGCCAAGGCGGCATAGCCGGGATGGGCGGCAAAAGCCGGATCGGGCATCCGTTGCAGCGGCCGCGCGTCGCCGGCCACCACCACGACCAGCAGCGCCACGCGGTTCAGGTCCGGGGCCGCCGCCAGTTCCCCCAGGGCCGGCTCGGGATCGAATCTGCGCTCTGCCTGATCGGGCACGGCCAGGGCGCGCGACAGCGTCCGCCGGTCGGCGGGCGAGCCGATCGCCCCGCTGACGGCGCCGGCCATCCCCGTGGCGAAAGGAACCACCATGACGGCCAGCCGGTCCTGAGCGGGAAACAGCAGCCGCTCGGCCCACAGCCGGGCCGCCTGCAGCGCCGCGGGCTGGGTGCGGTCGACCATGACCACGACGCGGTCGCGCGCCGCCTGGGCCTGCGCGTCAGACGCACCCAGCAACAGCAACAGCAAGATCAACCGCATCACGCGCACCGAGCGAAACTCCGTCAGACCACCCACCTGTACAACAACCAGCGCAGCCCCCGCTGTTCGGGGGAAACATCCAGCCGGCAGGCGGCATTCAGGGCCGCCTTCAGTCCGGGTATCGTCAATTCGCTGCGCCCGCAGCCGATTTCCAGCCGTCTGACCCAGTCGCGGACGAAGATATCCGGGGAACGCCGCATCTCGCCGAACAGCGGCGACGCGTCCGGGGCCAGGAAATCCTGCCGGCCGAACAGGATGTTCTCGCCATTGTCGTAGCGTGACAAGGCCTGCGGCTCGAAGGTCAGGAAGCGCAGCGCCGCCAGCACGGTCAGCATCGAAAAATGATCCAGGGCGGCATCGAAATGAGTCTCGTTCCGGCCCGGATGCTGAAAGTTCGGACTGCCGAGCGAACTGGAGTGCAGCCCCTTCAGTGCCGGCAGGTACATGGAATCGTAATCGATCAGGCGCAAGGCGCCATCCCTGGTCACCAGCACATTGTCATGCTTCAGGTCGCCGTGCGCCACCCCTTTTTCCAGCAGGGCCAGACACAGACGGGCCCAGCCGCGGGTCAGCGCCGCCAGCCCGCTGCGACTGTCGCGGTCGCACAGCAGCGCCACCACTCCGCCCAGGGTGCGGGCCTCCAGCCACGGCATGACCACCACCGGGTAATCGCCATCGGCCACCACCTTCGAGGTGACGTAAAGCTCGGCCGGCAGGAAGTGGAACGGCACGAAATGCGGCAGATCGGACGACGCGGTGAAAGCGGCGATTTCGTGATAGCGGCGTTCCAGCCCGGCGATGGTCCGGGTGAAGCATTTGACCGCCAGGACTTCTCCGTCGGGCCGCGCCATCTTGAAGACGCCGGCGAAGTTGCCGGCCAGGAATTGCGGCGCCCCGGCCCTGTCGGTCAGGGCCACGGCATCCAGGCTGGCGAAGCGCGCCCGGGCATTGGAGATCGCGTTCTTGTAATCGGCCAGATTCGGAAAGGCCATCACTCAGTCCCCTCTGTTTCCTCGACCGCCCCGTCCGCTGCGGCCGGAGCCGTTTCGACATCGACCATGATCAAGGTGGCGTCGTCGTTGGCCATCAACCCCTGGTCATGCCGCCCCCGGACCCAGTCGGCGAAGCTGCCGGCCCCTTCCAGGGCCCGGCCCCAGGCCAGCCATTCACCGGCGAAATCCGCGGCCGGGGCGGCTTCATGGGCACGGGCCAGATCGGCCAGACGCCCCTGCCCGCCGGTCGCCATTCGCCGGAAGAACCCGGTCCATGCCGGGTCGGATACCGCCCCGGCGGCCACGGCGCGCAACAGGGCATATTGCCCGACCGCATCCGAGGCCAGAACCACCGACATCCGCCCGGACAGGGCCATCTCTCCCGTTTCCAGCCCCGCCGCGACGGGAACGTCCTTCCAGTTCAGCAGATGCGGGTCGCGGCCCAGCACGGCCGGACCGCCGGGACAGACCCGCACCAGTTCCGGCCGGCCGGCGGCATGGTCGAACACCAGCATCATGCTGTCCCCGTACCCCAGCCAGCGCAACGCCACGTCGTCGTCCCGGCGCTCCAGCCAGCAGGCCAGCAAGGTCGCGCAGGACCCTTCGCGGACGAACTTGCTGCGCCGCATCGGCCAAGCGGCCAGAAGGGCGGCATGGCGACGATGGAAATCGTCACAAAATCCGCCCAGCCAGCCGTCCAGTTCGGTCAGCCCCGACAAGGCCCGGCCCGGCAGGCGGGCCAGCAAGGTTTCGGCCCACGGACCGCAGAACAACCCGCTGGACCCGGCCCCGTCGGAAACGGCGGCCAGAACCGCGCTGGCCGAGGCATCGACGCGCAGCCGGTCCTCGCTGGACCGCACCACCGCCTGCCCGTCCGACACGATGACGTCGTTGCCCGGCTTGACCACGCTTTGCAGCCGGACCGACCACGGAACCGGCTCCACCGGCTCAGCCCCCGTTCGGATCGAACACGGGCTGGGCGGCGGCGATGGCCTGCCGGGTGCCGATATCCAGCAGGCGGACCAAGGCCCCGGCATCGGCGTTGAAGGCGACGCCGCGCATCGAGGCGATGCCCAGGTCGCGGTCGAACAGCTCGCAGATCACGGCACGGTGACGCCCCGGCAACTCGCTGGACATCTCGAACAGCAGGCGGGCATACGGGTCGGCCGGCAGGTCGGCGGCGGTCTCGGGGAACACCACCGGGGCCTCGTCGCCGCCGGCGATATGGCAGTTGATCAGCAGGGCGTTGCCGTCCGAGGTCTTGAGCGCGGTCAGCCGCCGCGCCGTGCCCAGCAGTTCGACCTCGCTGTCGACGTCGTTGGCCATGCCGTCGGTGATGTTGATGATCACCGGCGGATAGGAATCGGGATTGCGGGAAATCCACTCGTCCAGCACGGCATGGGCCAGCCGCAGGGCACCGTTCATCGGCGTGCTTTCCTCGGCCACCGGCTTGATCCAGCGCGACACCGTCACCGTTTCGGCGACCGGCTGGCCGCGGATCATGGTGACGATCTCGGTCTCGACCAGTTCGGCGTTGTCGGCGACCTCGGAAATCGGCACCAGCTGCCGCCCGGCCAGCCCGCCCTGCCAGCAGAACTCGGCCCGGTTGGTCCGGCCATAGCCGATGACCGCCAGATCGAAATAGTCGCGCACGCCCTCGTCGCGCATGCAGCGGTTGACCAG
>CAJANN010000024.1 GCA_903941095.1 uncultured Rhodospirillaceae bacterium | reverse complement strand
GAACCTGGCCAAGCTGGAAGCCGAACAGACCTACTACCCCCGCATCGACGACATGTTCGGCGAAGTGGGCGACAATTCCTCGATTTCCCACAAGCTGACCAGCCTGAACGCCGCGTTCGAACAGCTGGCCAGCAATTCCAGCCAGCCGGCCCAGCAATGGTCGACCATCCAGACCGCCCAGGACGTCACCAACTCGCTGCAATCCATGACCAAGCAGCTGCAGGACCTGCGGCTGCAGGCCGATCAGGAAATCGAACGGACCGTCGGCCTGATCAACCAGACCCTGGACGACATCTATGATCTGAACCAGAAGATCGTCAAGAATGCCGCCATCGCCACCGGCACCACCGACCTGGAAGACAAGCGCGACGTCGCCATCAGCGAACTGGCCAAGTATATCGACATCCAGTACTTCAAGCGCGGCGACAATTCGGTCAACGTCTTCACCCGCTCGGGCGAGATGCTGCTGGACAACCAGCCGCAGCACCTGACCTACACCGCCAGCACCGTCGCCGCGTCGTGGATGACCGCCGCCGGCGGCGAATTCGGCACCATCACCACCGTCGGCAGCGGCATCGACCTGACCGGCGACATCACTTCGGGCGAGATCCGGGCCTACATCTCGATGCGCGACGAGGTCATCCCGCGCGCCCAGGCCACGGTGGACGAACTGTCCAAGCGGCTGATGGAAACCGTCAATCAGGTCCACAATCGCGGCACGTCGCTGCCCAACATCGCCTCGTCCTACACCGGCACCCGCACCTTCGCCAGCCAGGGCGACATCGTCCCCGACGCTTCGGACGCGGTCGCCACGCTGTATAAAAGCGGCGGCACCGTCGCACATGGCGGCCTGGCCATCGCCGCCGGCAGCGGCGCCTATCCGTGGCAGGCCACCATCACCGCCACCAACGCCATCTTCACCTCGCCGGCCTACGACGCCGGCGCCACCTTCACCCTGTCGGGGGCCGACACCGCGGCCAATTCCGGCACCTACCGGGTTCTGACCCGCGTCGACAACAACAACGTCATCGTCGAAAAGGTCAATCCGCGCCAGACCATCCAGCTGTCGGGCACCGACGACGTGGTGCTGGGCCTGTTCGACAAGTCGGGCAACCAGCTGGCCCGGACGACGCTGGACACCATCATGCAGATCGACTACCAGGCCAGCTATGGCGGCACGCCGGGGACGGGACGCAACATCGCCGACTTCGACAACAAGACCAGCCGCGGCGACTGGAGCATCAACGAAGTCTCGGCCCATGTGGAATCGTGGCTGAAATCACAGGGTTACACCAATGCCTCGGTCAACCTGAATTCCGATGGCAAGATGGTGATGAATGTCGGCGACAGCACCGTGTCCCTGGCCATCCGCGACCAGGGCTCCAGCACCGACGGCAGCGAGCAGACCGACGCCACCATCGCCTTCGACGTCAACGGCGACGGCGCCACGGACGAAACCGTCAAGGGCTTTTCCAACTTCTTCGGCCTGAACGACTTCTTCACCAAGGCCGGCGACAACTCGATCTTCGATTCGGAAATCCAGGCCGCCACCTTCCGCACCAACACCGCGCGGACGCTGTCGATGTACGACACCACCGGGCAGATCGGCCCGTCCTTCACGGTGGCCACCAACTCGTCCCTGGACGACATCGCCACCGCCATCGACCGCTATGGCCGCACCACCGAATCCACCGGACTGACCACCACCTCGTGGACCACCACCACCGCGTCGGTGGTGACGGTCGCCGATCCGTCCGGCACCTTGTTCAGCACCACCGTGGCCGCCGGCACGGTGACCCTGGAGCAATTGGCCGGTGTCCTGACCCAGGGCAGCGTCACCGCCTCGGTGATCGTCGACGCCGGCGTCAAGCGCCTGCGCCTGACCGACAGCCGCGGCGAAGAGCTGACGGTCAGCTTCAACGGCGGCGACATCTCGGGCGGCTCGGACCTCAGCCAGACCCTGGACATGGTCAAGAAGCAGACGATCTACGCCTCGGTGGTGCCAGACGGGTCGGGCCAGCGGCTGCGTATCATCCAGTCCGACAACAAGGAAATGTTCCTGTCGTCGCCGCTGGACGGCCAGGGCCGCAACCTGCTGAGCGATCTGGGACTGGAACGCGCCGCCACCAACACCGCCCAGGGCATCGCCGTCAACAGCACCCTGATCAACGCCCCGGAAAAGATCAGCCGCGGCGCCATGCAGTGGAACAGCGACATCAACGAGTACTACCTGTCGGAAGGCGACAACGCCACGGCGCTGGACCTGTCGGCGGCGGTCACCAGCAAGGTCTCTTTCGACTCGGCCGGCGGACTTTACGCCGGCAAGCACACCTTCTCGGAATACGCCTCGGCGGCCATCAGCGTGGTGGCCGGCGAGTCTTCGCATTCCAAGGACACGATGGACTATCAGAAGACCTTGAACGAATCGCTGGACTTCCAGTACACCTCGTTCAGCGGCGTCAACCTGGACGAGGAAGTCTCGTCGATGGTCGATTTTCAGCAGGCCTATACCGCGGCCGCCCGGGTGATCTCAGTCATCCAGGAAATGCTGAAAACCCTGACCGACATCATGTGATAGCGGAGACCGGCCATGACCCGCATCGGCACATACGGCGCCAACCAGACCTACCTCGCCCGCCTGACCGCGATCCAGGAACGGCTGAGCAATCGCCAGATCCAGCTGACCACCGAACTGAAATCGGTCAGCTACACCGGGATTTCCAAGGACACCAACCGGCTGATCAATTTCGAGAACGATATGTCGCGTGCCCAGGAATTCATCGACAGCAACACGATGGCCACCAACCGTCTGAAGCTGATGGACACGTCCCTGGCGGCCATCGAAAGCAGCATGAAGAATTTCAGGGACCGTCTGGACGCCTTCTATGCCCAGACCACCCGGAACAAGTCGGACATCGAGTCCATACAGAAGCTGGCCTTCGACTCGATGATCGACCTGCAATCCTATCTGGCGGCCAGCGACGGCGGCGATTATCTGTTCTCGGGCGGGCGCGTCAGCAACGAGCCGGTCAACCTGCCGGCCCGGAGCCTGGAAGGGTTCCAGGCCATCTATGACGGCAACGACCACACCTTCCCGACCACCCGCAACGCCCACATGGCGGAGCTGGCGACCACCAGCACGAGCACCGGCAGCATCAGCTTCGATGCGGCCACCGGCACCTTCACCGCCGCCTCCCTGACCAGCACCACCAACAATCCCCTGTCCGACCTGACGGCCGGCACCCGCATCACCGTCGACGACACCGCCGGCGGCGCCAACGACAACAAAGTCTTCACGGTGCGCAACGTCACCACCGGCGTCGGCGGCACCACGGTCACCGTCTCGCCCCTGGTCTCGGAAGGTCCCGTCGCGGCGACCGTCAAATATTACACCTCCAGCACCCCGGACCAGCAGAAGCTGACCGGCAACCTGACCTTCAGCCCCGGCGCCGACACCATCACCGTCAGCAACTCGACCGGGTTCGCCGCCGGACAGACCTTCGAGGTCAGCGGCACCGCCAGCAACAACGGCGTCTATGAAGTCGGATCGATCACCGCCGGTCCGCCGGACGTCATCACCATCAAAAGCACCAAGGTCGCCACCCAGGCGGCCAGTGCGACCATCAAGCTCAGCGCCACGTCGTGGTACAACGGCGATACCCTGACCATTCAGCACCGCGTTGCCGCCGACCGCACCGTCGATGTCGGCATCCATGCCTCGGACCCGGCCTTCGAAAAGGCATTCCGCGCAATGGGCCTGATCGCCCAGGGAGTGTTCGGCACGGGCGGCGGACTGGAAAACAACCTCGACCGGGTGGAATCCGCCCGCTATCTGATCCGCGACGCCCTGGATTCACCGGCCGGCACGACGCCGCCCTATGGCGAGGAACTGACCAGCGACCTGAAGGCCCTGCGCTCGGGCCTAGGCACCACCACGGCGCTGATCTCCTCGAAGAACGAGTTGCACAAGCAGCTGATCAGCTTCGTCGGCACCCGCGTCATCAACATGGAAAAGGCCGACCGGGACGAAACCGTCACCCTGCTGCTGGACGACCAGCGGGCGCTGGAAGCCAGTTATCAGTCGCTGTCCAAGATCAGGTCGATGTCCCTGCTGAACTTCCTGAACTAAGACGCCCCCGCCCGACCCGTCACTCCCACTCGCCGTCACTCCCACTCGATGGTGCCCGGCGGCTTGCTGGTCACGTCGTAGGTCACACGGTTGATGCCCTTGACCTCGTTGATGATGGGAGAAATTGGCGTCATAGGCGCAGAAATCCTAGGTTTTCAGCCGCATTCAAAGACCGGAAGAGACCGGCATGTGCAGCATTCCACACACAAAATCACACACAGCAGGTTCGGGCGGCTATCGGGTCCAGCGGCATTCCCGTGCAGGGCATACGGTACTGCCATCCCGGATGTTCGGCAATGGCGATGGGGATAGGTCCGGAAGCCAAAATTCGACGGATTTTTGCGAGGGGGTGATTAGATCGGTATCTGCACCGCTGTCCCCCATACCCCATGCTCGGACGGGATGAATGGTAAGCGGCGTGAAAGCGAGGCCGGTTTTGGATCGGGATCGGATTTGGGCAGTTCGCCATAACCGGGACGGAATGGATGCCGTTGGTATCTGTCTTGTTTCAGAACCCACAATCCGCCTGTGAACCCGGTTCCTCCCTATTGGACAAAGCCCTTTGGTTCGGTTCCTTCATAGTGGACAAAGGCATCACATTATAATCTGCTAATTCACAGTCCCTTCCTATTGGACAAGTGCGCATAAGTCTTAACGAGTTGGTATCTGTTTAAAAAATAACCCCTTGCAAAGCGTGAGCGATGCGAAGTTCCGACGATAGGAGGAATGAAGCGCAAGGATTGTATCTAGATGTAGATTAATAGATTTAATTAATAGTTCAAGTGTCTGTGGTTTATTGAGCGTCATCTCCATGCAAGGCGTGGCCGTGCGACCAACGGGAGCGCATGGAGCTTATACAGGCATGAATACATCTAGGTTTATGCAGATAACTCCAACATCCGCTTGACCTGAATGGCCTGCCATTGCTTGCCGGTGGCTGTTGGGATGTTCTGTTCGTTCAATGCATTGGCGATGCCGTTCAGGCTGGTGATGCCCTTGGCCCGGATGGCTTCGATCACCGGCAGCAAATCCGTCCGCCTCGCCTTCTCCCGCTTGGCGTGGGCAGCTTTGGCCCTATCGGCCTCGGTGGGCACGTACCCCCGGAAACCCCCCAATGCCACCCCACGGGCCTTTGCAGCGGCCAGGGCGGCCTTTGTCCGGGCGCTGGTCCTGTCGGCCTCGTCCTCCGCTACCAGGGCCATGATGCCCACGGTAAGCCGGTTGGCGTCGGGCATGTCACAGGCGACGAACTCCACCCCGGCATCCCGCAGGTTCAGCAGGAAGGCGGCATTCCTTGCCAGCCTGTCCAGCTTGGCGATCACCAGCACCGCCTTATGCAGGCGACAGGCAGCCAGAGCGGCGGCAAGCTGGGGGCGCTGCTGATCGGACTTGCGCCCGCTTTCGATCTCGGTGAACTCGGCAACCGGAGGCCAGCCCTTGCCAGCCAGGAACGCCCGGACAGCCTCTTGCTGCGCTTCCAGGCCAAGACCGGAGCGGCCCTGCCTGTCCGTGGAAACCCGATAGTAGGCGACATACCGCATGGCTTTACGCATCCCTCAACGGTCGTTGAGTGTTTTGTAAAGCTCAGCGCGGAAGCTGTCAACCGGGTTGGGTGGTGCTGGGGGCGACAGGAGCAAGCCCCTCTTCCTGGTCCCACTCTTCCCGCGACATGGGCGGACACCACCCCTCGCACTGCTTGACGTAAGCGGCGTACCGTTCGTCCGGGGTTTGCGGCACCAGCTTCCGCAACCGCTCCTGTTGCTCCATTCGCTCCAGAAACTCGGCCTTCTCCTGTTCCTGCTTCTTCATGCGGGTGTGGTCAAGCCAAAGCGCAACGCCAATGCCAGCAAGCACGATAGCATTCAGCGGGGAAGATGTAATGGCATCCGCGAAGAGGCGCAGTTGCCCGGCAACAAGGAGAACCACAACGCCAATGCCGATATAGCGCAAGCCCTTGCTCATTGGCGACCGTCACAAGGGAATTTCTCCTGCATGGCCTTGGAGAAGGTGATTGACCACAGATCGGGGAAGAGTTCCGGGTGTCGCTTGGCGTACTGAACGAAGATGCGTACCTGCATTTCGGTGGTTGATCCGCCAACGGCACAGCCGAACTGAGTGGGGTACGCAGAGGCGGCAAGGTTCTTTTCCACGCCGGAAGCGGTCATGAACCCAATGGCGGCGGCAATTCCTTCACTCAGCCCTGAAATCCTGGCAACGCATCCCTGTGCATCAACTCTTGCGGTCCAGACCGAGGGAGGCCACACCTCGGATGCATTGTAGGCATCATCAAAAAACTTCTCGGCCTGGATGCACTGGTCAAACACTCGCTTGGTGGAGTAGGGCGGGAAGTCCGCAGCGACAGCAGGAGACGCAGCCAGCACCATAAGGGCGGCGGACAGTGCCAAACAACGCATGGGCATGAAACCTCCCGCAGGATAGCGGAGACAGTAGACGTAACTTGCCTGACGAACAGGCAGCATTTCTCGTCTTACTACGCGCCACGCTGCGCAGTCAACGCGCTGGTTCTTGCTCAATACGCAACACGCTGCTATTCGCTTGTGCAAGAATATGGCGCTGCAAATCTCCGCCCCATAAGGCAGGAGACAGCCCATGTCACATCCACCCCCAGCAGTTGGCCAAAGACTTCGTAAGGTTCGGGATGATCTCGGACTTACGCAGACTGAGATGGCAAGCCGGGTAAGCGTTTCCCCTCGCACATGGCAAAGCTGGGAACGTGGGGAGTATTACCCCACAGCCGAAGCACTGCGCTTCCTGGCGGAACAGGGAGTGGATGTTAACTGGGTGCTGACTGGCAATATGGCGTTATCTGCCCAAGCCACCACGCAAGACGGCGCAGCTTCCACCATCGTCGTGTCTGCCAAGGGGCGCACTCGCGCCGATCCGGGCGAGCTGCTTATCGACATCCTCACGCCGCTCCTGCGGCAAACCGTCGAAGACGCCAAGCGGGTGGAAGACATTGACTGGCTCGCCACTGCCACCAAATTTGCGGTGCAATACGCGATGAAATACGCAGCTCACCACCGTCGTTAGCGGGACGGTAGACTGCGCAACGGTTGCGTATGCGTTAGGTCTATCTTACCATCCCGCCCGTGCCACAGGGGTAGCGGAGCGGCGTAGATGTACAAGTTTGACTTTCTAGAAACAAAGTACAGAAGCGTAATTGCAAACCTTATCCTTGCTCTCGTAAGTATTGTTATTGTTATAGCTGGAAATGAGGTTGCGCCAAAGAACATTACAGTTCTTAGCGTTAACGTTGGTGGGGCGATTGCAAATATAGGGGCATTTTTCCTTATCATAGGTCTGATGCATGCCATATATGACTATTTTGTGAGAAAGAAATTTTTTGAAGAGATTATAACTAGCTTGCTTTCGACAAGGGCAATCTATGATCTTGGAATTGTTGATGCTAAAGCGCCATCTTCGGAAG
>CAJANN010000023.1 GCA_903941095.1 uncultured Rhodospirillaceae bacterium | reverse complement strand
GGCGGTCGGCGGCGGCCTGGTGGTCCTGCCGGTGCTTGACCTTCGAATAAAGATCGTTGGCCGGGATATAGCTTTCCAGGTTGGCGAAGTACGTCGCGGCCAGTTCCTGGAACTCCATGACGGCCACCTCGGCGGCTTCGCAACATCCTTCTTCCATCGCCATGCGGAGACCGGACAGCAGCCGCAGAAGCTGCCGGTGCTGGCGGTCCAGCAATTCGTCGCCGACAGACATGGATTCGTTCCACTGGAAACGCATGACACCCTCTTTCGCCAGCGGGATACCGGAAAGCGCGGCCATGCCGACACGGCCGCCTGTATCTCCGCTATGGATCGACAAGGCTTACCTTTGCCGGAAGCCCGGCAATAGTCCCAAATGGGATTGGGATATAAAGCCAGTTTTATAGAATATATTCCTTTATTCTGCGGTGAAAGCACGTCCCATCTGGGACTATTGCCCGCTCTGCCGGGCGCCTTACAGTCCCCTGGCGTCTTGAAGTGCGCGGAACACGCAAGTTCCGGAACGTCGTCTGTCGGAGGGGGGGCCCATCCCCAGATCCCCTCCCCCCCCGGCAGTGGGAGCGCCGCCCGACAGGGTGGCGCTCCCGGTGCCCGCGGTGACGGCGGCGAACGACCGGGCTGCGCTTTCTCTTCCCAGGTCCCGTTCCAGAGGCAATCATGCGTTTTTTCCACGGAAGGCACCGTACCGATGGCGCTGCTTGAATGGACCGCCAGATTCAGCGTTCAGATCCCCGATCTTGACCGGGATCACCGGGAAATCTTCGCCTGCCTGAACGAGCTTTGGCTGGTCGCGACCGAGCGGCCCACGCCGCAGGAAATGGCCCGCTCGCTGCGACGGGTCGTTTCCGTCCTCAGGACGCATTTCGGCCACGAAGAAGCCGTTCTGGAACAGCACGCCTATCCCAAGATCCGCCAGCACATCCGCCAGCATCAGGTGCTGCTGAACCGCCTGGACGTCCTGATCGCCGACGCCGACCGGGGCGGCGACGCGGGAAAGGACGCCAGCACCCTGGATTTCATCGGCGACTGGCTGTGTTCGCATATCCTGAAAAGCGACCGGGACTACGCCGATTTCATCACCCGGCGGGACACCGGCCATTCGCACCTGCACCAGACCCTGAGCCGGTTCTGCCAACGGTTCCGGCCCGGTCCGGCGATGCGGCGCCTGATGCTGACCGCCCTGTCGGGACTGGCCGTGTCGCTGGCCTTGTCCTGGGGGATATTGCAGCTGGAAAGCAACCGGAGCGCGTCGGGCTTCCACGAGATGCTTGCCGCCCTGAGCGTGCTGGGGGCGGGATTGCTGAGCACGGCGATGCTGGCCTACTACACCAAGGTCAACGCCGAGCGGATGGAAACCGCAGCCCTGTTCGCCCGTGAAATCGCCCGGGCCAAGCAGCGCCTGAACGAGGCCCAGCGCATCGCCCGGCTGGGCTGCATCGAGCGGGACCCGGTGTCCGGCCTCTGGCAGCTGAGCAATGGCACCCAGGCGATGCTGGGCATCGACCCCAACCTGTCGGAAGGCAGTGCGGCAGAGGTCTTCGCCAACCTTCCCGACGACGACCGCCATCGTCTGCTGGAGCATCTGGAGGCGCCGGCCGGAGCCGACCTCGACATCGACCTGCATGTCGACGGACGGATTCTGCTGGCGCTGGGCGAAGCCCGGCCGGCCGACCCGGACAGCCCTCTGGCCGTCATCACCTTGCAGGACGTCACCCAGCGCCGGGCCGCCGAGCGGGACCGCGCGGCGATGATCGAACGCATGGCCGAAGCCAACCGCCTGGAATCGCTGGGCACCCTGGCCGGCGGCGTCGCCCACGAAATCAATACCCCCGCCCAATATATCGGCGACAACCTGACCTTCATCCGCGACTGGCTGCCGCCGCTGCTGGACCTGGCCGGTCAGGCCCGGACGGCGGCGCAAAGCGGGGACTGGGGCAAGGTGGCCGAACAGGCCTGTGCCCTGCGCTACGAATTCGCCGCCGAGGAACTGCCCGAGGCGGCCGAGCAGGCCCTGGAGGGAATCGGCCAGATTTCAACCATCGTTCAGGCGATCAAGGAATTCTCGTATCCCAGCGGCAAGGTGCCGCAAGCGTTCAACCTGAACCGGGCGGTGGAAATGGCCGCCACGGTGACGCGCAACCAGTGGAAGGACGTCGCCCGGCTTCGCCAGGATCTGGCGCCGGACCTGCCGTCGATCAGCGCCATCGAAGGCGAGATCAACCAGATTCTGGTGAACCTGATCGTCAACGCCGCCGACGCCATCGCCGAAACCGGCACGGCCGGACTGGGACTGATCACGGTGCAGACCCGGCTGGACGACGGGTTCGTGGAACTGTCGGTCACCGACACCGGCGCCGGCATCGCCCCGGAAAATGTCGACAAGATCTTCGAGCTGTTCTTCACCACCAAGCCGCCGGGATCGGGAACCGGCCAGGGACTGGCCATCACCAAAGCCATCGTGCTGCGCCACGGCGGCCGGATCAAGGTCGAGTCCGAACCCGGGGCCGGAGCCACCTTCCGGATCCACCTGCCCATCCCGGCGCAGGAAAACCACGATTCCGGCATCCTGGCCTGACCGGGCCGGCCTCATACCAACGGCCATAAGCTTTGACTTATGGCCGTTGGCAGCCGCCATTGCGGCGGCGGC
>CAJANN010000022.1 GCA_903941095.1 uncultured Rhodospirillaceae bacterium | reverse complement strand
TGGACTTGCCGTGGTCGACATGGCCGACGACGACGATCTTCAAGGGGGTGTTGCTCATTATCGTGATCCTTGCCGCAATCTTACATGTAGCCGCCGGCGCGCAGACGCTCGAAGGCGTCTTCCGATTCCTTGTCCTGGGCGCGGCCCGACCGTTCCGACACCCGGGTGGTTTCCAGTTCCTCGATGATTTCCGCGACGGTGGAAGCGGTCGAGGCAACCGGGCCGGTGCAGGGCGCGCAGCCCAGCGACCGATAGCGTTTGCCGTCCCTGGCGAAATAGAGATCGACCACGGGAATGCCCTCTCGCGCGATGTAGCGCCACACGTCCAGTTCGGTCCAGGCCAGCAGCGGATGGATGCGCAGGTGGGTGCCCGGGGCGAAGTCGGTCTTGAACTGGTCCCAGAATTCCGGCGGCTGGTCCCGGACGTCCCATTCGGCCTGCTGGTTGCGCGGCGAGAACACCCGTTCCTTGGCCCGGGTGCCTTCCTCGTCGCGGCGGATTCCGGCGATGATTCCGGTATAGCCGTGCTCGGCCAGCAGCGCCTTCAGACCTTCGGTCTTCAGGGCCGTGCAGCAATTGACCCGGCCCTGGTGCGGCCCCATGCCGGCATCCAGCGCCGCCCGGTTCTCGCCGACGATCAGCGGCAGCTTCCAGTCGGCGGCGACACGGTCGCGGAACTCGATCATCGCGGGGATCTTATGGTGGGTGTCGACATGCAGGACCGGAAACGGCACATGGCCGAAAAAGGCCTTGCGCGCCAGCCACAGCATGACGTTGGAATCCTTGCCGATCGACCACAGCATGGCGATCTTGTCCAGGCGGTTGAAGGCCTCGCGCAGGATGTGGATCGATTGGGCTTCCAACTGGTCCAGATGGTTCATTGCTTTCGCTTTCTCGTCAGATACCGGCACCGTCGGTGCCGAAGGACAGGGTATGAATGCCGCATTCGCTTTTGCCGGTGCCGGCCCAGCGGCCCGAGCGGGCGGGATCGCCCGGACGGACCGCCCGCGTACACGGCCAGCAGCCGATCGAGCGGAAGCCCCGGGCCACCAGCGGGTGGCGCGGCAGGCCGCGTTCGGTGAAAACCGCCTCGATGGCGGCCTCGTCCATATGGGCCAGGGGGCTGATCTTGGTGATCGCCCCGGCCTGCTGAATGGTGGACAGGCCGCTGCGTCCGTCGCCGTGAGCGCGTTTGCGGCCGTCGATCAGGGCGGTGTAGCCGGCGGCGGCGCGGGCCAGGGGCCACACCTTGCGCAGTTCGCAGCAGCGGTCGGTGTCGCGGCGCCACAGATCCTCGGCGGCCTTGCGGTCCTCGGGCTCCGGACGCACCACCACCAGATTGGTCAGGCCCAGATGGCGGATCAGCAGGTCGCGGTACCCGAAGGTCTCGTCGAACAGTTCGCCGGTATCCAGGAACAGCACCGGCAGCGCCGGATCGACCTGAGCCACCAGATCCAGCAGCACCGCCGATTCGGCCCCGAAGGACGACGTCACGGCGATCCGCCCGGGAAACACATCCCGCACCATCGCGCCGATCAGTTCGTCGCCGTTCAGATGGCCATAGGCCTCCTGCAGGTCGCTGCCGGTCATTGCGCCGCCCCCAGCAAAGCCTCGACGTCGCCCACCGCGGCGGCGGCGGCCGGCGGGGCGGCGACCAGACCGCGCATCGTGTCGATCAGCCAGGCGACCGCCTCGCGCAGCAAGGCCGCGTCGCCGCCCCGCGCCGCCAGGACGGCGCCGGTGCCGACCAGGACGTCCTCGACATCGCCCCAATGGGCGCGCAGCGCCGCCACCAGGGACTCGAGGGACTGGTCGTCGTCGCTGGGAATGGCCCGCAGATGCAGCAGACGGCGGGCCGCATACACGATGCCGGTCTCGGCCGCCCGTTCCGCCGCCGCCCGGTCGCCGGCGGCGATGGCGCGGTCCAGCGAGATCAGCGCATCGTCGGCCAGATCGTCGTACAATTCGCCGGCGGCGAACGGCGCCGCGCATTCCCCCTTGGCCTGGGGGGCGCCGGCAAAGTCGCTGCCGTCGCCCCAATCGACGAACAATCCGTCGACGTCGCCTTCGCCCAGGGGGGCCAGCACCGCACCGATCCCGTCCTTGCCCAGCCGCCCGGCCCAGGCCCGCACGGTCTCGCCGTCCTGCCGCCCTCGGCTCCAGGCCCGCCGCAACAGCGCCAGCGCCTCGTCGGCCTGACGGGCCGCGACCATCGGCCCGGTCAGGCCGATCACTCCGCCGGCGGCGTCGCCGCCGAAATGCAGCTGATAATAGGGCGCCGACCGGCCGCCGACCTTCTTGGCCAGACCGTGCAGCCCGAAATCGGCGACATGGTGCAGGCCGCAGGAATTCTGGCAGCCCGACACATGGACCGACACCCCCCGGGCCTGCGGATCGTCCTGGGCACCGGCCAACGCCTGCCGGGCGAACCCTTGGGAATTGGTGATGCCGATCCGGCAGGTGGTGGTGCCGGGGCACGAAATCACGGCGGGAACATCGGCGGCGGATGCCGGCACGTCGAAGCCGATGGCGCGAACGGCGGCCACCACCGCCTGGACCTTGTCGGGAGCGATGCCGGGAAACACCAGATTCTGCTCGCGGGTGGCGCGCAGTTCGCCGACGCCGGCCTGTTCGGCGATCCGGGCCAGGGCATCCCATTGGTCGGACGACACGATGCCCAGCGGCACCGAAACCGCCACCGCCGCCGATCCGTCGCGGCCGGAGATCACCCCGACCGGCGCCCGCGCCACCGCCGCCTCGGCCGGCGCCAGCCAGTCCAAGGCCGCCCAGGGGCGCTGCGGCAGGCCGCGGATACGGACGAATTCCTCGGCGAACAACTGGCGGAAACGGTCCTCGCCGAACCGCTTGACCACGAACTTCAGACGGGCCGCATTGCGGTTGCGGCGGTCCGAGTACCGCTGATGCAGACGGACCAGGGCTTCCAGCACCGCCGGCAGCTCGGACTCGCCTGCGAAATCAAGGATCTCGACGGCCGGACGCGGCTGCGACCCCAGGCCGCCGCCGGCCAGGACACGAAAGCCCGGCACCCCGTCGCGGACGGTGGCGATGAAGCCCAGATCATGGATGGCGGTATGGCCGCAATCGGTGGCGCAGCCGGATACGGTGATCTTGATCTTGCGCGGCATGTGCTGCACCAGCGGCTGACGCAGCCAGGCCCGGGCCAACTGGTCGGCCACCTTGCCGGCATCGACCAGTTCCCGCGGGCAGGCACCGGCCAGGGCGCAGGCGGTCAGGTTGCGGATGGTGTTGCCGCAGGCTTCGCGGGTGGTGATGCCCTGGGAATACAGGGTTTCCAGCAGGTCCGGCGTGCGGTCGAGGGGCACCGAATAGATCTGCACGTCCTGGCGGGTGGTGATGTGGGACGCCCCTTCGGCGAAATCGCGATTGACGGCGGCCAGGGTGCGCAGCCAAGCCACCGGCAGCCGGCCGCCGGGGATCTTGATGCGGACCATCTGCACCCCGGGCTGCCTTTGCCCATAGACCCCGAAACGCACCCGATGGGCGGTCCAGCGTTCGCCGTCCCATTCGCCCGACAGATGGCAGGCCAGCCCGCGGCGATACTCGGCCAGGTCGGCAAGATCGACCAGAGGCTCGGAGGCAAGCGGGTCGGCGGTCACGGCGTCACTCATCGGAAGGCCCTTTCGGATTTAACAAAATTTTGGTGTGCGTTTGTTTGTATTTACGGTATGGCCGACCACAGTCTATAAAGTCAACGGTTTTTTGTGTTATTTAATACCTTACAACACTAGACTAATTGTACAATAAGGAGCCGATATGACCTACGCCGGAGAAATCTCCCCCCAGGACGCATGGACACGCCTGTCCGAGGATGCCACCGCCAAGCTGATCGACGTCCGCACCCAGGCGGAATGGATCTATGTCGGACTGCCCGACCTCAGCCCTCTGGAAAAGCAGCCGATCCTGGTTTCGTGGCAGGTGTTTCCCACCATGACCAGGAACGACGCCTTTGCCGAGCAGTTGGCGGCGCAAGGGATCGGCCGCGACGACACCTTGCTGTTCCTGTGCCGATCGGGGGTGCGCTCGAAGGCGGCGGCGGAACTGATGACGCAACTGGGCCATGCGTCCTGCTGGAACATCACCGACGGCTTCGAGGGGCCGCTGGACACGGCCCGCCACCGGGGCGGCACCCGGGGATGGAAACAGGCTGGCCTGCCGTGGCTTCAGGGATAGGGACGCGGCGCGTAATGCCTTCGCCGTAGGAAAGTGTGTCATTTCCGCCGCATCCGTGTCGGCCCGACATCGGAGCGGCGGTCGGCGGTTGACTCTGCGGCGGCGTGGCCTGATATGCATAAAGGCAGCGCCGCCATTCTCTCTGACGCGAGTTTTCCTGTGTCCTTTGTTCGCCCCCTGTTTGTCGGCGTGTCCCTGGCCCTGGCCTCGGCGGCCGGTTCGGCTTTTGCGGCCGAGCCTCCGGCCGAATTGCAAAAGCGCCTGGAAGGCGACGCCCAGACCTTGAAGGTGGGCGACCGGATGATCGATCCCGAGCCGTTGCGCGCCTTCTACCGCCAACGCAGCCACCGCTTGGCCTGGAGCGGCACCGTCGCCGAATCCAAGGGCGACCGGCTGATCATGGACATCCAGTCCATCGCCGTCGGCGAAGGACTGAACCCGGACAATTACGCCATACCGCCGACGATGTCGGACGTCGACCGCGACGTCCTGCTGTCCGACGCCCTGGCCCGCTTCGGCCATGACCTTGCCACGGGCCGGGTCGCCCCCACCCGCCAGGTCGGCGGCATGGGACCTGAAACCAGACCGCGGTTCGACGCCTCGCGCTTTCTGTCCGACATCAGCAGCGGCAAGGATCTGGGAATCGTCATCGATGCGCTGCCGCCGCCCTATGCGGGCTACCAGCGCCTGAAAGCCGCCCTGGAGACCTATCGCCGGCTGGCCGCCACCGGGGACTGGACCGCCATTCCCGATGGCCCTTCCATCAAGACGGCCGAGCACGAGGACGAACGCGTGCCGCTGGTGCGCAGGCGCCTGATCCAGACCGGCGACCTGACCCCCGACCGCGACAAGGGAAAAAGCCTGGACAAGCCCCTGATGGAGGCGCTGAAACGCTTCCAGGTCCGCCACGGCATCGAGCCCGACGGCTTCGTCGGCAAACAGACCCTGGCCGCGATGAACGTGCCGGCCCAGGACCGCATGCACCAGATCCAAGCCAATCTGGACCGCTGGCGCTGGATGCCGCGCAAGCTGGACCCGTCGCACATCGCCGTCAATTTGCCGGCGGCGCACCTGGAACTGGTTCGCGAAGGCCGCATCGAAATGGAGATGCGGGTGGTGGTCGGCGACCTGCAGCACCAGACACCGCCGATGATGACGACCCTGGGATCGGTGGTGCTGAACCCGACCTGGACGGTACCGCCGAACATCGCCACCAAGGAGATCCTGCCGAAGCTGCGCAAGGATTCCCATTATCTGGTGGCCAACAACATGACCATCCTGGACGCCTTCGCCGACGATTCCCAGAAATCGCAGGGGCTGGGCATCGACTGGTCCAAGCATGCCCGCTTCCCCTGGCGCCTGCGCCAGCGCCCCGGCCCCGACAACGCCCTGGGACAGGTCAAGTTCAACCTGTCCAATTCGGACGACATCTACCTGCACGACACGCCGAAGCGGCAGTATTTCGGCCGCATCTTCCGCGCCCTGTCGCACGGCTGCATCCGCCTGGAACGCCCGGTCGACCTGGCCAAGGCCCTGGTCGGCGGCGAGATGGCCGACAAGGTCCCGGACCTGATCGCCGCCGCCGACACCCGGACCCTGAAGCTGGACAAGCCGCTGACCGTCTACCTGATGTATTTCACCGCCTGGGCCGACGAAGACGGCACCGTCCACTTCCGCGACGACCTGTACGGCCATGACGGACGCCTGAAGGCGGCCCTGAGGCGGCCCGCCCGCTGATCGTGTGCGTATTTTTCCGTGAAACACTGTTCTAAGGTTGACTCGACCCCCTGCCCCGATGGTATGAGTGCCCCCTCACCTCAGGGGGTGCTCATGGATCGGAACGATTTCGACCACGACAATGCGGTTCTTTCGCGCCGCTCCTTCCTCATGCTGGGCCTTGGCGCGGCCGCCGGCGCCTGTCTGGTCTCGCCGGTCGAGGCGGCGGTGCGGGCCATGCCCGAGCGCGGGCTGCATCTTTACAACACCCATACCGGCGAATGGCTGAAGACGGTCTATTGGGCCGACGGCCGGTATCTGCCGAAATCGCTGGCCCAGGTAAACCGCCTGCTGCGCGACCATCGGTCGGGCGACACCCATCCGGTCGACCCCCGCCTGCTGGACCTGATGGTCGCCGTCCACCGCAAGTTCGGCAACAAGGGCGCCATCCACATCATTTCCGGCTATCGTTCGCCGCAGACCAACGCCATGCTGGCCTCGGCCACCGACGGGGTGGCGCACGGCAGCCTGCACATGGCCGGGCGGGCCGTCGACATCCGCCTGCCGGGCCAAAGCCCCCGCACCATCGGGCGGGCCGCCAAATCCCTGCGGGCCGGCGGTGTCGGCACCTATCCGGCGTCGAATTTCGTCCATATCGATACCGGCCGCATCCGGACCTGGTAGGAATCAGCGCCCTTCCAGCAAGGGACGCAGGCTTTCGATGGCCTGGGCTATCCGCTCGGCCGGAACCTGGCGCAAATCCATGCCGAACCAGCCGGACGGCAGGTCGAACACCTTGTCGTCGACACGTCCGATCTTCAGGCGGGACAGCTCGGTCCTGACCGGACTCTTGCGGCCGCCGCCATCGATCAAGGTTCCTTCCGCCTTGACCATGATGCCCTCGCGGCTGAACCAGGCGGTGCCGTCGAAGCGGCCGCCCTGCGGCCCGTCCCCCTGTACGCGGTAGCGCACCGCCCGATGACCGGCCACCCAATCCTCTCCGGTCCGGGTCCGTTCGACGATCAGCTGGTCGACGCCGCCGGCCAGTCCGCCCACCGCCTTCAGACCCAGGCCGACATACCACTTCCCCGCCGGCTTCAGCAGCCAGGCCCCGTCAAGATCGCGGCGGATCAGGATGCTTTGGCTGCCACCCTTGGTTTCGAAGTCGCGGCGCTCGCGTCCGGACTGGTGCCAGACCCGGCCGCCATAAGTCCCCTTGTCGCTGGTGACGGTGAAATCGGCGCTGTAGGCGGTGGCGGTGTCGAGCAGATCCAGGGCGTTTTCGGCCGCACGGGCAGGACTGGCGAAACCGGCCAGCACGACGATCAGAAAAGCCAGCGAACGCAGCGTCATCACCCATCCTTTTCCGCCGTCGGGTATTAACCCTAAGGAACATCTTCGTTCCCGGACCACCAACGAGTACCATGTTCCGTGACGACGATCAGCCGGAAAGGCACCCCCCGCTTCATGCCAGAGCATGGTATCGCCGACCAGTCGGACCTGATCGACAGGACTGTCGCCGCCCTGACCCGCTCCACCGAGGCCTTGCTGCGGGCGCGGGACGAGGCGTCCTTGCTGGACGACATCTGCCGCATCGCCGTCGATGTCGCCGGCTATCGGCTGGCCTGGGTCGGCTTCCCCCGCAACGACGCCGGAAAATCGGTCCAGCCGGTTGCCGCCGCCGGCCCCAGCCGGGACTACATCGGTGAAATTTCGGTCTCGTGGTCCGATGGACCGCTGGGCAGCGGCCCCACCGGAACCGCCATTCGCCTGGGATCCCCGCAGGTGATCCAGGATATCGCCACGGTCGCCGCCTTCGCCCCCTGGCGTGCGGCGGCGGACAGGTACGGCCTGTGCTCGCTGGTGGCGCTGCCGCTGGGTGAAGGCGGAGCGATCATCGGCACCTTGAACATCTATGCCGGCGAAACCGGCGCCTTCGACGACGATACCCTGCGCCTGCTCGACGATCTGGCCCGCAATCTGACCTATGGCATCAGATCCTTGCGGATGAAGGCCGAACACGACCGCGCCGTGCGCGAGCTTGCGGAAAGCGAGGAACGCTATCGGTCGCTGGTCGAGATGACCCCGGACGCCATCCTGGTGCACCATCGGGGAACCATCCTGTTCGCCAATCCGGCGGCAGAACGGACCTTCGCCGCCCCCCGCAACGCCCTGAAAGGCCGCCAGATCGCGGATCTGGTGCCCGCAGACAGCCGCGACCTGATCGCCCGGCGGGCCGCCAACCCGCCGGCCGGCCAGGTTCTGGCCGAACACCGGATGCAACGGCTGGACGGCGGACAGTTCGACGCCGAGGTGGTGGGCAGTTCCGTGTCCTATCACGGCCGGCCGGCCCGTTTCCTGGTCATCCGCGACGTCACCGAGCGCCGCCAGGTGCAAGAACAGCTGATCCAGACCGCCAAACTGGCGACCCTGGGCGAAATGGCCGCCGGGCTGGTGCATGAATTGTCGCAGCCGCTGAACATCATCCGCCTGACCGCCGAAGGCGCCCTGCTGTTCATCGAACGCGGCAAGGCGACGCCGGACTGGCAGGCCCAGCAGTTCGAACTGATCGCCGAACAATCCCAGCGGACCGCCGAAATCATCGACGACATCCGTATTTTCTCGCGCCGCGACACCAGCCCCGTCCAGGTGTTCGACGCCATCGGCGCCGCCCGTTCGGCCCTGGCGGTGCTGGAAGGACAGATGCGGCCCGACGAGATCGAGATCGAGATCGACCTGCCCGAGCACCCGATCCCGGTCCGCGGCCGGCGCGTCCAGCTTGAACAGGTGGTGATGAACCTGCTGTCCAATGCCCATCATGCGCTGAAGGAAAAACAGGACGGCCAAGGCGGCGGCTGGACGGCGATGGTGGCGGTGTCGGCCCGGCGCCGCGGCGACAATCTGCTGATTGTCGTCGAAGATACCGGCCCCGGCATTCCCCCAGCGGTGCGGTCGCGTATTTTCGAGCCTTTCTTCACCACCAAGGAAGCCGGCCGCGGCACCGGACTGGGGCTGTCGGTCAGCTTCGGCATCATCAATTCGATGGGGGGACGGCTGGAAATCCGAGATCGCGCCATCGGCGCCTGTTTCACCATCACCTTGCCCGTCGACGACACCGCCGCGGCCTCCGGCGGCGGAACGCGCGCCCCCTCGCCTCCCCTGCCGCAACTGACCGGCCATATCATGGTGGTCGACGACGAACGGGCGGCAGCGGCCAGCGTCGGCAACTATCTGACCGAATTGGGGCACCGGGTCACCCTGTGCACCAGCGGCAGCCAGGCGCATGAAACCTTCATGCGCGACCCGGCCGACGTCGTCATCACCGACCTGCGCATGCCGTCAGGAGGAGGAGAGCAACTGGTGGAACGGCTGCGCGACTTCGACCCCCTGCTGCCGGTGATCATCGTCACCGGCCATCTGGGAGCCACCGAACGTCTGGCCGAGAACCTGCAGGACGACCGCTGCGCCGTGCTGAAAAAGCCGGTGGCTCTGGCTCGACTGGGCGAAATCGTCGCCATTTTCCTGCAACCTCCGGGGGAGTAGCCTTGGCACGGACACGACCAAACAACGGCCACCTCCCGGTCTGCCGTCCTCGTTTTGATTGGCATTCCCCGACAGCGCCAGTATAGTACCCCGTCGCCGTCGCCGTCGCCGCGGCAGGGAGCGGAGGTTCGACCCATGCAGATTCTCGTCGCCGACGACCACAAGCTGGTGCGCGACGGCTTGAAGCCCTTCTTGCACGAACTCGATCCCTCTGCCGAAATCCTCGATGCCGCCTCTCTCGACGAAGCCCTGGCCGCCCTGGTCGGGGCGAATGACCTGGGGCTGGTCCTGCTGGATCTGATGATGCCCGGCATGGACGGTCTGAAGGGGATCGAACAGGTCAAATCCCGCTGTCCGGACATTCCGGTGGTGGTGGTCTCGGGCTTTTCCAGCCGCGACCACGTCGTCGCCGCCGTGCAGGCCGGTGCCGCCGGCTTCATTCCCAAGACAGTCAGCGGCACGGCGATGGTCAACGCCTTGCGTCTGGTTCTGTCGGGAGAGAAATACCTGCCGTCCAGCACCTTCTTCGACACCGGCACGACCGGCGTCGCGATGGGGGCCGTCCCGAATTTCGGGAAACCGGCCGGCACCCCCGCCCCGTTCGACAAACTGTCCAAGCGTGAAGCCGAAATCCTGCTGCTGCTGGTGGAAGGCCGCACCAACAAGGAAATCGCCATCGCCCTGGATCTGCAGGAAATCACCATCAAGGTGCATCTGCGCAACGTCTACCGCAAGATCGGCGCCGCCAACCGTGCCCAGGCGGTCCGGATCGCCATGTCGTCGGGATGGGTGCCGGCCATGCCGGCCCAGATGTAAGCCGTTTTCTTGGACTGCGCTTGCCTTCCGCCCCGATCTGACGGATTAATGCGCCCTTCATTGGTTGGGTGAGAAGGCATGGCAACCGTCTATCTGGGTTTGGGCACCAATCTTGGCGACCGCTTCGCCAACCTGCGCGCCGCCATCGACGCGTTGGGGTCCGTCGGTTCGGTCGATTGCCGGTCCCGCGTCTATGAAACGGCCCCCTTGTACGTCACCGACCAGCCGGCCTTCCTGAACATGGCGGTGCGGATATCCTGCGGGCTGGAACCCCCGGCCCTTCTGCACGCCCTGAAAGAGATCGAAACCGGGATCGGCCGCGTCGCCTCGCGGCGCTACGGCCCGCGCCTGATCGATCTGGACATCCTGCTTTACGGCGACCGCGTCATCGACATGCCGGACCTGACCATTCCCCACCCCCGCCTGCCCGAACGCCATTTCGCGCTGTGTCCGTTGGCCGATCTGGCGGCGGACCTTCTTCATCCCACCATCGGCCGGACCATCCGCTCGCTTCTGGACGCCCTGCCCGCCGCCGAAGGCGTGCGGGTGGCCTCGGACGACGTCGCGGACGGGCTGGTCGCCTGACCGACGACGAGGCTTTCATGTTCGCAAAGGGCGGCGATACCCAGCTTTACCGCATCCTGGTCCGTGATCTGGTGCTGAAATGCTCGATCGGCATCCACGCCCACGAATTGCTGGCCCCACAGCGGGTGCGGGTCAACGTCGACATGGCGGTGTTCGAGCAGGCCGGCCCGCTGTCGGACGATATCGCCAACGTCGTGTCCTATGAGGATGTGATCGAAGGCATCAAGCGCATGCTGGCCGAAGGCCACATCAATCTGGTCGAGACCCTGGCCGACAACATCGCCGCCCTGTGTCTGGCCGACGACCGGGTCAGATCGGTCCGGGTCCGGGTGGAAAAGCTGGACGTCTATGCCGAAGCCGCGTCCGTCGGCATCGAGATCGAGCGGCGCCGCGACTGACCCCGCCCGACCGCCGGGCTCAGGCCTCGCCCAGGGCGGCCAGATACAGCTCCAGCAGCTGCTCTTCCTCCTCGCGCTCCTGGCGGTCCTTCTTGCGCAACGAAACGATCTTGCGCAGGATCTTGACGTCGAAGCCTTGCGACTTGGCCTGGCCGTAGACGTCCTTGATGTCGTCGGCCAGGTGCTTCTTCTCTTCCTCAAGGCGCTCGATCCGCTCGACGAACTGGCGAAGCGCCTCGGCGGCAATTCCTCCGATCTGGGCGCTGTTCTGTTCGTCGCTCATGGCTTTTCCTCGAAATCACGTCTGGGAAGGCCCAGACCATAGTGCGGAGCCCGCCTTCGTTCAAGCCTCTCGAACGCCGGCCGGCCAGCGGATTCTACGCCGGAAGAAGGAGGGCCAGCCCGGCCTTGTTCCATTGCCTCATCCGGCCATCCTTCCGGGGAGTGGTTAAGAATACGGCGCTGCGGCATCGTCGGAACGGCCAATCGAGACGAAGGACCGGCTTTGGATGGATACACCCGCCCATATTCTGGTGGTCGACGACAGCGCCATCACCCGCAGTTTGCTGAGGGAGATGCTGGGCCAGATCGCCCCCCATCCGGTGGCCGAAGCGACGAACGGCCGCGAGGCATTGGATTTCCTGCACGCCTGCCCCACTTGCCTAGTCATCTCCGACCTGCACATGTCGCCGATGGACGGCGTGGAACTTCTGCACGAAGTCCGCGCCCGAAAAGCCCTGGCCGACCTCCCCTTCATCCTGATGAGCGGGGAGCAAACTCCAGCCGCGATCGCTGCGGCCATCCAGGCCGGGGCGTCGGGGATCCTGTCCAAGCCGTTCGGACGCGACCAGCTGCTGCTGCAGATCAACCGTACCCTGACATGACAAACCCCGCCCACCACCAGGGTGGGACGGGGCTGCGCCATCGCCGAAAGCCGGACCTACTTGACGAACAGGATCGCGGCAACGCCGATGCAGGTGGTGAATCCCACGCCGATGGCGATCAGATAAGCAATACCGACCGCGATTTCCTTCCAACGGCCGGAATCCTCTGACACGACCGGCAAAGCGGTCATGGTGGTGGTGGTGGTCATGATGACAGGCCCCTCGTTACACTATCACTCGACCGCCTCTTGTCTGCCGAACGCGCGCGGTCTCCGGCAAAATAGTTTTCTTCTTATACAAATTCAACACTCCTGCGCAGGGGGTGGCGCTACCCGAAAGGGCAGTCAATACACCCGGACACGGCGCAGCGCCGGGTCGGCCAGGACCGGACGCAGAACCCCGGCCAGCAGCTCGCTCCAGCGGTCGCAAGCCTCGGCATCGGTCAACTGGTCCTGGCGGATTTCAAAGGAAACATGCGGCAAGCCGGCGGCCCCGGCATGGGTGTCCAGGGAATAGTTCAGCTGACGCCCTGAATAAGGCTGGTTGTCCCCGACCGTCAGCCCGCCGGCAGCCTGCAGCGCCGCCAGAACGGGCTCGGCCATCCGGCGGTCCCGATTGGACAGGACCCCCACATGCCAAGGCCGTCCGACGCCGTTCAGGCTGGCGGTGAAACTGTGGATGGAAACCACCGCAGGCACCCTGCCGCGACGAAACAGCCGCGCCAGTTCGTCGCCGATCGCCTGATGATACGGCCAGAACCAGGCCTGGGCCCTGCCGGCAGCTTCCGCGTCGTCGACCATGCGGTTGCCGGGGATGTCCACACCACAGGTCGCGGCGGGAATCGAAGCCGGATCACCGGGCTGGCGGTTGCAATCGATGACAAGACGGCTGACGCCCGCCAGAATGGCCGGACAACCCAGGCGGCCGGCAACTCCGATGGCGACGTCGGCGGCCCCCCGGTCCCAGGCGATGTGATCCTGGCGCTGCCGGGCATCCAGCCCCAGATCGCCATAGCGCGGCGGAATCAGGGCCGAGGCGTGGTCGCAGACGACCAGGACATCGGCCTGATCCGTCCCCTGGGTCCGGTGGAACGGGTGGGGGGCATCGCCCCCCTCGGGAAGAAAACGCAACATGTCGCGGACTATATCAACCTTCGACACAAAAGAGAATCGCGGGACGGGTTGACACGGGCAACGCCTTTCCGTATTTTCCGGCCTCCGGTCGCGCGCCCTGGCATTGAGTGCACTGGGAATGCCGCAGAAGTTTTTGTCCTGAGGATTTGCACCATGAAGATTCGCAACTCGCTGAAGTCGGCCAAGCTGCGCGACAAGAATTGCCGCATCGTCCGCCGCAAGGGGCGCGTTTACGTCATCAACAAGCCGAACCCGCGTTTCAAGGCCC
>CAJANN010000021.1 GCA_903941095.1 uncultured Rhodospirillaceae bacterium | reverse complement strand
GGGCGCTGGATACGAAGCCCGAATGAATCATCCGGGCTTCGTATAAGCCGTCCGCAAACGACATCGCCCGGTCCCACTCAAGGGACCGGGCGACGAAGTCCGGAACCGGGCGACAGGAAGGCGGTCAGCCCTCATCGCCTCCGGTCGAGGCCATGTACATCACCATCGAGGTGAACAGGGCGGTGAGCAACAGGCCCAGATAGATCATGAAGCCGAACGGGTTGGCCGAGCCGAACAGGGCGCCGAACACCGGGGCGCACAGGTACAGGACAATCACCAGCACGCCGGCGACGGTCATGCCGAGGACCTTGGGAAGGACGTTCATCGGATACGCTCCTTGGAAAAATACTTTGCCGGCCGAAAAGCGGCCGATCCCCTCGGCTGCCACCTCTACCAGATTTGGGGATAATCGGAAAGGCTAATCCTCGTGCGCCGATCGCGCGGGTGGCGGGGCGGCGCAAAGCCTGCTACCAAGGACGCGAGAGACCAAGGAACAGCCCCATGCCCCGCGCCTCATCCCGCCTGATCGACCCGTCCGATGCCGACGCCCTGGCCGATGGCCGCCATGCCGATCCCTTCGCCGTGCTGGGGCCGCACCGGACCCGCGGCGGCTGGGTGATCCGGGCGTTCCTGCCGCAGGCGGCGGCGGCGTGGGTCCAGGCCGCCGGCGGCGAGGCCGAGATGAGCCGGGTCCACCCGGCCGGCCTGTTCGCCGCCCGGGTCGACGAGGCGGCGGCCGCCGCCTACCGCCTGCGGCTGGCCGGACATGACGGCCAGGGCTGGATTATCGACGACCCCTATCGCTTCGGCCCGGTCCTGGGCGAGCTGGACATCCACCTGCTGGTCGAGGGGCGCCATCTGCGTACCTTCGAGAAACTGGGCGCGCATGTGACGGTGCGCGACGCCATCGACGGCGTGCATTTCGCCCTGTGGGCACCCAACGCCCGCCGGGTTTCGGTGGTCGGCGACTTCAACGGCTGGGACGGCCGGTGTCATCCCATGCGGTTGCGCCACGGTGCCGGGGTGTGGGAACTGTTCGTTCCCGGCCTGGGCGCCGGCGCCCATTACAAATACGAATTGCTGGATGCCGGCGGCACCCTGCTGCCGCTGAAGGCCGATCCCTACGGCCATTATGCCGAGGTGCCGCCCAAGACCGCCTCGGTGGTGTGGGATCTGGCCGACCGCGCCTGGAGCGACGGCGAATGGATGGCCGGGCAGGGGCGGCGCAACGACCGCCATGCCCCGGTCAGCATCTACGAGGTGCATCTGGGCTCGTGGCGGCGGGTCCCGGAAGACGGCGGCCGCCCCCTCGGCTATCTTGAGATGGCCGAACAGCTGTCGGCCTATGTCAAGGAGATGGGCTTCACCCATGTCGAGCTGCTGCCGGTGCACGAGCATCCGTTCTCGGGTTCGTGGGGCTATCAGCCGGTCGGCCTGTTCGCCCCGACCTCGCGCTACGGCACCCCGGAAGACTTCCGCACCCTGGTCGAAACCCTGCATGCCAACGGCATCGGCGTGATCGTCGACTGGGTCGCCGGTCATTTCCCCCGCGACGCCCACGGCCTGCACCGCCTGGACGGCAGCCACCTGTACGAGCACGAGGACCCGCGCCAGGGGCTGCACAAGGACTGGGACACCCTGATCTACAATTACGGCCGCACCGAGGTCAGGAACTTCCTGTATTCCAACGCCCTTTACTGGATGGAGCAATATCACGTCGACGGATTGCGGGTCGATGCGGTGGCCTCGATGCTGTACCTGGACTACTCCCGCAAGCCGGGCGAGTGGGTGCCCAACCGCCACGGCGGCAACGAGAACCTGGAAGCCATCGAGTTCCTGCGCCGCATGAACGAGGTGGTCTACGCCGAACATCCCGGCGTCATGACCATCGCCGAGGAATCCACCGCCTGGCCGATGGTGTCGCGGCCGACCTGGCTGGGGGGGCTGGGCTTCGGCTTCAAGTGGAACATGGGCTGGATGCACGACACCTTGCGCTATTTCTCGAAGGAGCCGGTGCATCGGCGCTATCACCACGACGACCTGACCTTCGGCCTGCTGTACGCCTTCCACGAAAATTTCGTGCTGCCGCTGTCCCATGACGAGGTGGTGCACGGCAAGGGCTCGATCATCGCCCGCATGCCCGGCGACCGCTGGCGACGCTTCGCCAACCTGCGCGCCTATTACGCCTTCATGTGGACCCATCCCGGCAAGAAGCTGCTGTTCATGGGCTCGGAATTCGGGCAGGAGCGCGAGTGGAACTGCGACGGCTCGCTGGACTGGCACCTGCTGGAGGACGGCCTGCACGAAGGCGTGCGCCGCCTGGTCCGCGACCTCAACCGCCTGTACCGGGTCGAGCCGGCCCTGCACCAGCTGGATTGCGAGCCGGCGGGCTTCGCCTGGGTCGACTGCACCGACCGCGACAATTCCGTGCTGTCCTTCCTGCGCCGCGGCCACGATCCCGACGAGGTCTGTCTGGTGGTGTGCAACCTGACCCCGGTGGTCCGCCACGATTACCGCATCGGCGTGCCGGCCGGCGGTTTCTGGCACGAGGTGTTCAACAGCGATTCGCACTGGTACGGCGGATCGGACATCCACAATGACGGCGGACGCCACGCCGACCCGCAGCCGTGGCACCACCAGCCCTGTTCACTGGCCTTGACCTTGCCGCCGCTGGCGGTGACCGTGTTCAAGCGGTCGCGGTAGCGAGGGCACCTTTGATGCAGCATCGTCATCGCATCTGGGCCGGTTCGCCTTATCCGCTGGGCGCCACCTGGGACGGCAACGGCGTCAATTTCGCGCTGTTCTCGGCCCATGCCTCGAAGGTCGATCTGTGCCTGTTCGACACCCACGGCCGCGAGGTCGAGCGGGTGGTCCTGCCCGAATACACCGACGAGGTCTGGCACGGCTATCTGCCCGACGTCCGGCCGGGACAATTGTACGGCTACCGGGTGCATGGCCCCTACGACCCGCATCGCGGCCATCGCTTCAATCCCGACAAGCTGCTGCTGGATCCCTATGCCAAGGCCCTGTCCGGGCAATTGATCTGGTCCGACACGCATTTCGCCTTCAAGCTGGGGTCGTCCAAGCTGGACCTGGCCATCGACCGCCGCGACAACGCCCGCTTCATGCCCAAGGGCAAGGTGGTCGACACCGCCTTCACCTGGGGCGCCGACCGCCGGCCCAACGTCGACTGGTCCGAGACGGTGATCTATGAACTGCATGTCCGCGGCTTCACCATGAAGCATCCGGGGGTGCCGCCGGCCAACCGTGGCACCTTCCTGGGGCTGGCCCATCCGGCGGTGATCGACCATCTGGTCGGCCTGGGGGTGACGGCGGTCGAGCTGCTGCCGGTGCAGGCGACGGTGGACGAGCGTCATCTGGTCGACAAGGGGCTGCGCAATTACTGGGGCTACAACCCCATCAACTATTTCGCCGCCGATCCGCGCTATTTCGGGGCCAGCCCGCACGGCGACTTCAAGACCATGATCGGCCGCCTGCACGAGGCCGGCATCGAGGTCATCTTGGACGTGGTCTACAACCACACCGCCGAAGGCAACCATCTGGGGCCGACGCTGTCCTACAAGGGCATCGACAATGCCAGCTATTACCGTCTGGTTCCCGGTTCCGAGCGGTGGTACGAAAATTATTCCGGCTGCGGCAACACCTTGCAGCTGTCCCATCCCCGCGTCCTGCAGATGGTGATGGATTCCTTGCGCTATTGGGTCGAGGAAATGCATGTCGACGGCTTCCGCTTCGACCTTGCCGCCTCGCTGGCCCGCGAGAAATCCGGCTTCGACGGCGGTTCGGGCTTCCTGGACGCCGTCAGGCAGGACCCGGTCCTGTCCCGGGTCAAGCTGATCGCCGAACCGTGGGACATCGGCGGCGACGGCTATCGGCTGGGCGGCTTTCCTCCCGGCTGGTCGGAATGGAACGGCCGCTATCGCGACACCGTGCGCCGCTTCTGGCGGGGCGACGGCGGCGTCATCGGCGACATGGCCTCGCGCCTGACCGGATCGTCCGACATGTTCCGCTGGGGCGGGCGGCGGCCGTGGGCGTCGCTGAACTTCGTCACCTGCCACGACGGCTTCACCCTGGCCGATCTGGTGTCCTACGAGCACAAGCGCAACGACGCCAACGGCGAGGACAACCGCGACGGCACCGACGCCAATTATTCGTGGAACTGCGGCACCGAGGGGCCGAGCGACAGCCCGGCGGTCGGGTCCCTGCGCACCCGCCAGATGCGCAACATGCTGGCCACCCTGCTGCTGTCGCAAGGCGTGCCGATGCTGCTGGCCGGCGACGAGTTCGGCCGCAGCCAGGGCGGCAACAACAATGCCTATTGCCAGGACAACGATGTCGGCTGGGTCGATTGGGGGGCGGTGGACCAGGGGCTGCTGGACTATGTCCGCCGGCTGATCCGGCTGCGGCGCGAGCATCCGGTGTTCCGCCGTCCGCATTTCTTCAAGGGCGACCGCCTGCCCGCCGGGCAGCTGAAGGACATCACCTGGGTGACGCCGGAAGGCACCGAGATGACCAACGCCGACTGGACGGCGCCGTTCGCCCGCTCGCTGGGCTTCGTCCTGGGCGGCGAGGCCTGCGTCGTCGATTCCCGGGATGGCGTGGCCCAGGCCGACGACACCTACATGGTGCTGCTGAACGCCTATACCGAAATCCTGTTCTACACGCTGCCGCCGCAGATGGGCGAATGTTGGGACGTCCTGGTCGATACCGCCCGCGCCGATCCCATCGGCCCGGAAGAGGTCTGCACCGCCGGCAGCCGGTTCCCGCTGAAGCCGCATTCCCTGGCGGTGCTGCGCAAGCGGGAGGGAGAAAGACGATGAGCGATACGGAAATGCTGGACCGGCTGGCGCGACTGGCCGGCATCGAAGACGGCTGGTGGGATTTCTACGGCCAATGGCGGGTGGTGCCGCCCGCCACCAAGCGGGCCTTCCTGGCGGCGATGGGGCTGGCCGCGGCCGACGAGGCCCAGGCCGCCGCCACCTGGACCGAGCTGGAATCGCGTCCGTGGCGGCGCCGGCTGGAGCCGGTCACCCTTCTCGACGAGACCTGCGCCGAGCCCTTCGTCACCCTGACGGTGCCCGCCGCCCTGGACAGGGCGCAGGTGCTGTGGACCCTGACCGAGGAACTGGGGGCGGCGCATTCCGCCCGGGTTCAGGTCGACACCCTGGCCTGGATCGAGGAACGCTGGCTGGACGGCGTGTTCGTCAAGCGGTGGAAGCTGCGCCTGCCGGCCTTGCCGCCGCTGGGATATCACCGGCTGTCGGTCGAGATTGACGGCCAGCGGGCCGAGACGGCGGTCGTCGTCGCGCCGGCCCGCGCCCATGTGCCGCCCGAGGTCTCGGACGGCAACCGCGCCTGGGGACTGGCGACCCAGGTCTATGCCCTGCGCAGCGGATCGGATTGGGGCGTGGGCAATTACCGGGCGCTGAAGGATCTGGCCGTCCTGGCCGGCGGCCTGGGGGCGGCGACCATCGGCGTCAACCCGCTGCATGCGCTGTTTCCCAACATGCCCGACCGCTTCAGCCCCTATGCGCCGTCATCCCGGCGGTTCCTGAACGTCACCTATCTCGACCTGGAAGCCATCGCCGAATTCAAGGATTGCCGCGACGCCAAGCGGACCTTCGCCTCGCCGGGCTTCCAGGCCACCCTGGCCCGGATGCGCGGCTATCCGCTGGTCGATTATGCCGAAGTGGCCCGTGCCCAGCGGCCGGTGCTGGATGCCCTTTACGCCTGGTTCCGCAAGGAACATCTGGCCGAGGACGACGACCGCGCCCGCGAATTCCGCGCCTTCCAGGCCGAGGGCGGCGCGGACCTGGACCGCTTCGCCACCTTCGAGGCGCTGCACGAGCATTTCCTCAAGCGGGATCTGGGCTGGTGGCGGCAGTGGCCCGAGGAATTCCGCCATCCCGCCTCGCCGGCCGTGGCGGCCTTCGCCGCCGCCAACCGCGAGCGGGTGGAATTCTATGCCTGGCTGCAGTTCGTCGCCGACCGGCAACTGGGCGAGGCGCACCGCGCCGGTCGCGCCGCCGGGGCCGGCATCGGCCTGTACCGCGACCTGGGGGTCGGCATCGCCGGCGACGGCGCCGACGCCTGGAGCGACCAGGATTGCCTGGCCCTGGGCCTGTCGGTGGGGGCGCCGCCCGATCCGCTGGCCCTGAAGGGGCAGGATTGGGGGCTGCTGCCCTTCGATCCCATCCGCCTGCGCGAGGCGGCCTATGCGCCGTTCGTTTCCATCCTGGCCGCCAACATGCGCCATGCCGGGGCCTTGCGCCTGGACCATGCCATGCTGCTGCAGCGGCTGTACTGGGTGCCGCCGGGGGTCGATGCCGACCAGGGGGCCTATGTCCGCTATCCGGTGGACGATCTGTTCCGGCTGGTCGCCCTGGAATCCCGGCGCAACCGCTGTCTGGTCATCGGCGAGGACCTGGGCACCGTTCCGGAAGGTTTCCGCGAGCGCATGGATGCCGCCTCGCTGTTCGCCTATCGGGTGATGGTGTTCGAAAAGACCGGCGGCCGCTTCAAGCGCCCGGACGAGTTCGACGACAAGGCCCTGGCCATCTTCGCCACCCATGACCTGCCCAGCGTGCTGGGCTGGTGGAACGGCGCCGACATCGCCGCCCGCGGGCGGCTGGCCCTGTATCCCCGCGACGGCATGGAGGCCGAGGAACGCGAGGCCCGCCGCCAGGATCGCGGCCTGCTGGTGGCGGCCCTGCAGGCGGAAGGATTGCTGCCGGCCGGCTTTCCCGCCGATGGGGTCCTGACCGCCGCGCAGGCCGGCGCCCTGATCGAAGCCGGCCACCGCGCCCTGGGCCGCTCGCGCTCGCGTCTGATGATGGTGCAGATCGAGGATGTGCTGGGGCTGGACAGCCAGATGAACCTGCCGGGCACCGTCGACCAGCATCCCAACTGGCGGCGGCGGTTCCCCGTCGCCCTGGAACAGCTGTCGGCGGATTCCCGGCTGAAAGCCCTGGGAAGTTTGCGCCTTTCGGCAAAAGCACCTTGACAGTGGGGGTGGGCTGGCCCCACTCCAGTACCCGATTATTCTTTTCAGGCGGGAAGGGCGACACATGCGCCGCGCAGGGCCTCCGGTGGTTAAGCTCCTCGACGACGACGTCGACAGCATCAAGTATTCCCTGACCAGTCACCTGCTCTACTCGGTGGGCAAGGAGCCGGTCAGCGCCACCGCCCGCGACTGGTTCATGGCCGCCGCCTATGCGGTGCGCGACCGTGTCACCGAACGCTGGATGCCGACGCTGAACCGCTATTACGAGCAGGATCAGAAGCGCGTCTATTACATGAGCATGGAGTTCCTGATCGGCCGCACGCTGACCAACGCCATGATCAATCTGGGCATCTACGATCAGGTCAAGCAGGCGGTGGGCGACCTGGGGCTGGATTTCGACGAAGTGGTCGGCTGGGAAGTCGAGGCCGCCCTGGGCAATGGCGGTCTGGGCCGGCTGGCGGCCTGTCTGCTGGATTCGATGGCCGCGCTGAACATTCCCGGCTTCGGCTACGGCATCCGCTACGATTACGGCATGTTCACCCAGCACGTGGAACACGGCTGGCAGGTGGAAAGCCCGGAAAACTGGCTGCGCTACGGCAATCCGTGGGAATTCGCCCGTCCCGGCGTGATCTATCCGGTGCGCTTCGGCGGCCGGGTCATCCATTACAAGGACGTGCTGGGCCAGACCCGCGCCCAGTGGATGGATGCCGAGGAGGTCATGGCGATGGCCTATGACGTGCCGATTCCCGGACACGGCGGTCATACGGTCAACAATCTGCGCCTGTGGTCGGCCAAGTCGACCCGCGAGTTCGACCTGAAATACTTCAACGCCGGCAATTATATCGAGGCCGTGCGCGACAAGAACGAATCCGAGACCCTGTCCAAGGTCCTGTATCCGTCGGACATGACCGAGCGCGGCAAGGAACTGCGGTTCAAACAGGAATATTTCTTCGTCGCCGCCTCGATCCAGGACATCCTGTCGCGCTTCCGCAAATCGCACGACAATTGGGACATGCTGCCCGAGCGCGTCGCCATCCAGTTGAACGACACCCATCCGGCGATGGTGGTGGCCGAGCTGATGCGGGTCCTGGTGGACGAGCACCAGCTGGAATGGCAGCGGGCCTGGAGCCTGACCCGGCGCTGCTGCGCCTATACCAACCACACCCTGATGTCGGAAGCCCTGGAGACCTGGCCGGTCGAACTGTTCGGCCGCATCCTGCCGCGCCACCTGGAAATCGTCTTCCAGATCAACCACGAGTTCCTGCAGGAGGTCCGCCACCGCCATCCCGGCGATTCCGACCTGCTGCGCCGGGTCTCCATCGTCGGCGAGGACGGCGAACGCCGGGTGCGCATGGCCCATCTGGCCGTGGTCGGCAGCCACAAGGTCAACGGCGTCGCTGCCATCCATACCGGCCTGATGAAAAGCACCATCTTCTCGGACTTCGACCATCTGAGCCCGGGCAAGATCAACAACAAGACCAACGGCGTGACGCCGCGGCGCTGGCTGCTGGGGGCCAATCCCGATCTGTCGCGGCTGATCAGCCGGGCCATCGGCAAAAGCTGGATCACCCATCTGCACGAATTGCGCAAGCTGGAACCCTTCGCCGACGACCCCGGCTTCCGGGCCGAGTTCGCCGCCATCAAGCGCGCCAACAAGGACCGGCTGGCCGACATCGTCGGCCAGCGCCTGGGCATCGACCTGTCGGTGGATTCGCTGTTCGACGTCCAGATCAAGCGGATCCACGAATACAAGCGGCAGCTGCTGAACCTGCTGCACGTCATCACCCGCTATTCCCGCATCCGCGCCAACCCGATGATCGACCTGCTGCCGCGCACGGTGATCATCGGCGGCAAGGCTGCGCCCGGCTATGTGCTGGCCAAGCTGATCATCAAGCTGGTCAACGACGTCGCCGACGTGGTCAACAACGACCCGCTGGTGGGCGACAAGCTGAAGGTGGTGTTCGTTCCCAACTACAACGTCTCGACCGCCGAACTGGTGATGCCGGCGGCGGAACTGTCGGAACAGATCTCGACGGCCGGCACCGAGGCGTCGGGCACCGGCAACATGAAGATGAGCATGAACGGGGCGCTGACCATCGGCACCTGGGACGGCGCCAACGTGGAAATCTGCGAAGAGGTCGGCAAGGAAAACATGTTCCTGTTCGGCCTGACCGCGCAGGAAGTGGCCCGGATGCGGGTGGACGGCTATGATCCCGGCCCGGCCGTCGCCGCCGACGAATGCCTGAAGAAGGCCATCGACCTGATCGCCGGCGGCTATTTCTCGCCGGAACAGCCCGACCTGTTCCATCCCATCGTCGAGGTGCTGACCCGGGGCGACCATTACCTGCTGACCGCCGATTATCCGCTGTACATGGCGGCGCAGGACAAGGTGGACGCCCTGTATCGCGACCGGGAGGAATGGAACCGCCGCGCCATCCTGAACGTCGCCCGCATGGGCAAGTTCTCGTCCGACCGCACCGTCGCGGAATATGCCCGCGAAATCTGGAACGTGCCGGTGGAATAGCCTTCAGCGCGGCCGTCCGTTCATGTATGCCGCGACGGTCGTTTCGGGCGGACTGCCCGCAGCAGCCAGGGCGGTCGCCACTGCCGCCTGATCCTCGGGAGGGCGGTTCTGGCTCAGCTTCCATTTGCCCTCCAGTCGGGAGATCGGCATGCGGAAGGCGACGATCGCCGCCAGTTGCGCGGCGATGAAGTCATCAGGCGCATCCTCGATGCGCCAGGGGTGTGGCTGTCCGGCTTCGTGGCGGTCACTCAAGGCGGCGACGATGGCCCGCTTCGCCGCCGGCTCGTCGATCGGTTCCAATCGGCCATAAGCGTGCACCGCAACATAGTTCCACGTCGGGACCGCCTTGCCGGTGGCTTGCTTGCTGGGATACCAGCCGGGCGAGACGTAGGCGTCGGGGCCGGGAAAGACCACAAGCGTCTCCGTCTGGGAGGCCTGAAGCCGCGCTTGAGGGTTGGACCGGGCGAAATGGCCGAGCAGGGTGCCATAGGGACCGGCCTCCGCATCCAGCAGAACAGGAATATGGCTAGCCTGCAGGCCGGCTTCTCCCGCGTCCACCAGGATCGCCAGACGACACCGGCGGATGGCTTCGTGTTGAATGGTCAGGTCGTCCTGGCGAAAGGCGGTGGGAACGTACATCGCGGCTCCGGCATGTGCTGGGGCGGGCCTTCGCAAGGCCTGCCGATTGTCTGATGAGTAATGCCCCATTGACGGTCGGTCGGCAATGGCGCACCTTGCCCGCCATGAGCGAGCAGGGTTCCGGGCTTTCCTCTTCCGAGCGTCTTGACTGGCTGCGTCTGATCCGCAGCGAGAATGTCGGGCCGCGCACCTTCGTCCGCCTGCTGGAACGGTTCGGGTCGGCCGGGGCGGCGCTGGCGGCGCTGCCCGATCTGGCCCGCCGCGGCGGGCGGTCCAGGCCCGTCGTCATCTGCCCCAAGGCCGACGCCGAGCGCGAGATGGCCGCCGCCCAGGCGCTGGGCTGCACCGTCCTGGCATCCTGCGAGCCCGGCTATCCCCGCTATCTCGCCGCCATCGACGACGCCCCGCCTATTCTTTACGCCCGCGGCAACGCCTCGCTGCTGACCCGGCCGATGGTGGCGGTGGTGGGGGCGCGCAACGCTTCGGTCAATGGCCGCAACCTGACCCGGCGCCTGGCCGCCGATCTGGCCCGCGACGGGCTGGTGGTGGCGTCCGGGCTGGCGCGCGGCATCGACACCGCCGCCCATGAAGGCGCGCTGGGCGGCGGCACCGTGGCGGTGATGGCCGGCGGCGTCGACGTGGTCTATCCGCCCGAGAACCAGCGGCTGTACGAAGATGTCGTCGCCGCCGGCTGCGCGGTGTCGGAGATGCCGCCCGGCACCCAGCCCCAGGCCAGCCACTTTCCCCGCCGCAACCGCATCGTCTCGGGGCTGTCGCTGGGGGTGGTGGTGGTCGAGGCCTCGCTGAAGTCGGGGTCGCTGATCACCGCCCGGATGGCCGCCGACCAGGGGCGGGAGGTCTTTGCCGTTCCCGGCCACCCGATGGACCCGCGGGGGCAGGGTCCCAACGATCTGATCCGCCACGGCGCCACCCTGACCGAGGGGGCCGGCGATGTCCTGGCGGTGCTGAACGACATGCTGCGCCGGCCGCTGGCCGAGGGGCGCAAGGCGTCGTTTGCCGCCGCCGGTCCGGCGATTCCCGGCGAATCCGAACTGGTCCAGGCCCGGTCGCGGCTGCTGGAAAGCTTGGGTCCGATGCCGGTGACGGTTGACTTGCTGATCCGCGAGTGCCAATTGTCTGCTTCCGTGGTGTCCCTGGTCCTGCTCGAACTGGAGCTGGCCGGCCGCCTGGAGCGCCTGCCCGGACATCAGGTGGCGCTTTTGGCGGGCACCTGAATATTCTCGTACCCATCGGGGCCGGATGAAGGTCGTCGTCGTCGAATCGCCTGCCAAGGCCAAGACAATCAACAAGTACCTGGGCGCTGATTTTCAGGTGCTGGCATCCTATGGTCACATCCGCGATCTGCCGGCGAAGGACGGCAGCGTCCGTCCCGACGACGGGTTCGCGATGGATTGGGAGACCGACGGCAAGTCGGAACGCCAGATCAAGGAAATCGCCGCCGCGGTCAAGAAGGCCGACAAGCTGTTCCTGGCCACCGACCCGGACCGCGAGGGCGAGGCCATCAGCTGGCACGGCAAGAAGGTCCTGGAGGACCGCGGCGGCCTGAAGGGCAAAGAGGTCAAGCGGGTGGGCTTCAACGAGATCACCAAGACCGCCGTCCTGGAGGCCATGAAGAATCCGCGCGAAATCCATCAGGATCTGGTGGATGCCTATCTGGCCCGCCGCGCCCTGGATTATCTGGTCGGTTTCACCCTGTCGCCGGTTCTGTGGCGCAAGCTGCCGGGTTCGCGCTCGGCCGGGCGCGTGCAGTCGGTGGCGCTGCGCCTGATCTGCGAGCGCGAGACCGAGATCGAACGCTTCCGCACTCAGGAATACTGGACGGTCGCCGTCGATTTCCTGACCGCCAAGGGGGCGGCGCTGACCGCCGGCCTGACCCACCTGAACGGCGCCAGGCTGGACAAGTTCTCTCTGCCCGACGAGGCGGCGGCGCAATCGGCGAAGCTGGCCATCGAGGCCGACCGCTTCGCCGTCGACAAGGTCGAGCGCAAGAAGGCCAAGCGCAATCCCTATGCCCCCTTCACCACCTCGACCCTGCAGCAGGAAGCCAGCCGCAAGCTGCATCTGGGCGCCAGTCGCACCATGCAGCTGGCCCAGCGTCTGTACGAGGGCGTCGATATCGGCGGCGAGACCGTCGGCCTGATCACCTATATGCGAACCGACGGCGTGCAGATGGCCGCCGAGGCCATCGCCGCCTGCCGCGACCTGATCGGCAAGGATTTCGGCAAGGATTTCGTGCCGCCGTCCCCCCGCCTGTACAAGGCCAAGGCCAAGAACGCGCAGGAAGCGCACGAATGCATCCGCCCCACCGACCTGTTCCGCCGGCCCGATCAGGTGGCGCAGTATCTGGACCGTGACCAGCTTCGCCTGTACGAGCTGATCTGGAAGCGGACCGTCGCCAGCCAGATGGCCGCCGCCGAACTGGATCAGGTCGCCGTCGACATCGCCGGGACGGGACGCAGGACCATGCTGCGCGCCACCGGCTCGGTGGTGGTGTTCGAGGGCTTCCTGAAAGTCTACCGCGAGGACCGCGACGACGCCCCCGCCGGCCCCGAGGACGACGAATCCGAACGGCTGCTGCCCGATGTCGCCGAAGGCGAGGCCATGAGCCGCCAGGCGGTGCGCCCGGAACAGCATTTCACCCAGCCGCCGCCGCGCTATTCCGAAGCCTCGCTGGTCAAGCGCATGGAGGAACTGGGCATCGGCCGCCCGTCGACCTATGCCTCGATCCTGACGGTGCTGCAGGAGCGCAATTACGT
>CAJANN010000020.1 GCA_903941095.1 uncultured Rhodospirillaceae bacterium | reverse complement strand
GGGATCGGTGATGACGAGCTGGCGCAAATGCGGTGCGAAGGCCAGTTGCGACCGCAGGCGTGCTTCAACGTCCACGCCGGCCGATCCGCCATCCCGTTCGAGCAGAGACTGGGCCGCCAGCTGCAGCGACGCGTCCACCGACTGCACCGTGCGGGCGATGGAATCGGAGACCGCCATCGCCAGGTTGCGAGCGTCGGACTCGCCGCGCTCCAACGCTTGGGCATGCAATTTGAGCGCGGTCAGCACCACCAGCGCCAGCAGCGACAGCAGCACAGCGGTGGCGAAGGCGACCGCACCGAACACCAGCCGTCGCGAATGGCGACGGTCACGGATGCGCTCGGGCAGCCTTAGGGGCCGCAACGCCTCAAGCACCGTCGTCACCCTTGGCGACCGGCGTGGTGCAAATGGACCAGATCAAATTCACCGCACCCCCAATACTAAAGGCTGGGCGAACATACACTAGGGTTGTGAACGGCATATAAAATATTCAACAACTAAACATCCAGGAACCGAACGGAACCACCTTGTTGTCGATGTCGTGGCCGATGTCGGCGCGGCCGAGATAGGGAATGCCGGAACGGTCGCACCAGTAGCGGGTGACCTCCTCCTCGCTGCTGCCGAAATCCGGGTGGTTGGGCGGGATGTCGCTGCAGCGCCCCAGCATGATGCCCGCCACCCGGCGCAGGGCCGGCGTGCTGGTGACCTGCCCCAGCGCCCGGTCGATGCGGTAGATGGGCTCCGACACCTCCTCCAGCATCAGGACGTGGCCGGTCAGGTCGGGAAGGTAGGGGGTGCCGATCAGGTGCGACAGGATGGTGAGGTTGAAGGCCGCCGTCGGCCTGCCCGCCGCCGCCGTCGGCTCCAGCGCCGACCGGTCGCCGTCCACCAGGAAGGCCAGGGCGCGGCGTAGCGCGACTTCGCCTCCCGCCCGGTTCAGCTCGGCCGGCATCGGCCCATGGGCGAGGCGGCCGATGCCGGCACCGTACAAGGCGCCCAGCATGGCGCCGGCGTCGCTGTAGCCAAGATAGACCTTGCCGCCGGCCGCCGGCCCCAGCCCGGCCAGCACGGCCTCGATCAGGCGGAACGAGCCATAGCCGCCACGGCCGAACCACAGCACGTCGAAACTGTCGTCATTGGCGACATCAAGAAATGCCTGAGCCCGCACGGCATCGGCCCCGGCGAAATGGCCGGACGAGTCGAAGCACTGGGGGTGAAACCATATTTCCGGCTGTCGCTCGCGGTAAATACTGGCGGACAACTCCGCCAGCTTTTCCTGGATGGCCGCAGTTATTCGGCAGCCCGGAGCGACCACGCCGATCTTTATTTGCCCATGTTTCGCCAAGATCGACGGTCCCTATTATCGCTTGCGGTCGGCGGCAGGCAAATTGTAGCTTCGGCCAATGGAAAGCGACAGGCTCTATTTCTTCTGCGGCATCGGCGGCAGCGGCATGCTGCCGCTGGCCTTGATCGTCCAGCAGAGCGGTTGTCCGGTGGCCGGGTCGGACCGCTCGCTGGACCAGGGGCGGACCGCCGCAAAGTTCGACTTCCTGCGCGCCCGGGGCATCAAGCTGTTCCCCCAGGACGGCAGCGGCCTGACCCGCGCCGACACGGTGCTGGTCACGTCGGCGGCGGTGGAGGAGACGGTTCCCGACGTGCGGGCCGCCCGTGCCCTCGGCGCCCGGCTGTTGACGCGGGCCGAACTGCTGGCGCAGCTGTTCAATGCCGCGCCGAAAGCGGTGGGCATCGCCGGCACCAGCGGCAAATCCACCACCACCGGCATGGTCGGCTGGCTGCTGCACCAGACCGGCAGCCGGCCGACGGTGATGAACGGCGCGGTGATGAAGAACTTCGTCACCGCCGACACCCCCTTCGCCAGCGCCCTGGTGGGAGACGGCGACGTCTTCGTCGCCGAGGTGGACGAAAGCGACGGCTCCATCGCCCATTACCAGCCGCATGTGGCCGTCCTCAACAACGTCGCGCTGGACCACAAGTCCATGGACGAGTTGCGCCGGCTGTTCCGCGACTTCACCGCCAAGGCGCGGGTGGCGGTGCTGAACCTGGACAACGACGAAACCGCCCTTCTGGCCTCCGAGCTGCCGCTGGATCGGCGCCTGACCTATTCGCTGCAGGACCCGGCGGCCGACCTGCTGGCCACCGACCTGGAGCCGGCGCCCGATGGCATCGGCTTTCGGGTTCGCGAGGCCGGTGGCGAGACTTTTGCGGTGCGGCTGCGGGTCCCCGGCCGGCACAACGTCGCCAATGCCCTGGCGGCGCTGGCGGCGGCGCGCGCCTGCGGCATCGGCCTGGAGCAGGCGGCCGCCGCCCTGTCGGGCTTCGCCGGTATCCGCCGCCGGCTCGAGACGGTGGGGAAGGCCGGCGGCGTCACGGTGATCGACGACTTCGCCCACAACCCCGACAAGATCGCCGCCACCCTGGCGACCCTGCACGAGTTCCCCGGGCGCCTGCTGCTGCTGTTCCAGCCGCACGGCTACGGGCCGCTGAGGTTGATGCGCGACCAGTTCGTTTCCTGCTTCGCCGAGCATCTGCGGCCCGAGGATGTTCTGCTGATGCCGGACCCGGTCTATTACGGCGGCACGGTGG
>CAJANN010000019.1 GCA_903941095.1 uncultured Rhodospirillaceae bacterium | reverse complement strand
CTGAGCGCCATGTCACAACGTCGACAACCACCATCCGCCTCAGATTGACCCGGGCACTCGCACGGAAATTACCACGGTGCCCCTGCTGCCAACGGCCGGCACCCCAATCCAGTCAACTTGTGACACAGTAGAATTAACCTGGATTCGTTGCCCTGAGCGTCGGGCAGCTTTGCGTGGGGGCGGTTTCCTGATACGAAGGGCCGCCTGGGCCGTAAATAGCTGGAGGGCCACCTGAATGATGAAGATCCTGATGGGATTCGGTCTTTCAGCGCTGGGTCTATATGTTGCCTTTAAGAATCTTGATCTCGAGCAGTTGGCGCAGTCCCTGACGCGGATTCGTGTGGACTGGGTCCTGGCTGCAGCTTTCTTCACGATTTTCTCGGTGTGGATTCGCGGCATGCGCTGGCGGATCATCTTGGCACCGATCTGTGACGCGGCGACCCATCACCTGTTCTTGGCCACCATGATCGGCTATTTCGGCAACGGGGTCCTGCCCATGCGCGCAGGCGAAGTCATCAAGGCATTTGTCGTCAGTCGGCTTTACCCCGCCGCGCCGCTAGTCGGTGTTCTTGGGACCGTGGTGGTCGAACGTCTGCTGGACATGATCGGATTGGCATTGGTCTGCGGACTTATCATGGTGTCGTTCGAGACGCCGCCGTGGTTCGCCTGGGGGACCGGCGGGGTGATCGCCGTCGTGGTTTGCGGCGTGGCCTTTCTGGTCGCGGTTTCGTGCCTGTCGGCGTCCCGGATCGAGCGGATCGGCGAAGCGGTGACCGGCCGATGGGGCTGGGCCGCCCGACCATGGGCGCTGCTGCGATCCTTCGTCGATGGCGTCTCGACCCTGCACCATTCGGGCAAGCCCGGGCTGATCGCGATCCAGACCGGGGTCTATTGGATATTCCAGTGGGCCTTGATGCTGACGGTGGCCTGGGCGATGGATATCCCCCTGGGATGGATGCAGGCGGGAACCTTGCTGGTGGGGACCATGCTGGCGGCGTCATTGCCGTCGGCGCCGGCCAATATCGGCCTGTACCATGCCGCTGCGGTGGTGACAATGACTGCGATCTTGGGCTATCCAGAGCCGGTGGCCCAGGCTTATGCCATCCTGAGCCACGCCGTCCGCGTTCTGCTTCCCACCTTCCTGGGAGGGGCTGTCGCGCTGGTCATGTCCCCAAGCCTTCCCGGCCTGCGAGCCAAGTCATCATGATCAAAGTTCCCTTCGCCGATCTGGCGGCACAATATCGCGCCATCAAACGGGAAATTGACACGGCCATCGCCGATGTCATCGAGCGCTGCGCCTTCGTCGGCGGTGCGCCGGTCTCTGGCTTCGAGGCCGCCTTCGCCGCCTTCGCCGGCACCGCCCATTGCGTCGGTGTCGGCAACGGGACCGATGCTTTGCGGGTGGCGCTCAGCGCCCTGGGGATCGGCCCCGGGGACGAGGTGATCACCGTGGCCAATTCCTTCATCGCCTCGTCCGAGGCCATCACCATGGCGGGTGCGCAGCCGGTGTTCGTGGATTGCCATCCCGACACCTATACCATCGACGTCGATCGGCTGGCCGCGGACGTCACCGCGCGGACGCGGGCCATCATCCCGGTCCATTTGTACGGCCGTCCGGCCGATATGCCGGCGATCATGGATGTCGCCCGGCAACACGGACTGAAGGTGATTGAAGATTGCGCCCAGGCGCATGGCGCCCACCTGGATGGTCGCAAGGTCGGCACCTTCGGCGATGCCGGCTGCTTCAGCTTCTATCCGGGCAAGAATTTGGGCGCCTATGGGGATGCCGGGGCCATCGTCACCGATGATCCCGACCTGGCCGCCCGGATGCGGAAGTGGGCGAATCATGGCCGCCTTTCGAAATACGACCACGAATTCGAAGGGATCAACAGCCGACTTGACGGATTGCAGGCCGCGGTGTTGTCGGCGAAGCTGCCGTTCCTAGAGGGGTGGACCGAGAGCCGCCGTCGCGCCGCCCGCCGCTATGGCGAGGGCTTGGCCGGAACGGGCTTGGCCTTGCCGGGCGATCCTCCGAACGGCCGGCATGTCTATCACCTCTACGTGGTCAGGCTGGCCGAGCGCGCCCGGGTGCAGCAGGAACTGGCTCAGGCCGGTATTTCCACCGGGGTTCACTATCCTGTCGCACTGCCCAACCTGACCGCCTACCGCTCCCGGGGCTATCGCCCGGCGGATTTCCCCGTCGCCATGGATTACCAAGACACCGTTCTCAGCCTGCCAATGTTTCCCGAGATCACCGACCAGCAGGTGGATTGGGTATGCGAGACCTTGAAGGGGGTTCTGGCATGACGATCCGATTCGCCTTGGTGGGATGCGGCACCATTGCCGGAAAGCATGTCCAAGCGCTTTCGCGCATTGATGCGGCCAAGATCGTCGCCGTGTGTGACGCCAAGCCCGAGAACGCTCGGGCGCTGGGCGACAGCCTGGGGGTGCCGTGGTTCGCCGACGCGGCCAGCATGGCGGAAGCAGTCGAGTTCGACGTTTTCACCATCATGACGCCGTCGGGGGCCCATGCGTCGCAGGTACTGGACCTCGCCCGCTTCGGTCGCCATTTCGTCATCGAGAAGCCGATGGCGTTGCGGGTTGATGATGCCGATCGCATGATCGCCGCCTGCGACGAGGCCGGCGCCAAGATTTTCGTGGTCAAGCAGAACCGCTACAACCCGCCGGTGGTCGCCACCCGCGAGGCCTTGGATGCCGGGCGTTTCGGTAAGCTGGTGATGGGGACGGTTCGTGTTCGCTGGGCGCGCCATCAGGCCTATTACGATCAGCGGCCGTGGCGCGGGACCTGGGCTCAGGATGGTGGGGTCCTGACCAACCAGGCGGCACACCATATCGACATGTTGATCTGGATGATGGGCGAGGTCGAAAGCGTGTCGGCGATGACCGCCACCCGCTTGGCCGACATCGAAGCCGAGGATACCGGCGTTGCCATCTTGCGGTTCGCCTCGGGGGCGCTGGGGGTGATTGAGGCGACCACCGGAGCTCGGCCCAAGGATCTCGAGGGATCGTTCAGCCTGTTGGGCGAAAAGGGCGCGGTCGAGATCGGGGGCTTCTTCACCAACGAACTGAAGGTGTGGAACTTCGCCGATCCGCATCCCGACGATGCCGATATATTCGCGCGGGCCGGAACGACGCCTTCGGTCCCGGCCTGGAATCTCGAGCAATATCTGCGCGGGGTGATCTTGGCGCTGCGCGAGGGGCGGGCCGGATTGGTCGATGGTCTGGGCGGGCGTCGCTCGCTTGAACTGATCAACGCCATCTATGAATCGGCCGAGACCGGCCGCACCATCCCGTTACGCTTTCGCCCCAAGCTGTGCCGCCTGGGCATCGACGCGTAAATCCCAACTCCGTCGAATGTCGGCATGGGTCGCGAGCAAGGCGCCGCGCTCCCAGCATGTGCCGACGGTATGGCGCAGTAGCGTCTCGACCCTCGGGTCGATGATGTGGTTGGGGTGGATCAGCAGGGACAGGATTCCGCCGCTGGCCTCGACCCGTTGGATGATGTCGTCCACCAGCCTGAGTGCAAGCGTCAGGTCCAGTCCCATGTCCCCGGGCCGGAAAAGGGCGACATCCATGACGCTGACCGGCACCATCAAGATGTCGAGCGGGCCGCCATCCCACCACGGGAAGGGTAGCGAGGTGCCGCAGCGGAAGCCGGCGGAATTGTTGAATCCCAAGGTGCCATCGACCGTGAAGCCGGCCGCCGCCTGAAGATGCGGGGTGGTATCGACCCGCCAATGCAGCCAGTGCTGGCGGATCGACGTGGTCGGTTGGCCAAGCACGCCGTCCAGTGCCGTCTTCTCGGCCACCAGCGCCGGGCCGTCGATGGCCGAGACATAGCTGCCGTGCAGCCCCACCTCGTGGCCGCAATCGGCGACAGCGCGGATCACATCGGCGACCGTCGCCCGTCGGCCACGGAAGCGGCATGGGTCTGCGAACGCGTGAACGCAATCCACAAGGTGCGGGCGGGCGGGCGGCCATACCGTGAAGAACCAGGATGCCGGGATGGCCAATTCCCGCTCGATGTCGAGCAGGCGACCAATGGTGGGGTCGGTGTCGGGGGTCGGGGACAGGGTGCGCGCCTGCCAAACCGTTCCGGGCAACGACCGAATCGCCGCCTTGGCGCCGCCGCCCAACGCCAGCTTGGCGCGGCGCCACCATTGCGCCGGCGTGACCCGGTGCGAGACGTCATCGACGTCGTGGCTGATCGCCAAGGCGAATTTGTGTCCGTCCGGCCACAGCGGACGGCGGCCGGGGCAGGATGCCGCCCAGGTGTCGATTTCGGGGGCCAGCAAGGTTCCGCGCCGAAAGACCTCGGAAAAGGGAAATTCCCAATTGTCCCAGGGATCGCGGTGCGCGGTCAGTCGTTCCTCGTCGCGCAGCAGCAGGGCCGCCAGTTCGTTTGGCAGGACCGGCGGGCAGGCGCCGGCCGGCAAGTCCAGCCACCGTTGAACGATCCACCGCAGGTATTCGTCACGGGTCATCGGCCGGTGAGCTTTCGCCACGCCCAGCGGCTCCAGAAGGCCGGCCAGTCGCGTTTGTTGTAGGTGACCAGGCCCCGGCAATGCATGCAATCGGGGGCGTCGCACAACGGAAAACGCGGGTTTGCCGACACCAGTCTGTCTTCGACCGCCACCAGCTCGCGGGCGCGTCCAAGGATGGCATAGGCATCGCCAACCATGCCGGCCCGCAACGCCCCGGCCTGGACATAGGCGCCGTAGAACTTGTCGAATCCCTGACTGCAACCGGGGAAGTCGTGGCTATGAAACACGCCGCCGGGAAAGCGAGCCCCGATCCGCCCGGCCAACAGGTTGCGGGTGGAAAGGCCCCGGCGGGACTGAACCCAATGGACGGTGGAAAAGCCAGGGCTGTCGATGACGTTGCCGACATTGACCAGAACGCCGTCGGCTTCAAGCAGGGCGCCGACGGGATGGAAGCTCGCGGACGAGGCATCATGCCCGGCCGTCAGGGCGCCGGCATTGGCTCCGATGGCGACCCACGAGCAGGTCGGATGCTGGCTGCGCACCGCCCCGGGCCATCGCACCATCGCCGCCGCCAGGCCGCCGCTGCCGGGTGGGGTGTCGGGGCCGATCACCGGAGAATTGCGCCATGCGGGGAACGGGGTCAGCGGGTTGAAGGCCAAGGCGGCCAGGGTGCCGCGGCTGCCGACGACGGCCAGGGTCGCCTTGATCAGGGCGGTGGCGCGGTGACCGGCGACATCGCCCAGCCGGCGCAGCGACGCGCGCACAAGAACGGTGTCGCCCGCGGTCAAGCCCAGCCGAGCCAATCCGTCCGCCAGGGTCGCCACCGTCCACACCAGCTCTCGTCCTCCCCCAGAATGGTGTGGCCGAGAATGCCTTCATCGCCCAGACAGGGCAAGCGGACCTTATGCCGACTGGCGGGCCGGCGCTACGTCACGCTCACGGTTTCGCGTTCGGCCAGCACGCGGATCGCTTCCTCGGCCACCATGGGGTCCGGATCGCTCGCCAACTGCCGGACCCGTTCCAGCGAGAGCTTCGGATTGCGCGAAATCGCCCGCCGAATGATCGGGTCGGCATCCTGGCTCAGCGTCTCCAGCTTCTCGGGCGACGTGCGCTCGTCCAGGGCCATGGCCAAATTCAGCGACGCGACCGGATTGGCCGGCGGGTCCTCGATCTTCGGGGCCACGCTGCTCTCTTCCGAGCGATTGGACAATGTCAGCCGCATAATGAAATAGGCGATGTGAAGAAAGACGTTCAGCATCGCGCCTTGCAGCATCTTGGCGAAGCTGGCTTGGTTCATCGTGTTCTCCATCTCGCGTGTGCGATGCACACCTTCGCCATGGCCCAAAGGGCGACAGCAACCGCCAAGCCCAACGCCGTTGTTATGATCCAGAACATATCCATGTCATCGCACTTGCTTGTTGCGGTGGAACAGGAAGTACTTGATGAAATAGGACCAGGGCGCCGCGGCATGAACGCGAATGTTCAGCAGGCCTTCTGTGATGGTCCACACCAGACGGTTGAACGCGTTGTCGGGCAGTTCGATGATCTTTTCGACGATCGGGCGCAGGACCGGGTAGCGGATGACCAGATGTGAATAGCGGGACAGCTTCAGGATCTTGAGCCCCAGGCCGTCGCGCCGATAATTGTCGAAGAACACCATCTTGCGCGACCCGAAAGCGGTATGCTTGTCGCCTTGCGCGTCAGCAGCGCCGGCGGCATGCATGTTGGCGCGGCTGGCCAGATAGGCTTCGTCCGCCGGCAGGACGGCCTGCTCGGCGACGGCGCTGCGGTCGTAATCGGCCTCCTTGCGCCAGGCCGGCGGGGGGACGCTGCCCGGGGCGGTCACGTCGGACGGGCGGTACTCGCCCAATTCCAGGCCGACATTGTTGATCTCGAGACCGGGGAAGGGCTTGAAGATGTTGACGCCATGCACGCTGTTGGCGCCGCTCAGTCGCCGGGCGACATCCAGGGTATCCCAGGCGAATTCCAAGGTTTCTCCCGGCAGGCCCAGCATCATCTGCATCGAATAGCGCAGGCCATAGCGGTTCAGTCGCTCGGTCCCTTCCAGCAGTTGCTGGTTGCGGATGTTCTTGCGCAGGGTCTTGATGCGGAACTCCTCATTGCCGGTTTCCAGCCCGAACCGGATCAAGCGGCATTTGCCTGTTCCAGCCAGGGCAGCGCAGACCTCTTCACTCAGCTCATGAATGACGGCGTTGATCGAGAAGGTGTGCTTCAGACCGGCCTTTTTGTAGGCGTCGCAGAACTCGATGATCCATTTCTTGTTGTATGCCAGGGTGCTGTCGTTGAAGAAGAAGTCCCTGAACTGATACTTGGACGCCAGCCACTTCAATTCATCGATCACATGGCTGACGCTGCGCAGGGTTGTGTATTCGCGCGCGACCATGCCCTGTTCGGTATGGATCTTCTTGTAGCCGTCATTGAAGCAATAGGTGCACGGATAGGGACAGCCGCGCCCGGCCAGCACCTGCATGAACGGAATGGTGTGGAAGTAGGGGTCCTTGTCGTAATAGATGTCGCGATCGTCGAACGGCGCTTCGTCCAGCTTCAGCGCCCAGTACCGCATCGGGTGTTTGACGATGCTTCCGTCCAGCTGCTTGATGCGCAGGTTGGCGATCTCTTGGGTTCGCCAGTCCTTGCCTTCCTGCAAGGCATTGGCCAGTTCGACGATGGGATCGCCGCCTTCTCCGACACAGACCAGATCCAGCCCCGAGCTTTCGATGATGTGGGGCATGAAGGTGATGTCATAGCCGCCGGCGATGATCGGAGTATCGATTCCGGCGGCCTTGATGGCGTCGGTGGTGTCCAGCATGTGGTTGCGGTAGGCGGTGAGGACCGAGAACGCGATCAGGTCCGGCTTCGTCTTCTTGATGTACTCGACGATCGTATCGGGAGACCCGATGGCGACATCGGTCTGGTGGCCAGCCCGCTTCAGATGCGCGGACAGACACTGCACGCTCTGAATGGGAAAGTACATTTCTTGGGCGAACATAACGCGGGCCATCGAAGCCTCCATTGTCCCAGTCAAAGCGTGCGAGGTAGCCCTAAATCCGGTTCACGGCCTTGGCCAGAGTCCGAATGAGCGGGCGCAGAGCCAGAATGGCGTCCTTGATGTGCCATTCCACGAAGAAGCCGAACTTCTTATTCTCGAATCGCCACTTCGCCACGGGATAGTAGCAGCGGTAACAAAAGCGGATCAGTTTCGAGCCGCCCAACTTGAACAAGACATTGGTGTTGTGGAAGTAGGATGTGAAGGCAATGGCTTCCAGCTTGCGGATCTTCTCGGGCTTGTGCCAGCCGCTGTAGTGGCGCATCCACTTTTGGAAGTCCATCTCGGCCCACCCTTCCAGGGTTGTGGGGGCCTTGAATCCTTGCTGGACGGCATCGTGGAAGAAGGGAGTTCCGACGATCGGCAGGAAGTTGAAGACAAAGCAATAAGCGTTCGGGTTCACCCTTTCCAGATCAAGGGCGAAATCGATCGTCGATTCCATTTCCTCGTCGGTTTCCGTGGGGAATCCGATGATGAACGAGTATTTCACCTTGATCCCGGTCTTCGCCAGAAGCCGATTGGCTTCCCGCATTTCCTCGAGGGTTTCCGCCTTGTTCAGCAAGGTGATGATGCGCTCGCTGCCGGATTCGATGCCCATCTCCAGCGAATGACAGCCGGATCGCTCCAACAGATTCATCTCTTCCGGGGTCATCTTGCAAATGATGTCGGCGCGAATGCCGCAGGTCGACCACTTCAGAGAGCCATTGTACTTGGTCAGCCGCTCAAGGATCTCGAGGAAGCGCTTCTTGCTGCCGGGGAAATAGTCGTCCTGGAAGAAGACCCAGCGGACATTGTAGCGATCGTACAAGACGTCCAGGCGTTCGATGATCTTGTCAGGTGTCAGGCCACGCCACTTGCCGTCATTGAGCACCGGGTCCGAACAGAAGCGACAGCGGAACGGACAGCCGCGCGCGGTGTTCAAGGTGGCCGATTTGCTGCCGTCATCGGTATGGAAGATTTCGTACTTGCTGAAATCGACCAGCTCGTAGGGGGTCGGCGGCAGGCTGTCGAGGTCGCGAATGACATCGGTGCTGCCATTGCGGCGGACGACTTGGTAATTGCCGTTGGACTTGAAGTTCAGTTCCACTTCGCCGGCGTTGGACGAAACGGCGCCGGCAGACGTCTTGTAGACCAGGCCGCGAAGGTCATCGACCGGCAGCCCGTCGCGCAGCCGTTCGAACAATTCGCAAAACACCAGATCACCGTCGCCGGCCACGACATAATCGATATCGGGATGTTCGCAGGTCTGCTCGGGCAGCAAGGTGGCGTGGACGCCGCCCCACACCACGGGAATATTGGGCCAGTTGGCCTTCAGGAGCTGGGTGACCTCGACGGCATAGCCGATCTGCTCGCCAGTGATGCAGGTGACGCCGAAGATCACGGTCTCCGGCCCGACCTCATCGCGGACGGCCCTTTCGAAATCCTTGGTCAGACGCTGATCAATGATCCGGATATCGTAGCCCTTCTGAACGGGAAGAGCTGCAATCGCCAACAAGCCTTCGGGCAGGCGGATCGACATTTCATCGAGCTGGCCGGAAAGCGGCTGAATGAGGATTATCTGCGCCATGCTGCCAGGAAGTCCCAAAGAATTTTATCGCTGCGAACACAACTATCTCGCCCGCCTTCCCCGAGGCAATACCTTTTCGCAAACCAATAAAATATTGTGGTTATTGCGAAATCGCCGTTTTGCCCCGCGTGTGCGGGCAGCCAGTCGAGGCGGGTGCCCCTGTTGGTCTAATGCCGGAAGTGCCTCATCCCGGTGAACACCATCGCCAGGCCCTTTTCGTCGGCGGCGGCGATCACTTCGGCGTCGCGCATCGAGCCGCCGGGCTGGATCACCGCGGTGGCGCCGGCGGCGGCGGCGGCCAGCAGGCCGTCGGCGAAGGGGAAGAAGGCGTCCGACGCCACCACCGAACCGATGGTGCCGGGCTGGGCCTGGCCGGCGGCATTGGCCGCCTCCTGGCTTTTCCAGGCGGCGATGCGCGAGCTGTCGACACGGCTCATCTGGCCGGCGCCGATGCCCACCGTGCAGCCGTCCTGGACGTAGATGATGGCGTGGGCCTTGACGTGCTTGCAGACGCGGAAGGCGAACAGCAGGTCCTTCAGTTCCTGCTCGGTCGGCGCCCGCTTGGTGACCCCCTTCAGACCCTCCAGGCCGACGCGGCCGTTATCCTTGGTCTGGAACAGGTAGCCGCCCGACACGGCGCGCAGGGTCATGCCTGCGCTGTTGGGGT
>CAJANN010000018.1 GCA_903941095.1 uncultured Rhodospirillaceae bacterium | reverse complement strand
GACCATCGCCGTGGCCTTTCTGTGGCATTGGTTCAACAAGCTGGCCAAGCCGGAAGACCGCATCGAAGGCGACGTGGTGCTGATCGAGGACGAGGACGGATCGGGCGTCACCATCCTGCCGGCCGCGGACATGATCGAAGAATAAGGCGCCACGCCGGCCGGCGGAAAGGGGTGGCCTCCCCGTCCGCCGGCCGGATGGTCATTCTTCCACGGCGTTGCCGTCGATGTCGCCCGGACCGCCCGACAGGGCGTCGGCCACCAGTCCGGCATTGGAACGGATCGAGGATTCGATCTCGGCGGCGATGGCCGGGTTGTCGCGCATGAACTGCTTGGCGTTCTCGCGGCCCTGTCCGACCCGGGTGGAGTTGTAGCTGAACCACGCCCCCGACTTCTCGATGACCCCGGCCTTGACGCCCAGGTCGATCAGCTCGCCGGCCTTCGATACGCCTTCGCCGTACATGATGTCGAAATCGACCACCTTGAACGGCGCCGCCAGCTTGTTTTTCACCACCTTGACGCGGGTCTGGTTGCCGACCACCTCGTCACGGTCCTTGATGGCCCCGACGCGGCGGATCTCCATGCGGACCGAGGCATAGAACTTCAGCGCGTTGCCGCCGGTGGTGGTTTCCGGGTTGCCGAACATCACGCCGATCTTCATGCGGATCTGGTTGATGAAGATGACGATGCAGTTGGATTTCGACACCGATCCGGTCAGCTTGCGCAGCGCCTGGCTCATCAGGCGGGCATGCAGACCGACATGGGAATCGCCCATGTCCCCTTCCAGCTCGGCCCGGGGAACCAGGGCGGCGACGGAATCGATGACCAGAACGTCGACGGCGCCCGACCGGACCAGGGTGTCGCAGATCTCCAGGGCCTGCTCGCCGGCATCGGGCTGGCTGAGCAGCAATTCGTCCAGGTTGACGCCCAGCTTGCGGGCGTAGACCGGGTCCAGCGCGTGCTCGGCGTCGATGAAGGCGCACGAACCGCCTTTTTTCTGCGCTTCGGCGATGACGTGCAGGGCCAGGGTGGTTTTGCCCGAGCTTTCCGGACCGTAGATCTCGACGATGCGCCCGCGCGGCAGGCCGCCGATACCCAGCGCGATGTCCAGGCCAAGGGAGCCCGAGGAGATCACCTCGGTCTCGACCGTTTCCCGGCTCCCCATTTTCATGATGGAGCCCTTGCCGAACGCCCGCTCAATCTGGCTGACGGCCGCTTCCAGTGCCTTCTGTCTATCCATGGTGTCCTTGTCCACGAGGCGCAATACGGTCTGCGACATGGCAGTTCCCCCTTCATCTATCCCGATACGGGCGGGCGATGCAACGCGGTTCATGTCGGCAAGACTACACGCCTTCTTCAGGAACGCAACAAGAATGTTCGCATATGTTCCTTATGTGTTTTTGTCCCGTACCGTCGTGATGGGTCAGGGCGGCGGGCCGTTTTCCATCGGAGACGCGACAATGGCCTGGACTTCCGCCGCGGCCAGCTTCTGCGGCCGATAGGGAATGCCGTTGCGGGCCAGCGCTCCGGCGAACGCCCGCAAGTGGTTGCGCGAGCCGCGGTGGATGGTCCGGTAGACGTGGATGATGTCCGGCCGGGTGGTGCTGGCGGTGGCGTTTTCCAGGTCGGCGATGTCGACCTCTTCGATCAGGCCGCCGACGGTCCAGGCATCGGCGGGCGACCGGCGGCCCTTGTCGGCCAGTTCCGCGTAAAGGGCGGCCAGTCCGGGATCGGTGAATTGTCCGGCCCGGTTCCCGGCTGCCGGGTCGGGGACGCCGTAGCGGACCAGCAGCCCCAGCACGGCGTCGGTATGGCGCTGTTCGGCCTGGGCGATCCTGGCGAAAACCGGGTCGCCCCAATGATCGGCGAGAAGCTGGTAGACGTCGTGGGCCAGCTTTTCCTCTTCCCGCATATAGCGCATGTGGGCGATCTCGTGCCGGCTCAGGCCGCTGCCGGGAGCGGCCGGCGCCGCGGCCACGGTGGCGCGTCCGGCAATGGTGACCACGCGGGCCGGCGGGGGCGGCGCCGGCGCCGGCATGCCGACCAGGGCGTCCACCACCAGAACGACGGCCGACAGAGCCAGGAACGCCGCCAGCCAGAGAAATCCGGCCCGGCCGGCGCCTGACGGCCCGGTCACAGGTAGCGGGCCGCGCGCGGATTGATGAAGTGCAGGGCCAGTCTGGCCAGACGCGCCAGGATGGATGACGGGGAAATGCTCTGGAGATGTCGGGTCATGCGGTGCCTCGCTGCTGGGGCCGGTGGACCGATGCCTCGTCCTTTGGCCGTCTGACCGGATCATCGCCCCGGCGGCGGAGCGCGGCACTGACATTTATCAGACGCCGAAGCGCGGCCCGCCTTTCGCCGCTGCGTCGAATGGGGTATCTGGATTGACGATCCGCAGAACGAAAGGTCGTCCGGATGTTCAGATCCCCGTCGGCGGCGTGATGTTTTCCCTGACCCCCCTGGAAGCGGAAGCCCTGTCCCTGTCGCTGCTGGTCTCCGGCTGGGCGGTGGCGGGGTCCTTGCCGTTGGGCATCTTGTGCGCCTGGGTGCTGGCCCGTCTGGATTTTCCCGGCAAAAGCCTGCTGGACGGCCTGATCCATCTGCCGCTGGTGCTGCCGCCGGTGGTGGTCGGTTACGTGCTGCTGGTGCTGCTGGGGCGGCGCGGGCCGGTCGGCGCCTGGCTGCACGACTGGTTCGGCGTCACCTTGGCCTTCACCTGGAAAGGGGCGGCGGTGGCTTCGGCGGTGGTGGCCTTTCCGCTGCTGGTCCGGGCCATCCGGCTGTCCCTGGAAGGGGTCGACCGGGGGCTTGAACAGGCGGCCCGCACGCTGGGCTGCGGTCCGCTGCGGACCTTTCTGACGGTGACGATGCCGCTGGTGGCTCCCGGTGTCCTGACCGGGGCGATCCTGTGTTTCGCCCGCTCGCTGTCGGAATTCGGCGCCACCATCACCTTCGTGTCGAACATTCCCGGAGAGACCCGGACCCTGCCCGTTGCCCTTTACGCCCTGACCCAGATGCCGGGCGGCGACGAGGCGGCCTTGCGGCTGTGCGTCATTTCGGTGGCGGTGGCCTTTGCGGCCCTGCTGGCGGCGGAATGGCTGTCCCGGCGGGTCCAGGCCCGGCTGCGGGGGTGACGGCCATGCTGGACGTGCGGATCACGCGGCGGCAGGGGGCGTTCGCCCTGGATGTCGACCTGGCGGCGGGGCCGGGAGTGACGGCGCTGTTCGGGCCGTCCGGCTCGGGCAAGACCTCGGTCATCGACATGGTGGCCGGACTGTCCCGCCCGGACCAGGGCCGCATCGCCGTGGATGGCCGGGTGCTGTTCGATTCGCGGGCCGGTGTCGATCTGGCGCCCGAGAGGCGGCGGTTGGGCTACGTGTTCCAGGACGCCCGTCTGTTTCCCCACCTGTCGGTCCTGGCCAATCTGCGCTTCGGCATGGACCGGGTTCCCGCCGCCGAGCGGAGCGTCGCCGTCGGCGACGTGGTCGATGTGCTGGGCATCGGCCATCTGCTGGACCGCCGCCCGGCCCGGCTGTCGGGGGGGGAAAAGCAGCGGGTGGCCATCGGCCGCGCCTTGCTGGCCTCGCCGCGCATCCTGCTGATGGACGAGCCGCTGGCGGCTCTGGACATGGGGCGCAAAGACGAGCTTCTGGCCTTCATCGCCGGCATGGCCGGGCGCTTCGCCATGCCGATCCTGTATGTCAGCCACGCCGTCGACGAGGTGCTGCGGCTGGCCGATACCCTGGTTCTGATGGAAGCCGGGCGGGTCGCCGCCAGCGGCCCGGTCGAGGACATCCTGTCGCGCGCCGATCTGCGCCACCTGACCGGCCGCGGCGAGGCCGGCGCGGTCATCCGCGCCGAGGTTCGCGGCCATGATCCCGGCTGTGGCATCACCGCCTTGGCCTTTGCCGGCGGCACCTTGCTGGCCGGGCCGGTGGACCTGCCGGTGGGGGCGGCGGTGCGGGTCCGCATCCATGCCCGCGACGTGGCCCTGGCCCTGGTCCCGCCGACGGATATCAGCGTGCGCAACATCCTGGAAGGACGGGTCGTCTCGGTCACGCCGGCCGCCGGGCACGTCGTCGACGTCATGCTCGATTGCGGCGGGGCGGTCATTTGGTCGCAGATCACCGCGCTGGCGCAGTCTCAACTGAAACTTGTTCCCGGGGGGCGGGCCTTTGCCCTGCTGAAGGCGGTCACGGTCAGCCGCAGCGACATCGCCGACCAGTCCCGGACCGGGCGGCGCGAGCGGTAACGCGTTACCGCTCGGAAGAATTGATACTATCGGTTGTCTCCAGGCGGTAACGGGTTACCGTGACCTCAGGCCGAGACCAGATTGACGCGGGACATGAAGTCGCCGACTTCGCCCGTCAGCTGGACGGCGTTTTCCGCTCCGGCGGCTGCGCGCTTGAACAGCCGTTCGGCCACTTCGGCCGATTGCTGCGACGAGACGGTGACTTTTTCCACCGAGGTGGCCGCGTGTTCGACGCTCCGGCGAACATGGCTGCTGGTGCGGGCGATGGTCTGTGTCGAGGCGCTTTGCCGGGCCACGGTATCGTCGATCTGATGGGTGATCTGGCTGATTTCGCGGACGGTCTTGCCGATCGTCGACATGGTGTCGACGGCGCGCAGGGCGCTTTCCTGGATCGAGGCGACCTGGCCGCGGATATCGCCGGTCGCCTTGGCGGTCTGGTTGGCCAGGTTCTTGACTTCGTTGGCGACGACGGAAAAGCCCTTGCCGGCTTCCCCGGCCCGGCCGGCCTCGATGGTGGCGTTCAGGGCCAGCAGGTTGGTCTGGGCGGAAATCTTGTTGATGATCGCCGTGACCTTCTCGATATGGCGGGCGGTATCGGCCAGGGCGGTGAACACGCCTTGCGCGGCTTCGACCTCGCGTTCGGCGTCTTCGGCGATCAGGGTGGCCCGGTTGACCTGCGAGCGGACGTCGTCCAGGGCTAGGCTCAGCTCCTCGGTGGACTGGGCCACCGCTTCGACCTCGCGCAGGGTGGCCTGGGCGACTTCGAACACTTCGGCCGACTGGGTCAGGGCGTCGTGGGTCGCCATCTGCATGGTTTCGGCGTCGCTGCGGGTCGCCTGGGTGATGGCGGCGCCCTCGGTGACCCGGGCGTTGACGCTTTCCCGGAACTTCGCCGCCAGCGCACTGTTCTCGCGGATGCGGATGCCCAGATTTTCGGTCATCTGGTTGATGGTGGTGGCGGAATGCTTGTAGGCGCGGTGCATGCCGTCGGCCAGGATCCGGCGGTGGAACCGGCCGGCGGTCACCTCCTTCAGCGAGGCGTTGCTTTCCCGGGCGAAGGAATCCGCGGCATCCAGGACATTGTTGGTGGCGCGGCACAGACGGCTCAGCGTGTCCCGGCCGCGGCCGATATGGACCAGCCGCTGTTCCAGATTGCCGACCGCGCCGCCTTCCAGGACCTTGACCGCCAGTTCGATGGTGGAATAGGTGCGGACCAGCGCCCAGACGCTCCAGGCGAAGGCTGCGACGCCGCCGGCCGCCAGCACCAGCCCGTAGCCCGGCAGATAGCTGAAGGCGATCAGGGTGGCGCCGCCGCCCAGGCCGGCGCACAGGCACATGGCCAGGGTCAGCGTGTTCAGCGGCGAAGTGAAGATCGGGTGGAGCTTCAGTGCGTTGATCAAGTCCGCCTCGTGGAGCCTAGAGAGAAAAAATGAATTCGCCGTAGGTCATTTTGCTGTCGTCGATATGCGACATCAGGGCTCTCAGCCCGGCCTCGGCCGCCTCGGGGGCGGTGTCGAACCTCTTTTCCGTTTCGTTGAGAAGCCCGTAAAGCGGCTTGATCCGGGCGATGGCATGCGGTGCGGCGGTGCGGCGGTTCGAATGATAGCCGATGATCCTGCCCTGGCGGTCGACGGTGGGGGTGACGTGGGCGAAGACCCAGTAATGGTCGCCGTTCTTGGCCCGGTTGACGACATAGGCGAAGACCTCCTCACCCGACTGGATGGTGCTCCACAGCAGCCGGAAGATGCTGCGCGGCATTTCCGGGTGGCGGAAGACGGAATGCGGTGCGCCCAGCAATTCGTGCTCGCCATAGCCGCTGATATCCAGCAGCGCGGTGTTGGCATAGGTGATCAGGCCCTTGGTGTCGGTCTTCGAAACGATGACTTCTCCCGGCGGGCAGGTCCGTTCCCTTCCGGTCAGAAGGTGACGGCTGGCGGCGGCCCGGCGGTTGGCCTCGGCCGAGATCGGGGTGGGGGAAACGCTGAAGGAGGAAATCTTCATCTTCGCCGTCCATCGGAAATCCGGGCGGCCAGCAAGATCGCCGCTGACGAAGTGTCCGGCGGGGAACGGGGCGGACGATAGTCCCAAATGGGATGTGGGATTGCCGGTCAAGCCGGCGGCCGGGGCCGTTTTCAGGCCTCGTCGACCAGACTGATCCAGCCGGCAGGACCGGATTCGGCATAGACCGCCGGCGGCGGTTCGCGGCCCGGTTGCGGCAGATGGCCGTGCGCGGTCGGAACCGGCATCGGGCAGGCTTCCGCCACCGCCTGACGGATGGTCTTCAGCAGGATTTCGCTGCGGACCGGCTTGGTCAGGAAACGGATATGGGGGCCGACCTCCGTCAGGGCGGTGGCCGGCTGCCAATGTCCGGACAGGACGATCAGCACGGCCTCGGGAAAGCTTTTGTACAGATGATGGATCAAGGACTTGCCGTCCATTTCCGGCATGGCGATGTCGGTGATCACCACATGGGCCGGGCGGACATACATGGCGGCCAGGGCTTCGGCGCCGTTGGTGGCGAAGGAAACGTCCCATTCGGGGCCCTGCATCCGCAGCAGACGGCGGATGGCGTCCAGCACGTTGGGCTCGTCATCGACAAACAGGATGCGGGGCAGGGGCATCGGGCGCTTTCATCCGGGCAAAGGGTGTCATGCCGACCATCGCGGCCCCATTGTGGCGAAATGCCGCCCGGGCGACAGTCCCATGTGGGGCTGGAAAAATTGTCCGGATCCGTTAAACTGCGCGGTCCCCAGGCAATCATGCCCCACCGCCGGTCACGGCGGCGTCGGTTCCCGCTGCCGGTCACGGCGGCGCCTGTGCCAACTGCCGGATGGCGGAGCACACGGCCTGCAGCCTGCTTTCCAGTCCGGGGCGCCGGCCAGGGATTGGATGCCGGCGATGCCCAGAATGGTCTTGGCGCGAAACGACATCATCGCGGTCCCGTCCTGCCCTGATCCGGACGCATCGGGACATTTCCCCCGAGTTGAGTGAGACGGTATCGCCCTGGGGCGGCAGTCTGGCCCGGACGCCATCCCACGATAGTCCCAAATGGGGGGGGAGGAACAAAAAGACGGCGGCAAACCGAGCCGGAGGTTTTTCATTTATGCTGAATGGAGTATCTAATCGGCTTGCTATGAAGCACGGGGCGCCGGCCGCCGCGACAAGGGGAAGCCAGCATGATTCCTGCCGATCTAGTGGGACTGCGCCGCCGGGTGCCGGGTGGCGGTCTTGCGTTGAGGCATCTGCGGACCGGCCTGATCGCCATTGTGGTGGTGGTCAACCTGTTCGTGTGCGGCCTGCTGGCCTATGCTCTCAACGCGTCAAAGGCCCAGCACGAGAAAGAAGTCCGCAACTATGTCGAGAATTTTGCCGCCCTGCTGGATTACAGCATCAGCGGATCGGTCGGCAAGATCGACCTGTCGCTGCGGGAAATCATCTTCATGCTGGAACGCGACCTGCGCCAGCAGGGCTTCCTGAACGCCGACGAGGTCAACGCCATTTTGCGGCAGCGCCGGGATTGGCTGGCCGGTCTGGCCGAGTTCCGCGTCACCGACGCCTCCGGCCATGTCCGCTACGGTCCCGGAGTGATGCCGGGGGACAACGTGTCCTATGCCGACCGCAGCTTCTTCGAGACCCATCGCCGGAACGGGGATGCCGGGCTGATCGTTCCCAATCCGGTGCTGGGAAAGGTGACCAAGGTCTGGATCATCCCGTTCACCCGCCGCTACAACTATCCCGACGGCAGTTTCGCCGGGATGATCTCGGCATCGGTTCCCGTCGAATATTTTACCCGCCTGCTGTCGGGGGTGGATCTGGGACCGCAGGGAATCGCCTTGCTGCGGGATGCCGACACCGGCCTGGTCACCCGCTATCCGGCCTCGTTCCAGCAGGTCGGATCGAAAGGGTTCTCGCCCGAACTGCAGGACATCATCGCTTCCGGCGTCTCCGCCCAGACCTTTCATGCCAAGCAGACCGGGGACGGCATCGAGCGGACCAACGCCTACCGCCGCCTGGCGGCGGTGCCCTTCCATCTGGTGGTGGGGAAGGCCGCGGACGATTATCTGGCCCACTGGCG
>CAJANN010000017.1 GCA_903941095.1 uncultured Rhodospirillaceae bacterium | reverse complement strand
CGGACCATGCTGCCGGGGCGCCGCGTGCTGCTGATCGACGACGTGCTGACCACCGGGGCGACGGCGGCGGAATGCGCGACGGTCCTGTGCCGGGGCGGGGCGGCATCGGTGGATGTGCTGACGCTGGGCCGCGTGGTGTTGCCCCACGCCTGACCGGCGCTATATAAAAGGCCCCTGTCCGATGGAGAAGCCGATGTCCACCCCCGAGATCCAGATCTACACCACCCGCGTCTGCCCCTATTGCGTCCGCGCCAAGAAGCTGTTCCAGAAAAAGGGCCTGGCCTATACCGAGATCGACGTGTCCGACGACGACCAGATGCGCGAGTTCATGATCAATCGGTCGGGCGGCAAGCGCACCGTGCCGCAGATCTTCATCAACGGCACCCATGTCGGCGGCTGCGACGACCTGTACGAGCTGGAATCCGACGGCAAGCTCGATCCCCTGCTGGCGGGCCGTCCGTGAAGGGCGAGGTCTTCCGGGCCGCCTGCCTGCAGGTCAATGCCGGCACCGACCTGCAGCGCAACATCGACGAAGCCGGCCGGCTGTGCGTCGAGGCCCGGGCCGCCGGGGCCGACCTGATCCTGATGCCCGAGAACGTGGCGATGATGGAATGGGGGCGCACCAACATCGTCCTGAAGGCCATGCCCGAGGACGAGCATCTGGCCCTGAAGGCCTTCCGCGAATTCGCCCGCGAGTTGGGATGCTGGCTGCATGCGGGATCGCTGGCGGTGCTGGTGGATGGCGGCATGGTGGCCAACCGCAGCTACGTGATCGCCCCCGGTGGGGCCATCGCCGCCCGTTACGACAAGATCCACATGTTCGACGTCGATCTGGGATTGGGCGAGGTCTACAAGGAATCCGCCACCTTCCAGTCCGGCGACAGCGCCCGGACGGTGCGTCTGCCGTGGGGACGGATGGGGTTGTCCATCTGCTACGACCTGCGCTTTCCCCACCTGTTCCGGGCCTATGCCAAGGCGGGGTGCGACTTCCTGGCGGTGCCGGCGGCCTTTACCCGCACCACCGGCCGGGCGCATTGGCACGTCCTGCTGCGGGCCAGGGCCATCGAGACCGGCTGCTACGTCTTCGCCCCGGCCCAGGTCGGCACGCATGCCAACAACCGCGAGACCTACGGCCACGCCCTGATCGTCTCGCCGTGGGGCGAAATCCTGGCCGACGCGCTGGAGCAGCCGGGCTTCGTCATGGCCGACATCGACATCAAGCAGGTGGTGGAAGCCCGCCGCAAGATCCCCTGTCTCGAGCACGACCGTCCCTTCGCCTTGCCGCCCAAGGGATAGGGGTGATCGCATTTGGACGGGCGTAGCGAAGACTATGCCCGTTCTTTTTGCGCTTGCGAAAAAGGGCGCAGCCTGTCATGGTAGGGGGGTCGAATACGTTGGGTGTTTCCCCCACGACGGCGCTCTTCGCAGCGACCACTCCTGGACTTTCCCCCACTACTGATTTGATGCCTCGCGCAATCCGGTGCGGGGCCACGCCAGCATTGGAGGATCTCATGTCCACTGGCACCGTGAAATGGTTCAACAGCACCAAGGGCTTCGGCTTCATTCAGCCCGACGACGGCTCGGCCGACGTGTTCATCCACATTTCCGCCGTCGAGCGGGCCGGGATGAGCAATCTCGGCGAAGGTCAGAAGCTCTCCTACGAGCTGGAGCGGGGCCGTACCGGCAAGATGTCGGCGGTCAACGTCCGCGCGCTCTGACGGATCGGGGGGCAGCTTCGGCTGCCCCTTTCCGCTTCTGCCCCAATCAAGGAGCCGCCCGTGGCGAAAGAGGACCTGATCGAGTTCGAGGGCGTCGTCAGCGAGGTGCTGCCCGATTCCCGTTTCCGTGTCACGCTGGACAGCGGGCATGACGTCCTGACCTATACGGCCGGGAAAATGAAGAAGTTCCGTATCCGCATTCTGGCCGGTGACCGTGTCACCGTCGAGATGACCCCCTACGACCTGACCAAGGGTCGCATCAATTTCCGTCACAAGGACGACCGTCCTGCGACAGGGCCGACCCGCCGGCCGCCGCCGCGCCGCCGCTAGACGGCTGCGCCGCCTTCGGCGGACGGTTCTTGGCATCGTTGGAAAAACGGAACCGTCCGGCCAGGATGCAGCCCTTCATGCCGGGG
>CAJANN010000016.1 GCA_903941095.1 uncultured Rhodospirillaceae bacterium | reverse complement strand
CCTCGTTGATGCGGGTGCCGCGCCCGATGATCTGCTTGAACTCGGTCATGGACTGGATGCGCTGATCCAGCACGATCAGCGTGCAGGTCTGGGCATCGACACCGGTGGTCATCAGCTTGCTGGTGGTGGCGATGACCGGATAGCGGCTTTCCGGGTTGATGAAGTTGTCGAGTTCGGCCTTGCCTTCTTGTTCGTCGCCAGTGATCCGCATGACGTATTTGCGGCTTTCCGCCACCCTGGTCGGGTTCATGTTGACCAGGGCTTGGCGCATGCGCTCGGCGTGGTCGATGTCCTCGCAGAAGACGATGGTCTTCTGGTAGGGATCGGTGGCCTCCAGAAAATCGGTGATCTTGCGGGCCACCAACTCGGTGCGCTGCTCCAGCACCAGTTGGCGGTCGAAGTCGCGCTGGTTATAGATGCGGTCTTCGATCTGGTTGCCGTGCCTGTCGGTCTGCCCCGCTTCGGGTCGCCAGCCCTGAAGGTCCTTGTCGAAATCGATGCGGACCACCTTGTAGGGGGCGAGGAAGCCGTCCTGGATGCCTTGGCGCAGGGAGTAGGTGTAAACGGGCGGGCCGAAGTAATCGATATTGGAGACGTCCCGCGTTTCCTTGGGCGTCGCCGTCAGGCCGATATGGGTGGCCGAGGCGAAGTAATCCAGGATTTCCCGCCATGCCGAATCCTCGGCGGCGCTGCCGCGATGGCACTCATCCACCACCACCAGATCGAAGAAATCGGGGCTGAACTGGCGGTAGATGTTCTTGTCTTCCTCGGCCCCGGTCACCGCCTGATAGAGCGACAGATAGACCTCGAACGACTTGTCGATCTGCCGCTTGGTGATCTTGGTCATGGCCGCGCCGAACGGCTTGAAGTCGTTGTTGCGGGTCTGGTCCACCAGGATGTTGCGGTCGGCCAGGAACAGGATGCGCTTCTTCTGCTTACCCTTCCACAGCCGCCAGATGATCTGGAAGGCGGTATAGGTCTTGCCGGTGCCGGTGGCCATCACCAGCAGGATGCGATCCTGGCCCCTGGCCACCGCCTCGACGGTGCGGTTGATGGCGATGGTTTGGTAATAGCGCGGGGATCGGCCCGATCCGTCGTCGTAATAGGGGGTGACGACCGTGGCCACCGCCTCGGGCTTGTAGCCCTTCCAGGCTTGATAACGGCCCCACAGGAGTTCGGGCGACGGGAACTGATCCAGGGCCAGTTCGGTTTCCACCTTGTCGCCCAGGCCGGTGCGGTCATGGAACAGGAAGCCGTCGCCGTTGCTGGAAAAGGCGAAGGGGACGTCCAGCATCTCGGCATAACGCAAGGCCTGCTGCATCCCCGCGCCAATGGAATGGGTGTTGTCCTTGGCCTCGATCACCGCCAGAGGAAGGTTGGGCTGATGGGACAGGATGTAATCGGCCCGGCAGGTATCGCCGCGAGTGTGCATCCGGCCCCGCACGATCACGCGACCCTTAGTGAAGGTGACTTCCTCGCGGATTTGTCCCTGGATGTCCCACCCAGCCTGGGTCACAGCGGGCGTGATGAACTTGGTGCAGATATCCCGCTCTGACAGCGTCTTCTTGTCCATCCCCCGCCTCAACTCCCCTATCTGTTGTGAAGTCTAGCCGTTACACAAGGCACCGGCAAGGGTGGGGCGATAGAAAAAGGGGGCTTACCGCGCCATGCTCTCCTGGATTTCGGCTAGATGATGCTGGGCCAGCAGTTCCACCGCCTGTTCGATGTCTTCGCCGATGTGACGCAGCACCCGGCCCCGGCTGCGGGGATACCAGTGTTTTTCCTCGACCACCAACTTGGTGCGAAGCCCTGACCAGTTGGGATCGGCGACTTCACGCTCCCATCGCTTATGGGTGCCACTGGCCATGCGGTGGACGATCTTGGCGGCTTGGACGCGGCGGAACTCGGGCGTGATCACAGGCTGCGGATCGTCGGCGATGATCATCTCGACGGCCAGCCACGCGGCGACCACTTGGGCGGGGTCGATCTCGGCCTTCCTCATCCGTGCCCAGTGGGCCTGGGCCCGATCCTGGGGCGAGAGGCCGCGCAGACGGAAGGCTTCGATGTGGGGACCGGCGCTTTGGTACAAGCCGCGTACCCGGTCGATGGCGTTCTTGACCCAGAACAGCTCGGCATTGGCCCTCAGCCACTTCAGCGCCGCCCGGCGATAGGGGGCCAGTTCCTTGCCGGTATAGGACCGCTTGAACGGGCTGCCATGGCGTTGGTAATGCTCGGCGTGGGATCGGCAGAACCGTGTATCCAGGCCGTCATCGGTGCCAGCGCGGGCAGGTTTGCCGCAGCCGATGACCCGGCAATAACCGAACATGTGGTTCGGTTGAGCGGCCCTGGCCTTGACCTCTTGCTTGCGGCGGCGTCTGGTCTCGGGGCTGGTCATGGCTTACGAGTCCCTCATAAGGAGAAGGGTGAAGCTGTATTCCAAGGTAATGGCCACCATCATCCCCCTTCCTCCGATACCATCCCTTCCACCCCGGTATGGGTCTTGAAGACCTCCAACATGATCCTGGTGACTTGAGGGATGGATGATCTGGCAACGATCACCGCGTCATGGACGGGAAGACCGATGATCCCTTCCACCTTCAAGGCCAACAGGACATCCACCAGGATTTCACTTTCCACGAACTGGACCTGATGGCCGATCCCTGACCCGAACAGATGGCTGATGGGGGCATGGGCCTGCCGTAGGGCCTCGACCACCTGGGCAAACGGCATCCGGGACGGGAACAGCTTCTTGGTATTGGCAGGGAAGCGGGTCAAAGGCTTGTCGGCGAACAGCAAGGCGTTCATCACCTTCTTCACGCCGTTACGGTGAGCTTCCAGCCCGGGCAGCAAATAGGCGTCGGTGGCCGGGGCCGGAACTCCCGTCATGCCGTACAGGATGCGGGGGGTCATTTGGCCGAAATCCAGGGTTGTCACCTCCTCGCCATCGATCAGCAAGCCCTTGTGTCGCTGCCACTTGGGCAGGGGTTGCCAGAAGCCACCGAACAGACGCCCGCCGCTCTGGAACGATCCCTGGCTGAAGTAACGGCGCAACAGCCGGTCGGTGTCATCGACTGCCGGGCCGCCATCCATTGGGTCGAACTGGATGTCCGTTTGGGCCAGCCATGCATTGATGGCCTGCACTTCGTCGCGGTATTGCCGGGTCTGGTCGGTGTCGTCGTATTCGACCAAGCCGCCTTCGTCCCAGTAATCGCCCTTGGCCTGCTTGAGGATGATGACTTCCTGCCCCATCGACTGGGTCAGGTCGTCAAGGCCAATGCCGTGGTCGTGCAGTCGTGTCAGCAATCTGGGACCGGCTTTGATCACCGTGCGGCGAGCGGGGCCGAAATAGCCCTGATAACCAATCTCCATCTCGATAAATGCCATTTCAGGCTCGGCCAATCGCTTGATGATGGTGGGCAGGGTCTTGTTCATGGCGGCGGCGCGGTACCGGCTGGCCCGGCCCAAATCCTGGTTGGACAGTGATACCGACACCCAGCCCGTGGGCTTGGTGATGAAGCGGTGGAGTAAGTCGCAGACCAAGGCCGCCACCGTGGCCTCGAAGGTCTGTTGGTCAGCGGGTTTGCGCTGGCGTTGCCGAAGACCTTTGTGCCGTTCGTAGTTTTGAAGCTGCATCAGCACGTCCGCGACGATGCACTGGCTCTTGGCGGTCTTGGGAGCGCGAAACGGATTGAGGGGGCGGTCTTCGGTCGGTTGTTCCTGGGGAAGCTCGTCTTCGTCGTGTTGGGTCATGGGTATCGGGTCATCAAACTAGCCACCCCGCATCGGCGCAGGAAATGGCAGGGCTATAAGCGGGGAAGTGTCGGCTCCTTGGCCGGAGACAGCTTTGCGATCAGATTGGGCCAAGGCCGTAAGGGCTCACCCTCATTCCAGCCGTTGGCCTTTTGGGCCTCGACAAACGCCTCCGCCCATTCCGTCCGGATGCATTCCTGGCCTTGGTCGTTGCGCTGGATGCGGGCGTATTGCCATCGCCGGATGAAACCAGCCACCTGTTCCCGCAGATCACGGTATCCGACCCCTGGAAAGGCTTCCAGCAACTTGGTCAAGGTGGTCGTCATTGCGCAATGCGTATCCTTGAAGGCGAACAGGCGGTCGATGACCTGTTCGACGGCGGCGTCCCGTTCCTTGAAGGGGATGCGCAAGAACTCGGCTTCCAACTGATCGACCAAGGTGGACACCGGGTCTGATAGGG
>CAJANN010000015.1 GCA_903941095.1 uncultured Rhodospirillaceae bacterium | reverse complement strand
TGCATCTGTCGGTGCTGGCGCCTGCCGAGGTGGTGGCCCACGACCCGGCGGTGATCCGCTCGCCCATGGACGGCGTCATCGAGAAGGTGCATGCACTACGTCACTTATGAGGCCATTCCCCAGCCCGATGGCAACCTGGGGCACCGGGTCCGCGCCGGATTGTCCAAGGTCGAAAACAACCCACGTCTGGGATCGAAGGGGACAGTCCGCTTGGATGGTCACCGCGTGCCGCTGATTTATTGGTTGGCGCGGCGCCCCCTGGCGGTCATCCGCTCGTTCGTGGGTTTGTAATGGATGCCGCCGCATGATGCTGCCAAGCCTGCGCGAAGAGCTGTCGCTGCAAGGGCCTCGGCGCAGCCCTGCTCAAGGATGCCCTGGTGCGGATCAATGGTGCCGCCGACATCATCGGCGTCCGCGCCGTCCTGGTCCACGCCAAGAACGAGGCGGCGCGCGCCTTCTACCAGAGGTTCGACTTCGTTCCCTCTCCCGTCGACTCCCTGCAAATGTTCCTGCTGATGAAGGATGTCCGTCACGCCCTGGGCCTCAATTGAGAATCTGTGAACCGGGCGGAGGCGGCGTTGGTCCGCGACATCTTCGAGCGCTTCGTCCCCATCGGTTCCGCCACCCAATTGGTGGGCGAGTTGCGGGTCAGCCTTCAGGACAAGGAGTGTTGCGCGGCATGAAACCCAACCTCGCCGACCAGGGACGGACCATCCGTGTCCACGTTCCGATGACCCTCAAGCGCCGGGGCGGGCGCAAGCTGATCATCGCGCCAGCCGGGGCCACTGACTGGGCGGCGCCGCAGCCGCGCATCGGACGACACCTTGATCAAGGCGCTGGCCCGGGCGTGGCGCTGGCGGGCCATGATCGAGACCGGCAAGGTGCGCACGGTGCGCCATCTGGCCGAGAAGGAGAAGATCAGCAGTTCCTATCTCGCCCGCATCCTGCGCCTGACCCTGCTGGCCCCAGACATCATCGAGGCCATTCTCGACGGCCGGGTGCCGAAGGGGCTGTCGCTGGCCGACCTGATGGAGCCGTTCCCGATGGAATGGGATCAGCAGCGGACGCGGTTTGGGTTTCAAAGGCCGGGAACGATCCGATAAGGCGGCCGGTCACTACACATGCGAATGGTTTAATGATTGAGGAGACGCACGCTCGATCGTCTGGACCTCGGGAAATATACCCTGTCGCAGCCAGGCGGCTGCCCGGAATGGATGTGCGACCACTAATTTGGCATTGGCCGTCTCGACGACGCCAACCTTGCCGACTTCCAGAATGCGGCTCTTGGCAGCGACAAAATCGTCGAAGTTGGCAGTAACCAGAAGGTGAGTCTGACCGGCCAGCGCCGTGTCGAGAACGTGGGCGTCCTCTGGATCGCGTATCGGCATCAACCCCGTCCCGCCGAGTGTAAGGTGAGGCGCCGTACCGGCGGCTCCCGTGCGGGCATAGCCGGCGACGGCCTCGATGACCGGATCGACCGTCGTGCGGGAGATGCCCCAATCGACCTCCAGCACCTTGCGCAGCCGAGTCAGCATTCCCCAGGAAATGATCAATTGCACCGGCATTTCGCCGACTTGACCGGCGCGGGCCATCCGCACTAGGGTTTGTGTAGCCGTGCCCTCCAACCCTTTGCGGCCGGCCAGAAAAGCGGCGCACCAGACGTTCAGGTCCAGACACAGGTTGATCGTCGGCGCCGTCATTGGGTCAGTCGCACGGCTTCAGACAGGATGTCATCCTCGCTGGCAGGAATCTCGCCCGTCTTCATCTCGGTGACGAGTTGGCGATGGGCGACCTCCCATTCGGCGTCAAGGGTTTTGCGGGTGATCTCGCGGGCCAGTGTATCAATGTCCTGTGCGGTCCCCAACTTCTCGATGCGCCGGAAAGCGGCATGTGCTTCCGCTGGCAGGCGGGCATAAAAACGCAGAGCAGCCGCAGCGATCTGCGCCGGTGACCGGTCTTCGCTCTGCGCGATGCGCTCGATGACACTCGCGGTCTTCGCGTCGGCGTAGGCGGAAATGGTTCGGGCAGCCATGGTTTTCTCCAGTTTCTCCAGGTTCCATAGAATATGGGCGTTTAGACGGCGCGAGGCAACCCGTCCAGGCGATGCTCAAGAAACCGACGACGCCATTTCCCGACCGTCGATCGGTCGATCTGCAAACGTGCCGCGACCTCCGTGTTTTGACCCCCTTCAGCACAGCCAAGCACGATCTTCGCCCGCAGCGCCAAAGCCTGCGCCGTGTTCCGTCGCGCGGCCAAAGACGCAAGCTCGTGCCGCTCGCTCCCGCTCAATTCCAAAGGCGCAAGTCCCATAGCCCCCTCCGAGTCCTGTCACTCGAAGAGTCTGAGTCAGACCGATGCACCGCGATACGGCGAACTTCAGATTCGGGACGCTAGAGCATTGACACCGCCGGGCGCAGTCGGAGTGCCCACCGTGCCAGGATGAGACTATGGACGACCATGGTTCAATCCGCCTTGATCAGCGTCCCCACCCCGTGCGGCGTGAACAGTTCCAGCAGCAGGGCGTGTGGCACCCGTCCGTCGAGGATGACGGCGGCTTCGACGCCCTGTTCCACCGCGTCCAGGCAGGTCTCCACCTTGGGGATCATGCCGCCCGAGATGGTGCCGTCGGCGATGTAGGCGCGGGCCTGGCCGGCGGTCATCTCCGGAATCAGGTTGCCGGCCTTGTCCAGCACGCCCACCACGTCGGTCAGCATCAGCAGGCGGCGGGCGCCGGTGGCGGCGGCGATGGCGCCGGCGGCGGTGTCGGCGTTGATGTTGTAGGTCTCGCCCGCCC
>CAJANN010000014.1 GCA_903941095.1 uncultured Rhodospirillaceae bacterium | reverse complement strand
CGCGGGCATGACGTCAAAAATTTACCCTTCCGTAACCGGAGTTCGGAGCCCTGCGGCGGCGCCGCAGCGGCCGGAGGGGCGGAGCCCCGGAGGGAAAGCGAGGAAGCCAAGGGGGCGGCTGCCCCCGCCGGCGATTGAGGCCGACATGAAACAAGCCAGGGTGATCGCCAAAGGCGATCACCCTGGACGGGAGCGAAAGCGCATGAAATACCCCGCCGGATCGCTCCGGCGGGGTTGTCCGCAAGAAGGCCGATCAGGCGGCGACGCCCATCTTCTTCTTCAGGTTCTCGTCCAGCTTGTCCAGGAACTGGGTGGTGGTCAGCCACGGCTGGTCGGGTCCGATCAGGATGGCCAGATCCTTGGTCATGAAGCCGGATTCCACCGTCTCGACGCAGACCGCTTCCAGGGCCAGGGCGAACTCGGCCACCGCGGGGGTGTTGTCGAACTGGGCGCGATAGAACAGGCCGCGGGTCCAGGCGAAGATCGAGGCGATCGGGTTGGTCGAGGTTTCCTTGCCCTTCTGGTGCTCGCGGTAGTGGCGGGTCACGGTGCCGTGGGCGGCCTCGGCCTCGACGGTCTTGCCGTCCGGGCTCATCAGCACGCTGGTCATCAGGCCCAGCGAGCCGAAGCCCTGCGCCACGGTGTCGGACTGCACGTCGCCGTCATAGTTCTTGCACGCCCAGACGAATTCACCCGACCATTTCAGGGCCGAGGCGACCATGTCGTCGATCAGGCGGTGTTCGTAGACGGTGCCGATCTTGTCCATCTCGGCCTTGAATTCCTTCTCGTAGACTTCCTGGAAGATGTCCTTGAAGCGGCCGTCATAGGCCTTGAGAATGGTGTTCTTGGTCGACAGGTAGACCGGCCACTTCTTCTGCAGGCCGTAATTCAGGCAGGCGCGGGCGAAGCCCTTGATGGACTCGTCCAGGTTGTACATGCCCATCGCCACGCCCGATCCGGGGAACTGGAACACTTCGTGCTCGATCACCTGGCCGTCGGCGCCTTCGAACTTCATGGTCAGCTTGCCGGGACCGGGCACCTTGAAATCGGTGGCGCGGTACTGGTCGCCGAAGGCGTGGCGGCCGATGACGATCGGCTTGGTCCAGCCGGGAACCAGACGCGGCACGTTCTTGCAGATGATCGGCTCGCGGAAGACGGTGCCGTCAAGGATGTTGCGGATGGTGCCGTTGGGCGACTTCCACATCTTCTTGAGGTTGAACTCCTTCACCCGCGCTTCGTCGGGGGTGATGGTGGCGCACTTGACGCCGACGCCGTACTTCCTGATGGCTTCGGCCGATTCGACGGTGACGCGGTCTTCGGTCGCATCACGGTGCTCGACGCCCAGGTCGTAGTACTTCAGGTCGACGTCGAGATAGGGAAGGATCAGCTTGTCCTTGATGAACTGCCAGATGATCCTTGTCATCTCGTCGCCGTCGAGCTCGACAATCGGATTGGCGACCTTGATCTTCTTCATCGACGTATTCCCCGTAGTGACGGTATGCCGTGGCGTCCGAACGAGTCCCGGACAGCCGGGGACGATAGCAAAGCGGGCGGCGAACGCAAGCCGGAAAGCCACTCGTTGGTATGGGAAATGGGCGGGGGGCTTCACATTGACCGGAAAAGGCCCAATATGAGGACGGAAATCAGGGGGGCGGCCCAGGGCCGGCCGGTGATCTGGTCACAGACCCGGGCGGCGTCGTCGCCTTTCATGACGACATCAACTGACCCGGGACGGAGGACCTGTCATGCGCCTTTCCACCAAACTGACCGCAGCTGCCATCGCCATCGGCCTGACCGCCGGCGCCGCCTCGCAGGCGCTTGCCCAGCAAAAGCCCGACGAGGCGTTGAAGATGCGTCAGGGCCTGATGCAGGCGGTGAAGATGAATTTCGGCCCCATCGCCGGCTTCGCCCAGGGCAAGGGCGACCTTCCGGCCGACGCGGCGGCCAAGGCCGGGCACCTGACGGCATTGGCCAAGATGGCGCCGATGGCCTGGGGCAAGGGGTCCGAGGCGTTGCCCGGCGCCAACACCAAGGCCGAGGCCTTCGCTTCGGCGGATTTCGCCAAGGGCTGGACGGCAATGGGCGAGGCTTCGGCCAAGCTGCAGGCCGCGGCGGCGTCGGGCGGTGCCGAAGCCATCAAGGCCGCCGCCGGCGAAGTGGGCAAGACCTGCAAGGGGTGCCACGACACCTTCCGCAAGGAATAATACGGAACCCGAATGATTCATTCGGGTTCCTAAGCCCTCGCCGGGCGGCCGCATCCGCGGCCTTGGCCGCGCCCAATGGGCGCTGGATACGAAGCCCGAATGAATCATCCGGGCTTCGTATAAGCCCCTATCCTTTCGCATGTGCGAGATTTTTATTGCACCGCACTGAGTTGGCGCCAATAATCTGTCCAGCAAGCGGGCGGCGGCGCACGATGCTTTCGCGCAGATCCCCCGCCCATCGAGCCAGAGGACACCGATCATCATGCTGGGACCAGCCGAATTGCGCGAAATCGCCGAAGCTTTGTCGGAACAGCGGACCGAGGGGGGCCATTCCGCAGCCCAGACCCCTTACATCACCCCGCATTTCGCCCTGGGCATGGCCCTGACGCGGGCCGCCCACGGGGCCGGCGTCAAGCCCTATCCTTCCGCGATCCTGGCCTCGCGCTGATTTCGCGCCACTGACCGGGCGCCAGCCCGGCCAGTGTCCAGTCGCCGATGGCCCAGCGGATCAGCCGCAGCGTCGGCAAGCCCACCGCCGCCGTCATCCGCCGCACCTGCCGGTTGCGCCCTTCGCGCAGGGTCAGCTCGATCCAGGCGGTGGGAATGCTGGCCCGCCAGCGGATCGGCGGGTCGCGCGGCCACAGACCGGCCGGCTCGTCCATCATCCGCGCCCCGGCCGGCAATGTCGGCCCGTCGTTCAGCGTCACGCCGCGCCGCAACCGCTCCAAGGCCCGCTGATCGGGGACACCCTCGACCTGCGCCCAATAGACCTTGGGCATCTTGTGGCGCGGCTGGCTGATCCGGGCGATCAGCGGGCCGTCATCGGTCAGCAGAACCAACCCTTCCGAATCGCGGTCCAGCCGTCCGGCCGGGTAGATTGCGGGCACCGGCACGAAATCGGACAGGGTCCGGCGACCGCCCTGGCGGTCGGAAAACTGGGTCAGAACGTCGAAAGGCTTGTTCAGCAGGATCAGGCGGGGCACAAACGGGGTTCCCTGACGACGGACAGTCCGCACAGCAATGGCACGCCCCCCTTCTTCCCACAAGCCTTCCCGCATCGAATCCGAACGGATCGCCGGCTTCCCGGCCGTCGCGGCCCTGTTCCAGCGTGACCCGAACCGCGTCCTGCGGCTGTTCTACGACGATCGCTGCAAGAACGCGGCCGGCCCGTTCTGCAAGCAGCTGGCGGCTGCTCGCAAACCCTCTCGGCTGGTGCCGACCGACGAACTGGGCAAGATCGCCGGCACCCCGCTGCACGGCGGCATCGTCGCCGTCGCCCGGCCCAGGCCGGTTCCGGCCTTCGATCCCGACCTTGCCCGGCCCTGGGCGGCGGCGGGCCGGCCGCTGCTGATTCTGGACGGCATCGGCAATCCCCACAATCTGGGCGCCATCGCCCGGACCCAGGCCTTCTTCGGCATGGAACGGCTGGTCCTGTCCGACCATCCCGGCCAGGCCCTGCCGTCGGAAGCGGCCTGGCGGGTGGCGGAAGGTGGGCTGGAATGGCTGGATCTGTACCGCGCCGCCGACCTGCCGCGGATTCTGAAGCGGCTGTCGGCGCATTACCGCGTCGTCGGCACCGCACTGGGCGACCACCGGCCGCTGGATACGGTGTTCGCCGAAGGCGGCAAGCCGATGGCCATCGTCCTGGGCAACGAGGAAGAGGGCCTGCCCGCCGCCACTCAGGCCGCCTGCGGCGAGATCCTGACCATTCCCGGCTCGGGACACGTGCAATCGCTGAACGTCGCCGCCACCGCCGCCATCCTGATCCACCGTCTGGCCGCTTTTAGCAGGTGACAGAGCCCCCCGCCCCCTGGCATGGTCGCGGGCAAAGCTCAGCTTTCGAAAGGAAACCGACATGACCTCCCAGGTGCGCGCCTCCCATATCCTGCTGATGTACAAGGGATCGATGCGCTCGCAGGCCACCCGTTCGAAGGACGAGGCCCTGGCCGCCGTCACCTCGTTCATGGACGAGTTGAAGGAAGGTGCCGATTTCGGCCAGCTGGCCCGCCAGTTCTCGGACTGTCCGTCGGGCGAGGAAGGCGGCGACCTGGGCCGTTTCGGCCGCGGCATGATGGTGCCGGAATTCGAAGAAGCCGCCTTCGGCCTGCAGCCCGGCGAGGTTTCGGGCATCATCGAGACGCCGTTCGGCTATCACCTGATCCAGCGCACCGAGTAGGCCTTGACCCGGCAACGCTCGGTCTATCTGGCCGGTCCCGCCATTTTCCATCCGGCGGCGACCATCTTGCTGGATTATCTGAAGGAGGTCTGCGCCAAGCACGGCCTGATCGGCATTTCCCCTGCCGATGGTCTGGCCGAGCTGGGCGCGATCCCGCCGGAAAAGCGGGCCGCCTTCATCCGCCAGTCCAACATCGACAAGATCCTGGCCTGCGACATGGTCATCGTCTGCATCTCGCCGTTTCGCGGCGCCGGTGCCGATGCCGGTTCGGCCTGGGAAATGGGCTATGCCGAGGCGCTGGGCAAGCCGGTGATCGCCTGGTGCGAGGAAATCCAGCCCTATCTGGCCCGTGTCCCCCACGACCGCGATGAAGACGGGCGCATCTTCTGCCTGCAGCACGGCATGCAGGTCGAGGATTTCGGTCTGGTCGACAACCTGATGCTGACCGCCGGCCCCATCGCGGTGCAGCCGGACTTCGAATCCGCCGTCCGCGTCGCCGCCGGACTGGCCTGAACGAAAACTGGCCCCTTCCGGGGCCAGTTTCCTTACTTGCTGGGAGTGACCCGCAGGCGTTCGACCACCTTGCCCTCGCCGAAATGCGAGGCGACGATCTCGTCGATGTCGGCGGCTTCCTTCGGCTGGTACCACACGCCTTCCGGATAGACCACCATCAGCGGGCCGTAGCCGCAAAAACCCAGGCAGCTGGCCTGGGAAACGCTGACGCCCTTCTCCCACAGCATGCCTTCCTGGAACTTCTGCATCAGCCGCTCGGACAGCGGCTGGCCCCCGCCGCGGCTGGTGCAGCAGCCGCGCGGATGTCCCGGCGGGCGGCTCTGGCCACAGACGAAGACATGATACTTGTGGGACATGGGTCTCTCCCTTTTCCGAATGGTTCTGAAAAAGGAGATACCCTGAAATCCCGGCCGCTGCCAGTTCTAACCCTGACGCTGGGCCAGATCGGCGGCAGTGCACAGATCGTAGCGGACCATCGCGTTGTCGACGGTGCGGCCGGTCAGCTCGCGCCAGCGGGCCATCGCCTCGGACCGGGCGAAGGGACCGTGGCTTTCCAGCTTCTTGCCGGCGGCAATGGTGTCGAAGCTGGTGTCGGCGTATTCGCCACCGACCACGAACCATTGGTCGGCCATCGCCTCTTCGTCGGCGCGGATGAAATAGCGCACCATCGCGTTGTCGACGGTCTTGCTGGTGATGGCGCGCCAGCACACATGGGCGTCGCGCTCGTCGAAGGGACCGAAGCGGTCTTCCTGATGACCGGCAGCAATGGTGGTGAAGGACGTATCGGCATATTCGCCGCCGACAACATAGTACTTCTTGGGCATGGGTAGATGACCCCTACTCGATAGGGTGGCGTGACAGGGCTTGCTTATACCCCAAGCCGGGCTGGGAAGAAACATCCTTCCGCATGGCCGGGACACGGCAATTCCTGCCCAGCAGGGTGACGGATAATCCATTCTGAATCAATACGTTGTGTCTGGCATGACATCTGCTTTCGAATCGTCTGGATGCATTTTTCGAAGGATTGCCCGTCATGGATCCGGTTTCCGCCACCCCCGCCCATATCCTGCTGCACAAGAAAGAGCAGGCCGACAACCACAGCACCCGCAAGAACGGCGACGGCGCCGCCTCGGCCTTCGCCGCCTATGGATTCGGCCCGATGGACGAAGCCGGCAAAAGCAAGGGGGCCAAGCCGGTCAGCGGCAGCGGACTGGCCGCCAACCCGCTGAACGCCCATTCGCTGTCCTGGGTGACATCGGTTCAGGATGTCGGCGCCGGACCGGGCGGCAGCCGCACCGCCTGAGCGTAAATTCGATCTGGACAGAGCCGGCCCGCCCGGCTTATGTCCTGGCCATGAGTTCCCCCATCCATATCATCGGAGGCGGCTTGGCCGGCTGCGAAGCCGCCTGGCAGGTCGCCCGCGCCGGCCTTCCCGTGGTGCTGCACGAAATGCGGCCGCACCGCACCACCCCCGCCCACCAGACGGACGGCCTGGCCGAACTGGTCTGTTCCAACTCGCTGCGTTCGGACGACGCCGAATACAACGCAGTCGGCCTGCTGCATGCCGAACTGCGCCGGACCGGATCGCTGATCCTGCAGGCGGCGGACGCCTGCAAGGTCCCGGCCGGCGGGGCGCTGGCCGTCGACCGCGATGGATTCTCGGCCGCAATCGGGGCCGCACTGGCCGCGCAACCGACCCTGACCGTGGTGCGCGAGGAAATCACCACGCTGCCGCCGCGGGACTGGGAACAGGTGATCATCGCCACCGGCCCACTGACCTCTCCCCCCCTGGCCGAGGCCATCCGCGGCCTGACCGGCCAGGATTCGCTGTCTTTCTTCGACGCCATCGCCCCCATCGTCCACAAGGACAGCATCGACTTTTCCAAGGCGTGGTACCAGTCGCGCTATGACAAGGGCGAAGGATCGGACTACATCAACTGCCCGATGTCCAAGGACGAATATTACGCCTTCATCGACGCCCTGCTGGACGGTGCCCGCGTCGCCTTCCACGAATGGGAAAAGGACACGCCCTATTTCGAAGGCTGCCTGCCTGTCGAGGTGATGGCCGAACGGGGCCGCGAAACCCTGGCCTTTGGACCGATGAAGCCGGTCGGGCTGACCAATCCGCATGGCCCCAAGCCCTATGGAATCGTCCAGTTGCGCCAGGACAACGCCCTGGGCACCCTGTGGAATCTGGTGGGCTTCCAGACCAAGCTGCGCCACGGCGACCAGTTGCGCGTGTTCCGCATGATCCCCGGCCTGGAACAGGCGGAATTCGCCCGGCTGGGGGGCATGCACCGCAACACCTTCGTCAACGGTCCGCGGGTGCTGGACGCCAGCCTGCGTCTGAAGGCCCAGAAGCGGCTGCGGCTGGCCGGCCAGATCACCGGCTGCGAGGGTTACGTCGAAAGCACGGCCATCGGATTGCTGGCCGGGCGATTCGCCGCCGCCGAGCGACTGGGAAGCGAAATGCCGCCCCCGCCCGGCACCACCGCCCTGGGGGCCATTCTGGCCCACGTCACCGGCGGCGCCAATGCCGACACCTACCAGCCGATGAATATCAATTTCGGCCTGTTCCCGCCGGTCCCCGAGCGCGACGGACGCGGCAAGCGGGTCAAGGGACGTGACCGCAAGCGGCTTTACACCCTGCGGGCCGAAGCCGACTTCACCGCCTGGCTGGGCGAAGGCGGCGAAGTCAGCGGCTGACCACGGCGACGGGCTCCCCCGGCGTCAGCCCAAGGATGACATCGGCGCACCCGCCATTGACGGCCAGTTCCACCAGACCGATGGAATTGGCGTACCAGAACGGTTCGCCTACGGAACGGTCGCCGAAGGTGGCCGCCCGGGTCAGGTGGCGGCCATTGACGGAAAGAACTGCGTCAACCGGCAGGTTCCGGGCCGACAGCCCGGTCATCACGTTTCCGAAACCATCGATATAGACCACCGCCGCCAGTTCGTCCGGCCAGTCGGATCGGCCCGGCCAGTCCATCGGCGTACCGGGCAGCACCTCGGGCCGGCGCCCGGCGGCCAGGGCGGCGGCCACCGGGGCGAACAGGTCGCGGCCGTGAAAGGTTGCCGACAGAACCGGCGGCCGCCAGTCGATCCGCCATGCCTGCCGGTGCCGGGCTTGCCGCCCGGCCAGTTCGAACAGGCCGTTGTCGGGGCCGACCAGCAGACGGGCGTCAACCTCGGTTACCAAGGGCAGACGGTCGCCGCCGACCCCGGGATCGACCACGCACAGCATGACCGCATCCGCCGGCATCTGCGGCAGCAAGGCCGCCAGCAGATACGACGACGCCCGCGGATCGAAAACCGGGGCATCGGCCATCAGATCGAGAATCGGTCCGTGATGGCCGTGCGCCAGCAGCGCCGCCTTGAGCTGGCCGACATAGGGGCCGCGCTCGCCGTAATCGGTGAACAGGATGACGGGGCGGGCCGTCACGGGCCGCCGGTCGGCACCGACCGGCTGTCGGCACCGTAAAGCTGGCGGGCACGCTTCTCGAACGACGCCACCATCAGCCGCACCGCCTCGTTGAACAAGGCCCCGATCATTTTCTGCAGGATCTTCGAGCGGAATTCGAAATCCACGTAGAAATCGATCCGGGTACCGCCATCCTCGGTCGGTTCGAAGATCCAATGATTGTTCAGACGCTGGAACGGACCTTCGGTATAGGTCACGTCAATGCGGCGGTTGACGGGATCCAGGCTGACCCGAGAGGTGTAGCGTTCGCGGACCAGCTTGAAGCCGATCACCAGATCGGCGAAGAACACGTTGCCGTCGCGCTTGCGGATGCGGGCGGCGACGCACCAGGGCAGGAACTCCGGATAACGCTCGACATCGGCCACCAGCCCGAACAACTGCTCGGGCGTGTGCGGCATGGCGCGCTTTTCCGCATGGGTCGGCATGCCGGTCCCTTACCCCGCATCCCGGGCGGCCCGGGCCTTGCGCAATTCGTCGAAATCGCGGTCGGCATGGTGGGACGACCGGGTCAGCGGCGAGGCGGAAACCATCAGAAAGCCCTTGGCGCGGGCCATCGACTTGTAATCCTCGAACTCATCCGGAGTGACGAAGCAATCCACCGCCACGTGCTTCAGGGTCGGCTGCAGATACTGGCCGATGGTGATGAAGTCGATGCCGGCCGAGCGCATGTCGTCCATGACCTGCAGCACTTCGGCCCGGGTTTCGCCCAGCCCGACCATGATGCCCGACTTGGTGAAGGATTGCGGTTCGATGTCCTTGACCCGCTGCAGCAGGCGGAGCGATTCGAAATAGCGGGCGCCGGGGCGGATCGAGGGATACAGCCTGGGCACGGTTTCCAGATTGTGGTTGAAGACGTCGGGCCGCGCCCGGGCCACCCGGTCCAGGGCGCCGGCCTTGTCGCGGAAGTCCGGGGTCAGAACCTCGATGGTGCATTCGGGGCTGGCGGCACGGATGCGTTCGATGCAGGCGACGAACTGGAAAGCGCCGCCGTCGTCGAGATCGTCGCGGTCCACCGAGGTGATGACCACATGCTTCAGCCCCATCGAGCGCACGCTGTCGGCCAAATTGTCCGGCTCCAGCAGGTCGACCGGACCGGGCTTGCCGGTCCTGACGTTGCAGAACGCGCAGGCCCGCGTGCAGGTGTCGCCCAGGATCATGAAGGTGGCGTGCCGGTGCTTCCAGCATTCGCCGATATTGGGACAGGCCGCCTCTTCGCAGACGGTGTGCAGGTTCTTTTCCCGCATCAGCCGGCGCACGTCTGCCGCTTCCGCCGAAGTCGGCGCCTTGACCCTGATCCAGTCCGGCTTGCGCGGACTTGGGTTGTCGGGCTTGCGGGCCTTTTCCGGATGGCGAAGGGCGGGCTTGTCGGTCATGGCTCCGGTATCGTCCAGGTCGGGGGGCAGGTCAAGGATTTCTCACCCGCCCCCGCCCTGTTGCCGGTCAGATATGGATGGCCCGGCCATAGGCATCCAGCACCGCCTCGTGCATCATTTCCGACAGGGTCGGATGCGGGAAGACGGTGTGCATCAATTCGGCCTCGGTGGTTTCCAGGGTCTTGGCCACGGTATAGCCCTGGATCATCTCGGTCACTTCCGCCCCGATCATGTGCGCGCCCAGCAATTCGCCGGTGGCGGCGTCGAACACCGTCTTGACCATCCCCTCGGTCTCGCCCAGGGCGATGGCCTTGCCGTTGCCGATGAAGGGGAAACGGCCGACCCGGACCTGATAGCCCTTTTCCTTGGCCTTCTTTTCCGTCAGGCCGACGCTGGCCACCTGGGGATGGCAATAGGTGCAGCCGGGAATCTTCGACATGTCCAGGGGATGCACATCCTTCAGGCCGGCGATCTTCTCGACGCAGATCACCGCTTCGTGACTGGCCTTGTGCGCCAGCCACGGCGGTGCCGTCAGGTCGCCGATGGCATAGATTCCGGGCTCGTCGGTTTCGCACCACTGGTTGGTGACCACATGGCCCTTCTCCAGCCGGATCTTGGTGCCTTCCAGGCCGATATTCTCGGAATTGGCGACGATGCCGACGGCGGAAATCACCCGGTCGACGGTGATTTCCTCGATTTTGCCGGCGGCCTCGACCTGGACGGCGACAACGCCGGCTCCCTTCTTCACCCCCTTGACGGTGGCGCCGGTCAGAATGCGCATGCCCTGCTTCTCAAAGGACTTGCGGGCAAAGGCGCTGATTTCCTCATCCTCGACCGGCATCACCCGGTCCATCATCTCGACCACCGTGACCTGCGAGCCCAGGGCGTTGAAGAAACTGGCGAACTCGATGCCGATGGCGCCCGAGCCGATGACCAGCAGCCGCTTGGGCATGGTCTGCGGCACCAGTGCCTCCTTATAGGTCCACACCGACTGGGCATCGGGTTCCAGCCCGGGCAGCACGCGGGCACGGGCGCCGGTGGCCAGGATGACGTGCCGGGCGGCCAGGGTGGCGGCAGTGGCCCCCTCGACGGCGACCTTGCCCTTGCCGGCCAGCTTGCCGTGCCCGTCGAAGACGGTGACCTTGTTCTTTTTCAGCAGCCCCTTGACCCCGGCATTGAGCTGTTTCGACACCGCGCGCGAGCGGGCGACGATCTTGGCCAGATCGAACGACGCCCCTGGCGCCGTCAGGCCATAGGACTCGGCATGGGTCATGGTCCGGTAGATATCGGCCGAGCGCAGCAGTGCCTTGGTGGGGATGCATCCCCAGTTCAGACAGATGCCGCCCAGATGCTCGCGTTCCACCAGGGCGGTCTTCATCCCCAGCTGAGCGGCGCGAATAGCCGCCACATAGCCGCCGGGGCCGCCGCCGATCACCACGATGTCGAAGCTGTTGTCAGACATGCTCGCCTCTCTTTTCAGCAGGGGGCCTATTCTCGGGAACCGGGGAAGAACGCCACCAGCCGGCCGTCCACGTCCAGGTCGTGCAGATCGCCCAGCCGCCACAGATGCAGCCCCATCACCTCGCGGAAGGCGCCCAGCATCTGATAGAAACGGTAGGACGGCATGGAAAAGCGCCGGCCGGATTTCTTGTCCCAGACATCGGCCAGATCCATGTATTTGCGGCATGCCGCCCGCATCGCCACCAGATCGGCGGCGCCGGCGGCATCGGCCGGCAGCAGTTCGGCGGTCTCGCCGATCAGGCGGCGCAGGTCCGAGATGGCCCGGTAGCACCGCTCCTGCTCTTCGGCCAACAGCATCTGTTCGCCGAACAGCATGCTGCCGCCGACCATGTCGATCAGGCCGGCAACGGCATGGCATTCCGGAGCGGACGGCTCTGCCGCGGAAACCGGCATGGCCGCCAGCGGCCGGTCGAGATCACGGATTCGGATGCGCATCGGTCAGGCCTCCGCCAGCAAGGGCCGCCACGCCTGATCCATGTCGAAGACAAGATCGTGGTCGGCGACATATCGCCACAGGAAGGTGTCGAAATCCCCCTGAAATCCCTGGTCTATGAAGGATTCCAGGGCGGCGGCCTTGGTCAGGTACAGCGGCATCAGATCGAAACTCCATCCGGCCCCGTTGCGCGACACCGGCATGGTGGAGCCATCGTCCTCTCCCGCCGTCAGCCGCCGGACCAGACGGACCCCGTCGGCATCCCGTCCGCAATCGTCGCCGATCACGCTTTCGTCCATCAGCGCGTCCAGATAGGGAAACGCGGTGAAGGCCATCAGGAACATCGCCGGCGGCGGAGCGTCGGCGACGGAAGCCGGTTCGGGCATGCCGCGAAAGCGGGTGACGAAGAACCGGGTCAGCGGATCGCGGCCCGCCAGGGCGGCGCGATCCTCGTGGTGATAGATCGCCTGCAACCGCTCTCCCCAGCCCAGGCAGGCGCCAGACAATTGCCGGCAGGCGGCATGCATGCGGCCATCGCGCAGGGATCCTTTCAGGGACTCGAAATCCTGGCGGACGGCCGGCAGGGTCCGGACGATCTCTTCCTGATCCATCGTGCCCCGCCCCTACAGCAACATCGACAGGGGATCTTCGACCAGCTTCTTGAAGGCGGCCAGGAATTCGGCGCCGACCGCGCCGTCCACCACCCGGTGGTCGACCGACAGCGTGCAGGTCATCACCGTGGCGATGGCCAGGGCGCCGGCCTTGACCACCGGGCGCTGCTCGCCGGCCCCCACCGCCAGGATGCAGCCCTGCGGCGGATTGATGATGGCGGCGAAATCCTTGACGCCGTACATGCCGAGATTAGAGATGGTGAAGCCGCCGCCCTGAAACTCCTCGGGCTTCAGCTTGCCGTCGCGGGCCTTGCCGGCCAGTTCCTTCATCTCGTTGGAAATGGCCGCCAGCCCCTTGTGGTCGGCATGGCGGACGATGGGGGTGATCAACCCGGCAGGGGTCGCCACCGCCACCGAAACGTCGACGTCGACATAGCGGCGGATGGCCTCTTCGCCCCAACTGGCGTTGGCGGCCGGCACTTTCCTCAGAGCCAGGGCGACAGCGCGGATGATGAAATCGTTGACCGACAGCTGATAGGCATCCGAGCGGGTATTCAGCTCGGCCCGGACCTTCAGCAGGGCATCCAGCTCGCAATCGATGGACAGGTAGAAATGCGGAATGGTGGCCTTGGCCTCGCTCAGCCGGCGGGCGATGACCTTGCGCATCGAGGAATTGGGTATCTCCTCGAAGGCCGGCCCGAACGGGCTGGCGGGAGCGGGAGAAGCAGCCTTGGCCAGAGCGGCCGCAATCGGAGCGGCCGCGGTCGGAGCGATGGGGGCCGCGACGGCCTTGGGGCCGGCGGCACGGGCCTTTTCCACATCGGCCTTGACGATCCGGCCATAGGGACCGCTGCCGCTGACCGTCTTCAGGTCGAGACCGGCATCGGCGGCGATACGCCGGGCCAGCGGACTGGCGAAAACCCGCTCGCCCCGCGCCGGGGCCGGCGACGGCGCGGCCAAGGCGGCCCGCAAGGAGGCCAAGCGGGCGGCCAAAGCGGGCAAGAGGATGCAGGTGAGAAAGGGGGAGAGGGAGGGGGCGCAAGAGGGAGGGAGGTGTCCGCCGCCCCCCACACGCATGTGCGTGGTGGCGTCGCCCCCGCCCGGCGCGCTGGCTCCCCGTCCCGCTCCGCTCCGACCGCGCGGTGCGTGCGCCGATG
>CAJANN010000013.1 GCA_903941095.1 uncultured Rhodospirillaceae bacterium | reverse complement strand
AGAAAAGAAAGACAAACGCCAACAATGCCGATTAAAGTAGTTTTATTTTTTATAACATTGACGGCCAGCAGATTCTGTCCGGTTGCATCTGGCTTTCTTTATGCGGTGCTGCCCTCTGGGCAAGCGGGCTGCGAGCCGCTCAGGCGGGGCAACCGGGATTTCACCAGATCGCCGATCGAAACCAGCCCGACCAGTTGTCCATCCTGCACCACCGGCAGGTGACGGCAGCGGGTTTCCGTCATGATCGACAGCAAGGCGTCGACATCGTCGCCCAGTCCGCAGGCGACCACGTCGCGGCTCATGAACGTGGAAATCGACATGTCCAGCGCCTGGGCCCCGTGCCGGGCGATGGTCCCGGCGATGTCGCGCTCGGAAGCGACGCCGACGATCCCGTTGGAACGATCGACACAGACCAGAAGGCCGGCGTTGGTTTCCGTCAGGCGCCGGGCCAAGGCCTGCAGACTTTCGTCGGGAGAGATGGTGTGGGTTTCCCCCCCCTTGGCGTTCAGGACCTGTTCGACATTCATTGCGGAGCGTCCTCGCGCCAGTACAGAAGAAGTATAGTTCCTATGGCAATGACTATGCCTGCCGCCTCGCCGGCCCGTCCAGAGGAAACTTCCCGCCCGGCGACACCCGCCGATGGTCGAAAGAGCGGACAGACCCGGCGGTTCGGCGGACTGCCCCACCGCATGAAGGAGAGCTTGACGGATACATTCCAGGCCATAAGTATGAAACCGGGTGGATATAACCGACGATGGTGGCCCGGTGACCAAGTTCCGGAACCGTCGTGCCGCCTTTTCGTATCCATTCGGATGGACAGCATGAGCTTCATCGACCGCCTGAATATCCGCTCGAAGGTTGCCGCCGCCCCTTTTCTGCTGGTCCTTGCCCTGGCGGCCATCGGCGCAGTGGCCTTTCTGCTGCTCGCGGATAATGCCGAGCGGGTGGTGCAGCTGGAAACCGGCGTCATCGCCAAGCTTGAAACGGTCGAGGAGTTCGACAGCGAACTCGACCACATCCTGTCGTCGCTGTACCGGATGACCTCGACGGCAGCCAGCGAGACGGATTCCACCAAGATCGCCCGCATGGCCGGAGAGGTCACGCAACAGGCGGCAACCCTGAAAACCGGCTTCGCGGCCGTCGAAGGCGCCACCTCGGGCCTGGTCGAGGACAGCCTGATCGCCGAGGCGCGGACGGGGGTCGAAAAACTGGCCCGGGGCGCCACCACGGTCGCCGACATGGCGGAAGCCGACGCGGGCATGGCCCTGACCATGATGACCGCCACCGACCGCAGCCATAAAGCGGCGGAAAGCTCGGTCGCCCGGATCAGGGAATTGCTGCAGGCGGAAAAGCAGCGGCAGGAAGAAGCCATCGTCTCCGGCATGCGCACGGCGCGCTACGGCTTTGCCGTCGCCGTGGCGGTCATCAGCCTGCTGGCCACCCTGCTGGTCTACAAGATGGCGATCCGCGTCTCTCGGCCTTTCACGCTGCTGACGGCCACTCTGGACAGGTTGTCCCGCCGGGACTACGCCGTCCAGGTCCCGTGCATGGATTTGGCCGACGAAGCCGGCACGATGGCGCGATCGATCGACTTCCTGCGCCAGGCCGCCGCCGAAGCCGAACGGCTGGCCGAGATGCAGCAGGCCGAACAGGAAACCAGGATGCGGCGGGCCGAACGGCTGGCCGAAGCCACCGCCCTGTTCGAACGCCAGGTCGCCGATGTGGTCCAGGCAGTGGCCTCGGCCTCGGCCCAGCTGGAAAGCACCTCGGCCATCATGAGCGACATGGCCTCGGACACCGGCACCCAGGCCGGAGTGGTGAAATCGGCGGCCGAGGATGCCGCCGGCAACGTTTCCGCCGTTGCCGCCGCCGCCGAGCAATTGTCGGCGTCGATCGGCGAAATCGCCAGTCAGGTCGCCCAATCCTCCCGCTTCACCCAAACCGCGGTCAGCGACGCCGACCGGACCGAACAGGCCGTCGGCGACCTGGACGATACCGTGCGGCGGATCGGCGACGTGGTCCGCCTGATCGGCACCATTGCCAGCCAGACCAATCTGCTGGCCCTGAACGCCACCATCGAGGCGGCCCGCGCCGGCGAGGCCGGCAAGGGCTTTGCCGTGGTGGCCAACGAAGTCAAGAATCTGGCCAACCAGACATCGAAGGCCACCCAGGAAATCTCGCTGCAGATTTCCGACGTCCAAAGCCGCACCCAGAACGTCGTCGACGCCATCCGCCATATCGTCCGCACCATTCAGGACATCGGAGCCAACTCCAACGGCATTTCCTCGGCCGTCGAACAGCAGAACGCCGCCACCTGCGAAATCGCCCGCAGCGTCGAACAGGCCTCCAGCGGAACCTCTGCCGTCACCGGCGCGGTGACATCGGTCCGCGAGGTCGCCCACAAGACCGGAACCGCGGCGGCCGAGGTGCATGACGCCGCCCTGTCGATGTCGCGCCAGTCCGCCGAACTGCGCGCCATCATCGGCGGCTTCCTGAACGAGGTGGCGGCCGCCTGACCGCCAGGTGGCGTCACCATCCGGTTCTGCTGGTTTCCCCGCCGTTCCGGCCTTATCTTCAAGGGACAGACATGAATTGTCCCTGGGGAGGAAGGCCATGACCAATACCGCGCGTATCGTCTTCATCGGTGCCGGCAGCATGTCGTTCGGCCTGTCCACCTTCCGCGACATCTTCAACACCCGCTCGCTGTCCGGCTGCACCCTGGTGCTGGTGGACACCAGCCCCGAGGCGCTGGAACGCATGACGGCGCTGGCGCACATCATGAACCGCGAGGGCGGGGCCGGCCTGACCATCGAAAGCACCGGCGACCGGCGGGCCGCCCTGCCGGGAGCCGGCTTCGTCATCAATTCGGTGGCCATCGACCGCAACCGCCTGTGGAAGATGGATTTCGAAATCCCCCGCAAGCACGGCATCCGCCAGACCCTGGGGGAAAACGGCGGCCCCGGCGGCCTGTTCTTCACCATGCGCACCCTGCCGATGATCTTCGACATCGTCCACGACATGGAGGAACTGTGTCCTGACGCCCTGCTGATCAATTACGCCAACCCGGAAAGCCGGATCGTGCTGGCGCTGGCCAAGTACAGCAAGATCAGGTGCCTGGGCCTGTGCCACGGCATCTTCATGGCACGCGGCGACATCTGCCACATCCTCGATCGCTCGTGGCACGATCTGGAGCTGTGGGGGGCCGGCCTCAACCATTTCCAGTGGATCCTGCAGATTCGCGACCGCCACACCGGCGAAGACCTGTATCCCCGCTTCCGCGAGATCGAGAAAAGCTTCGACCCCGCCTACCAGCCCCTGTCGCGGCGGATGATGCATGCCTTCGGCTGGTGGCCGACCTGCAGCGACGACCATCTGGGCGAATATGTCCCCTATGGCTGGGAAGGCGGCGAACACGGCTATGACTTCGCCGCCGACGAACGCGAACGCGCCGAGCTGAAGGCCACCATCGAGGCCGTCCTGGCCGGCGGTCCACTGCCCGACGAATGGCGCCACGGTCCTGCCGAGCGGTCCGATCAGGTGATCGAGGCGATCTTGCACAACAGCCACCGCTATCTGGAATCGGCGGTCGTCTACAACCAGGGCGCCATCCCCAACCTGCCGGCCGACCTTGCCATCGAGGTGCCGGCCATCGTCGATTCCTCCGGCGTTCACCCGGTGTCCCTGGGGCCGCTGCCGCCCCCCATCGCCAAACTGCTGTCGGTTCAGGCCAGCGTCCAGCAATTGGCGGTGGAAGCCGCGGTTCATGCCTCGAAGGATCTGGCCCTGCAGGCCCTGCTGGTCGACCCGGTGGTCAACTCGACCATCGCCGCCAAGGCGCTGCTGGACGAATTGTGGGAGATCAACCAGCCCTACATCCGCCCCTGCATCTAGGCGACGGGACGGGCTTCCAGCGACCAGCGATTGTCGTCGAAACCCAGATTGTCGGGCAGCACCCTGGCGGCCCAGCCGGCATGGTGCAGCACGGCGATCAGTTCGTCCCGGCCATAGGTGGACAGCCCCAGCCGGCGGCGCAAAATCCCGTAATCCGAAAAAGCGGTGCGCACCAGCCCCGCCAGCGCCGCCCCCAGAAAGCCGTTGGCCGTGGCGAACCGAAGCATCGCCGACACGTCCTTGACCAGCGAGCCGTCCGAAGAGATGACGTCCCCCAGCACCAGCCGCCCCCCCGGCGCCAGCAGGGGCGCCAGCCGGCCCAACAAAGGAGGAAGCTCGTCACGCGGGATATACTGCAAGACCGACACCATCAGGATCAGATCGCAATACCCCTCCGGCAAACCGGCCAGATCGCGGTCGTCGAGAACCCTGACCCGCGGCGATCCGGCGTGGCGGGACGACAGGATGTCGCGGCGATAGGGGGCTGCGTCGTACAACAGGACGGTGGCGCCGACGGACGCGATCTCGTCCGCCATCAGGGCGTCGCCGCAGCCGTAATCAAGCAGAGTGAATTCCGGCGAAGGCAGGATCGGCTTTACCCGGGACAGCAAGGTACGATAATGCGCCTCAAGATGCCGGCGATTGACGTAGATGAAATTATTTTGGTTCCAAAATCTCAGCCAACCCAACTCAGCACTCCCATTGAAAAATGAAAGTCTGACGCTAACAAATTAGCTTACATCCAAGAAATACGCACTAACCACTATTGTAGAACTACCTATATTTCCGTCCAGAATCCATGCCGAAACGGCAAAAGCCCACATACGAAAGGCGGCCCACCGGCGGTTCTGCCGCCACAATCGGCCAGCACCCGGCTTGATCGTCGGGCAAAGGCCGCGTAATGTCCGGTCTGATGGTTGCCGCCAAGTAATTTCCGCTCCGATATGCCCTCACTACGGAAAATCTTGCTTTCACAAGATACGGACAGGCAGGGAACGTTTTGGGATACTCATTGAATTAGCACATTATTCATCACAGGATAAAATCGGAAGGTATGGAGACCGTGAAGATGCTACAAGCCATGCGGCGGGTTTTATTCATCGTCATCGCATCCCTGCTTGCCCTGCCCCCCGCCGCCCCGGCGCAGGCCGAGTCACAGGCGCTGACCTTCGGAATCGTGCCCCAGCAATCGGCCTCGAAGCTGGCCAGCACCTGGGGGCCGGTTCTTGCCGAAATCAGCGCCAAGGCCGGCGTCAAGATCGAGTTCCGCACCGCGCCGGACATTCCGACCTTCGAACAGCGCCTGGCCGCCGGCGAATATGACTTCGCCTACATGAATCCCTATCATTATACGATATTCCACGAACGGCCGGGCTATCGGGCTGTCGCTAGGGAAGAAAACCGGAAGATCCAGGGCATCATCGTGGTTCGGGCCGACAGCCCCATTCAAAGCATCGAACAGTTGCAGGGACAGACGCTGGCTTTCCCGGCCCCGGCCGCCTTCGCGGCCAGCGTGCTGCCCCGGGCGGCCTTGCGGCAAAAGAACATCGCCTTCCAGACGAAATATGTCAGCTCGCACGATTCCGTCTATTTCTCGGTGGCGGACGGCCTGTTCCCCGCCGGCGGCGGCATCATGCGCACTCTGGAAACGGTGTCGCCGGACACCCAGGCGGCGTTGCGCGTCTTGTGGCGCACCAATTCCTTCACCCCGCACGCCATCGCCGCGCATCCCCGCGTTTCCGAGCAGATGGCGAAAAGCGTCGTCGGCGCCATGACGGCCCTTGACCAGAGCGAAGCCGGCAAGGCCCTGCTGGCGGCCATCGGCTTCACCGGCGTCGAGGGGGCGACCAATGCGGACTGGGACGATATCCGCAAGCTTGGCATCACCCCCGCTGAAGCCAGCGGCCAGTAGGGCTCCGGTGTCGTTCCGCCTGAAAACCATCCTTGGCATCGCCGCCATCGAGGCGGCTTTGCTGGTCTTGCTGGTATGGAACGGCCTGTCCTATCTGCACACCACCAACGAGACCGCCCTGGAAACCCGCGCCGTCACCTCGGCGCGGATGTTTGCGGCCACCATCAAGAATGCGGCGATGTCCAGCGACATCGCCTCGCTCCGCTCCTTCTTCGACGAAGTCGCCACCGACCGGGACCTGGCCTATGCCCGTCTGATCGACAGCTCGGGACGCGTGCTGGCCCAGCGCCAGAAGACCGGGCTCCAGGACAGCCGCGTCGTCTCGGCCTCGTTCGACATCGCCGAAGGCGGCATCAATTTCGGCCGGGTGGAAATCGGCTTCGATGCCGGCAGCGTCGATTCGACCATCGGACAAGCCCGCACCGTGTTCGTCACCCTGGCCGCCGTCGAGATGGTCCTGGTGGCCGGTTTTTCCTTTCTGCTGGGCAGCTATCTCACCCGGCGGCTGAAGCTGCTGAAAGATGGCGCCGACGCCATTTCGCAAGGCAACATCGCCAAGATCGACTATGACGGCAGCCACGACGAGATCGGCACCGCCATCCATGCCTTCAACGACATGGCCGACGGGTTGCGCAAGGGAGCCGCCGAGATCGAGGAAGCCCAGCGCAAGGTGGTTGCGGCCCTTGAGCGCGCCGAGGCCGGCAGCCGGGCGAAATCGGAATTCCTGGCGACCATGAGCCATGAGATCCGCACCCCCCTGAATGGGATCATGGGCGGTGCCCAATTGCTGCTGGACGAGGTTCCCGGCGGCGGCGCCCGCGAGCGGGTCAAGGTGATCTTGCAATCCAGCGACCGGCTGCTGCTGCTGCTGAACGACGTCCTGGATTTTTCCAAGATCGAGGCCGGCAAACTGGAACTGGCCCCCCGCCCCGTCGATCTGGTGGCCCTGACGGCCGGAATCGTGCCGCTTTTCGGCCCCGGCGCCACCGCCAAGGGCATCTTGCTGCGGGTTGAACACCCCGATCATCCCGTGTGGGTGAACAGCGATCCCGACCGGGTGTTCCAGATTCTGGCCAATCTGGTCAACAACGCGGTCAAGTTCACCAAGACCGGGGAAGTGGTGGTGACCCTGGCCTGCTGCGCCGGCGGGCCGCAAGCCGTTTCGGCGATGCTTTCGGTGCGCGACACCGGCATCGGCATTCCCGCCGAGGCCCAGACCCGCCTGTTCTCGCCGTTCACCCAGGCCGATGCCAAAACCTCGATCCAATATGGCGGAACGGGCCTGGGCCTGGCCATCGTCCAGCGTCTGGTGACCCTGCTGAAGGGCAGCATCTCCGTTACCTCCACCCCGGGACAGGGCACCACCTTCGCCATCGCCCTGGATTTCGACGCAGCCCCTGCCCCGGCTCTGACCGAAGCGGATGCGGCCTCGCTCCACCCCGAGGATTCCAGCATCTGCGACGGCTATCCCCAGGCCCGGATTCTGGTGGCGGAAGACGATACCACCAACCAATCCATCATCTCCCTGATGCTGGAGCGCCTGCGGATCAGGCCCGATCTGGCGGTCGACGGCAGCGAAGCCCTGCGGATGTTCAAGGAAGGGCGGTACGATCTGGTGCTGATGGATTATCGCATGCCGAACATGGACGGCATCGAGGCCACCAGGCGGATCCGTCAATACGAAGCGGAAACCGGCGCACAGCCGGTCCCGATCCTGGCGACCAGCGCCAACACGTCGCAGGATGACCGCCGGCAATTCCTGGCCGCCGGCATGGACGACCTTCTGGAAAAGCCGCTGCGTCTGACCAGCCTGCGGGGCGCCCTGGCCCACTGGCTGCACCACAGAGCCGCCGGTCCCGAGGCAGCCCCCCCGCCTCCCGCCGAGCCCCCCATCTCCGATCTTCCGGTCCTGGACCTGGGATATCTGCAGGAGATCGGCGAATCGCTGGGCGAACACCTGAAGGAAGTGCTGAAGATCTTCGTCGCCGCCGCCCCGGAAACCATCCGGGAAATCGACGATGCCCTGGGCCGTGGCGACATCCCCCAGGCCGCCAAGGCGGCTCATCGCCTGAAGGGCTCGTCCCGCGGCGTCGGAGCCGTCCGGCTGGGAGACTGCGCCAGCAGGATGGAGATGCTGGCCAAGGCCGCAGGCCCCCTTGAGGATCTGTCACGACTGGCGGCGGATCTGCGGAACGAACTGGATCAGTCCCTGCAGGAACTGGCCCCCTACGTCGCCTGAGGCGGACATGAAAGAAGCCAGGGTGATCGCCAAATGCGATCACCCTGGGCTGCAGGGCTCCGAACTCAGGTTACGGAAGGGTAAATTTTTGACGTCATGCCCGCGCAGGCGGGCATCCAACCGACGGGAGCCGTCAGGCAATGTCTTTGCAGAGATCGCGCCACTGGGGGT
>CAJANN010000012.1 GCA_903941095.1 uncultured Rhodospirillaceae bacterium | reverse complement strand
AATGCCGCCGAAAGCTGGACCGGCAATGCCGTCGGCACCGGCATCAAGCCGTCATCCCTAATCGCCGACAAGGATTTGAAGACCCTGGTGCAGCAGCTCTGGCTGGCCTGGACCGACGAGTCCGACGCCGAGGAGCTGACCGATTTCTACGGCCAGCAGCGCCGGGCGGCACGGGAGGTGTTCATCGCCGGGGAAGTGTTCTTCCGCCTGCGCCCGCGTCGCCCTGAGGACGGCCTGACGGTGCCGCTGCAGCTTCAGATGCTGCCGTCCGAGATGCTGCCGCTGACCCGAACCGAAGTTCTTCCCAACGGCAACGTCATCCGCCAGGGCATCGAGTTCGACCGTATCGGTCGGCGGGCGGCGTATTGGTTCCTGCGCCGCCATCCCGGTGATCTCACCGACCCCGGCATGGTCGGCGAAATGGTGCGGGTGCCCGCCGCCGAAATCATCCATGTCATTGACCCGGTGGAATCCGGCCAGCTTCGCGGAGTCTCCCGGCTGGCCCCGGCCATCGTCAAATTGTTCCTGCTCGACCAGTACGACGACGCCGAACTGGAGCGCAAGAAGATCGCGGCGATGTACGCGATGTTCGTCATCTCACCGGCCCCGGCCGACGTGATCGACATGGTGCCCGCCGACGATGGTTCCGGCGACCGCATCGTCGAGGTCCAGCCCGGCCAGGTAGTGCCCTTGGAGCCGGGCGAGCAGATCCAGACCTCGGCCCCCGCCGATGTCGGCGGATCGTATGAGCCGTTCGAGTACCGGACGCTGCTGCAGATCTCCGCCGCCACCGGCATCCCCTACGCCTATCTCAGCAACGACATGCTGAAGGCCAACTACTCCAATTCGCGCATGGCCCTGCTGGAGTTCCGCCGCCGGGTGGAAGCGTGGCAGCACTCGGTGATGGTCCATCAGATGTGCCGGGTGGTCTGGCAGCGCTGGCTGGACGTGGCCGTGCTGTCCGGCGCGCTCGACATTCCCGGCTATGAGCGCAACCGCGCAGCCTTTATCGCCTGCTCCTGGCTGCCGCCGAAATGGGACTGGGTCGATCCGCTGAAGGACGCCAAGGCCGAGATCGAGCAGATCGACGCAGGACTGAAAAGCCGCACCCAGGCCCTGGCCGAACGCGGCTACGACGCCGAGCAGGTGGATGCCGAGATCGCCGCCGACCGGGAGCGGGAACAGCGACTTGGGTTGTCGTTCGGCACTCCGCCTCCCATGCCGGCCAATGATCCGGCCGCTTCAACCTGAGGATCTTCGATGCATGACCTTCCCCATATCGCGGGCCGTCTGTACGGCACGCCGCTGCTGGTCGCCCGCAGCAAGCTGGACGTGATCCTCGCCGCGCTCGGCCCCAGGCTCGCCGGGCAGGCGGTCTCATTCGACGGTGATGCTGCACCGGGTGCCGGTGTGGCGGTCACCCCCGACGGCATCGCCATCATCCAGGTGGTAGGCACCCTGGTGGCCCGCTCCGGCTATCTGGGTGCCGCCAGTGGCCTGACCGCTTATTCCGACATCGCCGATACCATCGAGGCGGCGGCCACTGATCCCGGCATCCGCGCCATCCTGCTGGATGTGGATTCCTCTGGTGGCGAGGTCGGCGGCCTGTTCGACTTGGTCGACCACGTCCTGACCATCCGCAGCCAGTGCGGTAAGCCGATATGGGCGGTGGCCGACGAGGCTGCGTTGTCGGCGGCCTACGCCATCGCCTGCACCGCCGACCGCCTCTACGTCACCCAGACCGGCGAGGTCGGTTCCATCGGCGTGGTGGCGGTCCATCGCGACGAATCCGGGGCCGACGCCCAGGCCGGTCTGGCCTGGACCTTCGTCCATGCCGGGGCGGCGAAGGTCGATGGCAACCCGCATCAGCCGCTGTCCGACTCGGCCCGCGCCGCCCTCCAGGCCGACGTGGACGCCCTCTACGGGAAGTTCACCACCCTGGTGGCCGAGCGGCGGCGGCTATCTCCCGACGCAGTGCGGGCCACCGAGGCCGCGGTCTATCGCGGCGACCAGGCGGTGGCCGCCGGGCTGGCCGACAAGGTCGGCACCCTGCGCGTCGCCCTGGCCGATCTCGGGGCCGTGCTAGCCCGCCCCACCGTTTCCCGCTCCATCGCCGCCCGAAAGGAAGTCCCAATGTCCGAATCCCAGGGGGATGTCCCCATCACGGCCGCCGTGCCGCAGCAGCTTCCCGTCCAGGGCACTGCCGATCTGGAACAGCGCCTGCGGGCCGAATATTCCGAGATCAGCGCCATCGCCGCCCAGGCCACCCGTCTGGGCATCACCATCGACGCAGCCGACGCCCTGGCCAAGGGCATCCGGCCCGAGGCCCTGCGCCGCACGGTGCTGGATCAGTTGGCCGCCCGCTTGGGTGTCGCCATCGACCCCGCCGAGGCCATGGCCAAGGGCATCCGCCCGGAGGCGCTGCGCCGCACGGTGCTGGATCAACTGGCCGAACGTTCCGACGCCACCGACGTGGTGGCCGCCGCCCCGGCGGGTGCCACTCCCAAAACCGAAACCGAAAGCCCCATCGTCCGGCGTGCCCGCGAAGCCGCCGCCCGCAAGTAAGGAACCGCCACCATGCCGACGCTGACCGCTCCGCCCACCCTGGGCGATCTGCTGAAGTTCGAGTGCAATCCCGGCTATTGCCGGGAAACCGTCACCTT
>CAJANN010000011.1 GCA_903941095.1 uncultured Rhodospirillaceae bacterium | reverse complement strand
CGAGCCCCAGAACCTACGATCGCCACCGCCACCTCGGCGCTGCCCGACGCCTCGCCCAACGCCATGATCCAGCGGGTGAACTCGCTGATGGGGCCGGCCCCCCGCGAGCCCGCCTTCGCCCCACCGGCGCCGGCGCCCGTGGTGATGCCGCCGCCGCTGCCCGTCTCCAAATTGTCGCCACAGTCCATGACGACGCAGGTCAAGAAGCTGATGGGCCCGGTCGAATCGCAGCCCGCCTATCCCCCGGCGATCTTCGAGGCGGCTTACGAGCCCGCCGCGGTCGGGACAGCCCTGCCGGACGGCACACCCAGCGCCATGGTCCAGCGCATCGGCGGCCTGATGAACGACTCCGGAAGCTCGAGTGTTCTTCGGCGCTGAGCCGATATGGAAGAAGAGGAGCGTAAGCGTGCATGCTTGATGGCCCAGCAGGCGGGAACCGCTGCATTTCCTGACGGCGACACAGCGATCCTACGGCGCCGGAAATGGCGGCGGGCGGCAGTCCGCACCACCATCCTCACGATTTCCTGGAGGGATCGGCCGCAGCATGGCAGGGTTGAATCGTCAGCGACCTCGCAGCCCGAGACATCGACCAAGAGATGGCGGAAGTGGGCGCGCTGGCGGCGGAATGTGCGGAAGCACAGGTCGATCATATTGATGCTCCGTAAGCATTCGGTGAAGACCGCAGCTATGCCTTGGCGCGCGGTTTTCTGCTCCAGCGGCGAGCGAGTTTGGTGAGTTCAGCCTCGATGGCGGGGATGTCGACGGTATCGAGGTGGAGATTGTCCGCCCCCACCATTCGGTGATTTCGTCATGGCGCTCGTGGCCGGGGTCGGCCAGCGCCTCGCGAGCCTCCTGATATCCCCATGGCCCCCCGATATCCTCGGGCGGACAGCGGCCGCAAGCGTCAAGCAGGCGCGGATAAGTCAGGCCATCGACGGCCACCCTGACGCTGGACGCCATCGACTGGCGATCCGGGCAGATGCTGGTCGATGGCGCCGATTTGCGGCAGGGCGTCCTCACCATCCGCGACACGAAGTTCGGCAAGTCACGCCTCGTGCCGGTGCATCCCACGACCCGAGAGGCATTGTTGCGCTACGAGATGCGCCGGGACGAACACTCCGACCGACGAAGCAGCCCGTACTTCTTCGTCACCGAACGTGGGCGCCGCCTGCTGGTCCAGTATGTCCATCGGGTCTTCTGGACGCTTTCCCGGCGGATCGGCCTGCGTGGGCCGACCGACCACACCGGCCCCCGTCTACACGACCTTCGCCATCGCTTTGCCATCCAGACCCTGCTGGGTTGGTATCGGGCTGGCGAGGATGTCGGACGGCTGATGCGCCAGCGCAATGTCAGTCCCCACACGATCGGGTCCTACCGGGACACGTTTCGATTGCTATTCGCCTTCGCGCGGGAACACCTGGGCAAAGCGCCATCGACCCTTGATCTGCGCGACGTCGATTCGGCGCTTATCAGCGCATTCCTGGACCACACCTGGACACACATCGGACGCCGGATGCTGTTAACCACCTCCGCGATGCCGGAGCGGCAGAACCCCAGCGACAAGGCGTCGGAAAAGGCCGTTCACGTGATCGCCAGAGTCTCGACCGAGCCGAGGGCGGCCCTGATGGCATCGAGGTTGTAGGTTGGCCGACGCTTTTCCATCGCCGCATCATGCCACCATATGGGTGTCGGATCAAGCTGCAGCAAGTCCCGCTAATGCCTTGATATACAACAAGAGAAGGTTCGCCACCAGCCCACAGCACCCCGCCAATTTCGCTGCGGTTCGCTACAGCACGCAGGCTTTCGCTCGCATGCTCTGCGTTGCGCTAACCCGAAAGCCATCAACAAATAGAACCTGACGCCTGAGACCGCCCGGGAATCGGAGATGATCGCTGCCTATTCAAACGGATCGATGAACGCCACGCCCGTGGATTCGAAATGCCGGACATTTCGGGTGACCACGGTCAGTCCGTGTTCGAGGGCGGTGGCGGCGATCAGCAGATCAGCCCCGTCATTGCCAATTCGGGCGCTCAGGCTACCCCACCGGCGGGCGACCGGCGTATCGACCGGCAGAATGCGGTCGGCATAAACTTGGATGGTGCGGTCGAGCCATGATTCCAAGGCCTCGGCAAAAGCTGCATCTTTGGCACGCTGCCGAACGATGCCCCGCTCGATTTCGCCGATGGTCACCGCACTAAGGAAGACGTCATTGGCTGACGCGCCGGCGAGCCAGCGGACAACGTTCGGATTGCGGTCCCGCTTACGCAACTCGGACAGCACCACGGTGTCGAGCAAAAACATCAGAAATCGACTTCGCGCGGCGTGACCGGTCGGCGCTCGAACTCGGCATCGCCTTGCGGCATGGACAGCAAATGCTCGACAAACGACGGTGTCCCCGCATCGTGGCGCAGATGCAGCCGCTCGTACTCCTGGACAGACAGGACGACGACGGCAGGCTTGCCGCGCTTGGTGACGGTCTGCGGACGTCCATGCAGGGCCGCATCGACCACGGCACTAAAGCTGTTCTTGGCATCTTGAAGGGACCAACGCGGTGCCGGCATAACCCGCATCCTAGCTAGATGAACTGGCTAGATAATGGGTCCGCGGCTCAGCCCCGTCAAGGCAAGCTTGGAGAAGGTTCGGCGCCAGCCCCCGGCAACCGCCAGCCTTGCAGTCCATCTGCGATCTTGTCGCGGATGCGCTCGCCGGTGACCTCGCGCTCGAACTACGAATCTGAGGGTTGGACGTTCGAGTCGTTCGGGCGCGCCATTTTTTCGTTGGGAGACCAAGGACACACCGAGGGCCCGCTTTTCAGCGGGGCTTCGCCGTTTCCGGCCCCATGATTGCCAAGTGCTGCGGCATGCGCACCCGCCTGTGTTGCATCGTGCAACAATTCCTTTGACAGCCTCCCCTCCCCGGCGGTTTAATCAGATCACTCTAATGTAATCGGCCAGCTCGAAACGGCTGTGGCCTGCCGCAGGGGGACACGTGCGCCTTCATCACACACTCGCCGCCGTTGCCGGCGCGGCCGTGCTGGCCTGTGCCGGGCCCGCCTTCGCCGATGGGAATGCCGTGGCGGCGTCCGCCATGCCGTGGTGGGGCTGGGCGGCCATCCTGTTCGTCGTGTCCTTCCTGCTCGGCATCGTCGCCGTGCTGGGGGGTGTCGGGGGCGGCGTGCTGTTCGTGCCGATCGTCGGCGGCTTCTTTCCCTTCCATCTCGACTTCGTGCGCGGCGCCGGCCTGCTGGTGGCGCTGGCCGGAGCGCTGGCTGCCGGACCTGGCCTGCTGCGTAGCGGCATGGCCAATCTGAGGCTGGCGATGCCGCTGGCGCTGATCGCCTCGGCCTCGGCCATCGCGGGCGCCATGGTGGGGCTGGCCTTGCCCACCAACGTGGTGCAGATCGCGCTGGGCACCACCATCCTCGGCATCGTGGTGCTGATGCTGTCGGCGAAGAAATCCGAGTTCCCGGTCGTCGCCCAGCCCGATTCGCTGTCGGTGGCACTGCGCATGAACGGCATCTACCACGAAGTGACCGCCGGCCGGGACATCGACTGGCAGGTTCACCGCACCCCCCAGGGCCTGATGATGTTCACCGTCATCGGCCTGATGGCGGGAATGTTCGGCCTGGGGGCCGGCTGGGCCAACGTGCCGGTGCTCAACCTGCTGATGGGGGCGCCGCTGAAGGTCTCGGTGGCCACCAGCAAGTTCATGCTGTCCATCGTCGACACCGCCGCCGCCTGGGTCTACCTCAACAACGGCGCCGTCCTGGCGCTGGTGGCGGTGCCGTCGATCATCGGGATCATGCTGGGGTCGCTGGTCGGG
>CAJANN010000010.1 GCA_903941095.1 uncultured Rhodospirillaceae bacterium | reverse complement strand
GGTGGAGCCAGACGGAATCGAACCGACGACCTCTTGAATGCCATTCAAGCGCTCTCCCAACTGAGCTATGGCCCCGAAATCTGTTGCCGACGTGCTTGGGTCAACGTCGGTGGAGGCGGAACATATGGATTTGTCGGACGGGGGTCAAGCCAAAAAATCGACTTAGACTTCGTCTTCGATTTCCTCGTCCATGTGCTCCATGACCTCGGCCATGTCGTCGTCGTCCTCGCCCAGGTCGGAAGCATCCTCGATCAGCCCGGTCTCGTCCTCGTCCGACGCATCCTCGTCGGTCTCCAGGGCGTCCTCGTCGTCGACCACGGCCAGGTCGACGGCGGCGACCAGCGCCGCCTTGGCCGGAGCGGGAACCTTGGCCTCGGCCGGAGCGCCGCCGCGGCGGACCTTGAACGGCAGTTCGGGCTCGACCGTCGCACCGCACTTGGGGCAGGTGATGGGAGAGCGGGTCAAGTCATAGAAACGGCAGCCACAACTATTGCAGGTGCGCTTCTGGCCCCATTCCGGCTTGGCCACGTGAATTCTCCTTAGCTGCTTGATCGGGGCAGGTCGACCGTCGCGAGACGCAACCCGGTGGGGGGCATTTGCCATGTTCGCCCCCGTGTGTCAAAACGAAAAAATCGAACGGGCCGCGCCAAGCGCCAGCCCGCGCCCAGACGTTTTCGGAGACACCATGTCCAGACCGCTGATTTCCCGCCGCGCCGACAGCCTGTCCGGCTCTGCCAAGGTTCCCGGCGACAAGTCCATTTCGCACCGGGCGCTGATGTTCGGCGCCCTGGCGGTGGGCGAAAGCCGGGTCGAGGGATTGCTGGAAGGCGACGACGTGCTGCGCACCGCCGCCGCCATGCGCGCCCTGGGGGCCGAGGTCGAGCGCCTGGACGACGGATCGTGGCGGCTGTGGGGCCGCGGCGTCGGCGGCCTGCGCGAACCCGACGACCTGCTGGACCTGGGCAATTCCGGGACCGGGGCGCGGCTGATGATGGGGCTGGTGGCGACCCATCCCTTCACCACGTTCTTCACCGGCGACGCCAGCCTGCGTTCGCGGCCGATGAAGCGGGTGTCGGAACCGCTGAGCCGCATGGGGGCCCGCTTCGTCACCCGCGAAGGCGGCCGCCTGCCGGCCGCCCTGGTCGGCACCGACAAGCCGGTCCCCATCACCTACGAACTGCCGGTGGCGTCGGCCCAGGTCAAGTCGGCCATCCTGCTGGCCGGGCTGAACACCCCGGGCGAGACCACGGTGATCGAGCGCGAGGCCACCCGCGACCATACCGAACTGATGCTGCGCAATTTCGGCGCCACCGTGACGGTCGAACCGCGCGAGGACGGCGCCCGCCGGATCACCGTGACCGGCTTCCCCGAACTGACCGGCCGCCACGTCGTGGTGCCGGCCGATCCCAGTTCGGCCGCCTTTCCGGCGGTGGCCGCCCTGCTGGTGCCGCGCTCCGAGATCCGCCTGGCCGGCATCGGCATGAATCCGCTGCGCACCGGCCTGTTCCGCACCCTGGCCGAGATGGGGGCCGATATCGGCTACGAGAATCCCCGCACCGAAGGCGGCGAACAGGTGGCCGATCTGGTGGTCCGCAGCTCGGTGCTGAGCGGAATCGACGTCCCCGCCGAACGGGCGCCGTCGATGATCGACGAATACCCCATCCTGGCGGTGGCCGCCGCCTTCGCCGGCGGCACCACCCGCATGTTCGGCCTGTCGGAACTGCGGGTGAAGGAAAGCGACCGCTTCGCCGCCACCTTGCTCGGATTGCAGGCCTGCGGCGTCAAGGCCGAGGCCGAGGGCGACACCCTGATCGTCCACGGCACCGGCCGGCCGCCGGCCGGCGGCGCGACCATCGCCGTCGACCTGGACCACCGCATCGCCATGAGCTTCCTGGTGCTGGGCATGGCCTCGGCCGAGCCGGTCGCGGTGGACGACGCCGAGGCGGTCGACACCAGCTTTCCCGGCTTCGTCGACCTGATGAACGGCCTGGGGGCACGCATCTCCACCCCCTGACCCGGACGCACGCGAAGGACACCATCCATGACCACCATCATCGCCATCGACGGGCCGGCCGCCGCCGGCAAGGGCACCCTGGCCCGGCGGCTGGCCGCCGAACTGGGCTTCGACTACCTGGATACCGGCCTGATCTACCGCGCCGTCGGCATGAAGCTGGCCCGGGCCGGGGCCGACCCGGCCGACCCGGACCGGGCCGGACAGGCCGCCCGCGACCTGCGCCCCGACGACCTGGGGGCCGACGACCTGCGCAGCGACCAGGCCGCCCAGGCGGCATCCAAGGTGGCGGCCATTCCGGCGGTGCGCGCCGCCCTGCTGGATTTCCAGCGCCGGTTCGCCGCGCACCCCCCCGGCGGCAAGGGTGCGGTGCTGGACGGCCGCGACATCGGCACCGTCGTCTGCCCCGACGCCCCCATCAAGCTGTTCGTCACCGCCAGCCTGGAGAAAAGAGCCGCGCGCCGCCTGAAAGAGTTGCTTGACCGCGGCCTGCCGGCTATACAGGAGGCCGTTCTGGCGGATATGCGGGAGCGGGACGAGCGCGATTCAAACCGCTCGGTCGCCCCCCTGGCCGCCGCGAGCGACGCTTTCCTCCTGGACAGCTCGGACCTGGACGCCGATCAGGCTTTCGCCGCGGCGTTCGACCATGTCCGGTCCCGGAGCTGAGACGCGGCAATCAGGAAGGCTTTGGCGCTCCCGGCCATACGGTCCGGGGGCGGTTTGCTTTTCCAAGGATCGGTTCCCTGCAAGACCGCCGGACACAACCGGCTGGCCGGATAATAAAGATCGAAAGGAAGTTTGAACTCATGACTATGGAAGATTTCGCGGCGCTGCTCGACGAGAGCATGGGCGTCAGCAACCCCTTCGAAGGGGCTGTCATCAAGGGTATCGTGGTGCGTGTGGAAAGCGATTTCGCCGTCGTCGACGTCGGCTTGAAGTCGGAAGGCCGCGTGCCGCTCAAGGAATTCGCCTCGGCCGGCCGCGCGCCGGAAGTGAAGGCCGGCGACGCCATCGAGGTGTTCGTCGAACGCTATGAGGACAAGAACGGCGAAGTCGTCCTGTCCCGCGAGAAGGCCAAGCGCGAAGAAGCCTGGACCCTGCTGGAAAAGTCGTTCGAGGCCAATCAGCGCGTCAACGGCATCATCTTCGGCCGCGTCAAGGGCGGTTTCACCGTCGACCTGTCGGGCGCCGTGGCATTCCTGCCGGGCAGCCAGGTGGACATCCGCCCCGTGCGCGACATCACCCCGCTGCTGGGCAGCCCGCAGCCCTTCCAGATTCTCAAGATGGACCGCTCGCGCGGCAACATCGTGGTCTCGCGCCGCGCCGTGCTGGAAGAAACCCGCGCCGAACAGCGTTCCGAACTGATCGAGAACCTGAAGGAAGGTCAGATCCTGGAAGGCGTGGTCAAGAACATCACCGATTACGGTGCGTTCGTGGACCTGGGCGGCGTCGACGGCCTGCTGCACGTCACCGACATCGCCTGGAAGCGCATCAACCACCCGTCCGAGGCCCTGCATATCGGCCAGACCGTCCGCGTCCAGGTCATCCGCTTCAACTCGGAAACCCAGCGCATCTCGCTCGGCATCAAGCAGCTTGACGCCGACCCGTGGGAGGGCGTCGAGGCCAAGTACCCGGTGCAGGCCAAGTTCGTCGGCCGCGTCACCAACATCACCGATTACGGCGCGTTCGTCGAGCTGGAGCCCGGTGTCGAAGGTCTGGTCCACGTTTCGGAAATGTCCTGGACCAAGAAGAACGTCCATCCCGGCAAGATCGTCTCCACCTCGCAGGAAGTGGAAGTCATGGTCCTGGACGTCGACCCGCAGAAGCGCCGCATCAGCCTGGGTCTGAAGCAGTGCCTGTCCAACCCGTGGGAATCCTTCGTCGAGAAGTTCCCCGCCGGCACCATCGTCGAGGGCGAGGTCAAGAACATCACCGAATTCGGTCTGTTCATCGGCCTGTCCGGCGAGATCGACGGCATGGTCCACATGTCCGACCTGTCCTGGGAGAAGAGCGGCGACGCCGCCATCGCCGAGTTCAAGAAGGGCGACATGGTCAAGGCCAAGGTCCTGGACGTCGACATCGAAAAGGAACGCATCAGCCTGGGCATCAAGCAGCTGTCCTCCGATCCGTTCCAGGATGCCGTGGCCAACGTCAAGAAGGGTGACGTCGTCACCTGCACCGTGACCCAGGTGACCGAGAACGGCATCGAGGTCCAGGTGGACGGCATGACCGGCTTCATCCGCAAGGCCGAGCTTTCCCGCGAGCGGTCCGAGCAGCGGCCCGAGCGTTTCGCCGTCGGCGAAAAGGTCGACGCCAAGGTCACCATGATCGAAAAGGGCGCCCGCAAGGTCACCCTGTCGATCAAGGCCCGCGAATTCGACGAGGAAAAGCAGGCGATGGCCGAATACGGTTCGTCCGATTCCGGCGCCTCGCTGGGCGACATCCTGGGCGCCGCCATGCGCAAGGCTCAGGAAGAAAAGTAAACCGTCTTCGACGGACTTTCGGGCAGGCCCGCCTTCCGGTGAAGGCGGGCCTGTTCCGTTTTGGAAAACCCGTTGTCCGCCAACGACTTGCCTTGACTCGGACGATCGGCTTGGGCACCCTGCCTGTCGAAATCCGAACGACGGGAAGAGCCTGCCCAAGATGACCAAGTCCGAACTGATCGCCCGTCTGGCCGAGAGGAACCCCCATCTCTACCAGCGCGACGTCGAACGCATCGTCACCACCATCTTCGAAGAGATCGCCAACGCCCTGTCCCGGGGCGACCGGGTCGAACTGCGCGGCTTCGGCGCCTTCTCGGTCAAGAACCGCGACCCGCGCCAGGGCCGCAATCCCCGTACCGGCGAACAGGTCTCGGTACAGGCCAAGGCCGTCCCCTTCTTCAAGACCGGCAAACAGCTGCGCGAGCAGCTGAACGCCGACGAATAGGCGGCGGTCATGGCCCGGTTCCTCGGCTGGATCATCGGCGGGCCGCTGACCCTGCTGCTGGTGATGTTCGCCGCGGCCAACCGCCACGATGTCCGTCTGGAACTCTGGCCCCTGCCGTGGTCGCTGGACCTGCCGGCCTATCTGGCGGTGCTGGGGGCCTTGGCCCTGGGGCTGGCGCTTGGCCTGATCATCGCATGGTCGGCCGGCCATCGGGCCCGCCGCGCCGCCCGCATCCAACGCCGTCGCGCCGACCGGGCCGAAAGCCGGCTGACCGCCGCCGGGCCGACGTCCTGACCCACTTTCCCGCCGAAGGGACAGCCATGCCCAATCCCGTCTATGTCGCCATTGACACCACCAACGTCCACCAGGCCGCCGCGCTGGCCACCAGCCTGAAAGGGCTGGTCGGCGGCGTCAAGCTGGGGCTTGAGTTCTTCACCGCCGCCGGCCCCGCCGGCATCGAGGCGGTGGCGTCGCTGGGCATGCCGGTCTTCCTGGACCTCAAGCTGCACGACATCCCCAACACCGTGGCCGGGGCCATGAAGGGCGTGGCGCGGCTGGCGCCGCGGCTGACCACCATCCATGCCTCGGGCGGTCTGGCGATGATGAAGGCCGCCGTCGAGTCCGCCCGCGAGGAAGCCGCCCGCATCGGCCGGCCGGCCACCAAGGTGTTGGCGGTGACCATCCTGACCAGCATCGACCAGGGGGCGATGGCCGCCATCGGCTATGGCGGCAGCGTGCTCGATCAGGTCAGGCGGCTGGCCGCCCTGGCCGAGGAAGCCGGCGTCGACGGGCTGGTCTGTTCCCCGCACGAGGTCGAATCCCTGCGTGCCATGACCCGGCCCCAGACCGTGCTGGTGGTGCCGGGCATCCGGCCGGCCTGGGCCGAGGCCGGGGATCAGAAGCGCATCATGACGCCGTCGCAGGCCCGGGCCCGCGGCGCCGACCTGCTGGTCATCGGCCGTCCCATCACCGGCGCCGCCGACCCCGCCGCCGCCGCCCGCCGCATCGCCGAGGAGCTGGGCGCATGAGCGTCGAAGTCAAGATCTGCGGCCTGACCGACGGCGACGCCGTCGACGCCGCGCTGCAGGCCGGGGCCGATTATCTGGGACTGGTGTTCTTCGCCAGAAGCCCGCGGGCGGTGACGCCGGATCAGGCCGCGGAGATCCTGCAATTCGCCGACGACGTCACCAAGGTCGGGCTGTTCGTCGACGCCGACGACGCCCTGCTGGACTCGGTTCTCGGCACGGTGCGGCTGGACCTGCTGCAATTCCACGGCAGCGAGACCCCCGAACGGATCGAGCGGGTCCGTCTGGAATTCGGCCTGCCGGTGATGAAGGTCATCCCGGTTTCCACCGCCGCCGACCTGGAGGCGGCCACGGCCTTCCTGCCGGTGGCCGACCGCCTGCTGTTCGACGCCAAGCCCCCCCCCGGCGCCGACCGCCCCGGCGGCAACGCCGCCCGCTTCGACTGGTCGATCCTGCAGGGCTTCCAATGTCCGCTGCCGTGGATGCTGGCCGGCGGCCTGGACCCGGCCAACGTCGCCGAGGCCATCCGCATCAGCGGAGCCGGAGCGGTGGACGTTTCATCGGGAGTGGAAAGCGCCCCCGGAGTGAAGGACCCCGAGCGGATCGCCGCGTTCATCCGGGCGGCGAAAGGGTCCGCAGCGTCTCGTCGGTAACGGCGACCAGCCGGTCGCGTCCGGACGCCTTGGCCACCGACAGGGCCTGATCGGCCTGGTGCAGCAGGGCCGACAGATCGTGCGCCGTCGCCGTCGAACTGATCCCGATGCTGACGGTGAAGCCGATCCGGTGATCGCCCGGCAGGTCGACCTGAGCGGCGCGGATGCTGGCCAGCATCCGTTCGGCCAGATTGGTGCCGCCTTCGACCCCGGTATTGTTCAGCAGGACGGCGAACTCCTCGCCGCCCAGGCGGCCCACCGCATCGTCGCCGCGGGCGGAATCCGCGACGATCCGCGCCAGACATTTCAGCAATTCGTCACCGGCGGCATGGCCGTGCGCGTCGTTGACCGACTTGAAACGGTCGGCATCCAGCATCAGCATGGTCAGCGGCTTGTAGCCGCGCCCGGCCATCATCGCCTCGCCGGCCTCAAGAAAGGCGCGGCGGTTCAGCAAGCCGGTCAAGGCGTCGGTGGTCGCCAGCCGGGACAGTCGGGTATCCCGATCCTTGCGCTGGCCCGCGTCGCGCACCAGCCCGACATGCAGAAGGCACCCGTCCTCGCTATAGGCGGCGACGTCGATTTCGACGGGAAACTCGCTGCCGTCGCGGCGGCGGCCGACGATGTCGCGGTCGGGTCCCATCCGGTGGAAATCGCCGGCATGCGGCCGCGCCAGAAAGGCATCATGGCCGGCGGCGAAGGCGTCGGGCATCAGCCGTCCGACCGGCTGGCCGACCATCTCCTCGGCCCGGTAGCCGAACATGCGCTCGGCCGCCGGGTTGAAGCGCCGGACCAGCCCGCCCGCGTCGATCAGCACCACCGCGTCCTGCACCGCCTGGAGCAGCGGCCACATCCGGCCCCGTTCATCGTGCAACTCGGCCCGGCGGCGGTCCAGCCGACGTCCCAGCACCGCCAGACGCCAGCTCCACAGCGCCAGCCCCAGCGCCACGACCGCCGGGACGGCCCATCCCATGTCGACCATTGTCAAGCCCCATCCCCTGCCGGCGCAGGGTGATCGCCTTTGGCGATCACCCTGGCTTATTTCATGTCTGCCTCAATCGCCGGCGGGGGGCATCCGCCCCCGTGGCTTCCTCGCTTTCCCTCCGGGGCTCCGCCCCTCCGGCCGCTGCGGCGCCCTTGTATGTTGACGGCATCCCGTTCTTGATGATCGGGAAGGGCAGGAGAAGGTGAGCCCGTCTGCGCCCTGGCCAGCAAGCTCGTCATTGAGATTGGGC
>CAJANN010000009.1 GCA_903941095.1 uncultured Rhodospirillaceae bacterium | reverse complement strand
TGGCGTTCATCGCGCCGGCACTGGTCCCCACCAGCGCCTCGATTTCGATACGTCCATCCTCCAGCAGCGCGTCGATCACCCCCCAGGCATAGGCCCCGTGGGCTCCACCGCCCTGCAGGGCAAGCTTCAGCTTCTTCTTCGGCTGGTCGGTGGCTGCCTTGTCTTTGGAATGCTTGGCCGAGGTCATTGAGCTTTTCTCCAGGTCAGGTCGGCACGGATTCGGCCGGGTGTATCCAGATATCGGTGCGGGGCAGGAAGGCGACCGTCGCCCCGTCGCTGCGCAGATGGGCGTGAACGGCCCGCATCAGCATGCCGCGGATGACCGTCAGGCGGGCGAAGTCGTCGATAAAGACGTAGAGGCGCCAGATCACCACGTCGGACTTCATCTCGTGGATCAGCACCAGGGGACCGGGGTCGGACAGGATGCCGTCCACCGAGGCGGCAGCGGCCCTGAGCCGCGCCTCGACAGCCGCATCGTCGAACCCGTAGGTCAGGGGAACTTCCACGTTGGCCAAGTGAATCTTGCTCGGCTGGGCGTGATTGGTCAGGCGCGCCTTGGCCACCGCCCCATTCGGCACCACCAGCACATCGGCGGTGCGGGTACGGATGTGGGTGGATCGCCAGTTGGTGACAAGCACCAGCCCCTGCACCCCGTTATCCAGGGTGACCCAGTCGCCAGCCTTGTAGGGCCGTTCAAAATTGAGCGCCAAGCCGGCGAAAAGATCGCCCAGAGTGTTCTGCAGCGCAAGACCGAGGACGATGGCGACGATACCCGACGTGGCGAACAGGCCGGTGACGGGCTGCTTGAACACATGCAGGGCAACGATGGCTGTGGTCGCGATATAGATGACGATATTCAGCATATCGGTCAACAATTTGCGCTGCCGGGGAACCCCTCCCGCCCCGTGGCCGAAGATCCGCGACCATACGAACAGCTCAAGGCCCGACGTGATGTTCCAGGCCAGGGAATACCACCAGGCGATCGCCAGTCCGTCGACCAGCCATCCCGGCAACATCGAGGATAGATAGAAGCCGTCATACCCGTCGATGTCGCCAGGACGCAGGATCGCCACGACAACGACGATCTGGACGATTATCGATAGCAGAAACTTCCTCATCCCATCGGCCTTCCCCATGTGGACGACACGAACGGCGACCGACAAGACTCATCGGCCCACAAGCATCCGTGACCGGCCAGCCTCATGAAACGCAGCACCTCTGCGACAGCAGAGCAAATGAGCGATTCACAGCCGTATCTCACAATTCTTTGTGAAGTTCAATCTATACCACAGGATATACTTTATTCATAAAATGATAACATGACTGATTCAGCATAATAACCTTCATGATCAGAAAGATCACAAATCAGCAAATGCTGAAAATGGAAATTCAGTTGAATTGTATTCGGCGAGAAGCTCTATATTTTCCACTGTTGCGCAGATACCGCTCCGGCTCATGATACGGAACATGGTTCTTCGGCGTCCGATGCCCCTTACGATGGCCGCCGTCCGGTACCCCGCTGCACACCGACGAGATGATGGACCATCTGGTCGCCTCGCTGGTCGCCGTGTGGGACGAACTGGACCTGCACAAGCTGCACCACAAGGCGGCGGAATAGAGAAACCCGCCTTGGCCCGGCGAGGGCGAACCGTGAAGCCGGACGCTATCGGACGTCCCGGAAGCGGAAATCCAGCCGGACGGTGAACGGCGCCTTGGCCTTCAGGGCGTCGGGCAGCCGTAGCGGCTGGGCCTTGCGGATGGCCTGATAGATGGCGTCGATGGTCCGCCGCTGAATGCTTTGCGGATGCAGCGCGCCATAGCCGTCGAAGGCTTCCGCGGGATTGGCGGGCCGGCGGGCGTCGTAGATGTCGGCGAGGAAGCCGTCGGCCCGCACCGTCACCGCCACCGACATCTCGGCCCGGTCATAGGCCGCCAGTTCCCGTGGCGGCTTCCACTGCCGCACCACCTGCGACAGCACGAAATCCCGCTCGCTTTGCGTCACCGGGGCCGGTTTCCGGGTGGCGGCGGCCTTTTCCTGCGGCACCGCCGTCACCGCCCCCGGCCGGGCGGCCTCTTTGGCCGGCGGCGGCGTCGATTGCCGCGCCAGTTCGCCTTCCTGCAATTGCGGAACCACCTTGTCCGGCCGGTCCGGGCTGCGGCTGGCGCCGCCCTCGGGTCTGCCGTCAGGAGCCGGAGCGGGCGGCAAGGGGACGGGCGGCACCAGCTCGACCGACACGGCCGGCGGCTCGTCCGGAATCATCCGGGGAACCGGAAAGCCCAGCCACAGCACCGCCAGCACCAGATGCAGCAGCACCGACAGGACCAGCGGCGCCAGCCGGGTCCGACGCCCGGTGACCGGAACCGAAAACTCGAAGGCGGGAGCGGCAAGCATGGCCGGGGAAGCTAACCGATCCCGCGTTCCAGATAAACCCCGACGGATGCACCAGACCCTGGCCCCCCGGCTGGTGTCGCAGGGCTCCGAACTCAGGTTACGGAAGGGTAAATTTTTGACGTCATGCCCGCGCAGGCGGGCATCCAACCGACGGGAGCCGTCAGGCAATGTCTTCGCAGAGATCGCGCCACTGGGGGCTCATTTGTTGAATGAGATTAATTTTCCACTCCCTGTTCCAGCGCTTCATCTGCTTCTCTCTA
>CAJANN010000008.1 GCA_903941095.1 uncultured Rhodospirillaceae bacterium | reverse complement strand
GGGGGCGGATGCCCCCCGCCGGCGATTGAGGCAGACATGAAAGAAGCCAGGGTGATCGTCAAATGCGATCACCCTGAGAGGGCCGGCCTCAGGCGGTGAATTCCGCCGTCAGCCGGTCCAGCGCGGCAATGACCTTGCGCGACAATCCTTCAAGAACCAGCAGTTCGCGCCGGGCATCGTCGATGCGTCCGTCGTTCAGGGCGATCAGGACGTCACGCCCCTTGGAATGCACCGGCCGGTGATCTTCCGGCAACCCGCGGAACGCCGGCAGCGCCATCAGACGGTCATCGGTGACGCTGTCGTACCAGTGCCCCAGCCGGCAGGTGTGGTGGGTGCTGAGGTCGGACGGCTGCAGGGCGATCTTGCCGTCCACCGCTTCGGAAATCCGGCCGACGAAAAGGCGGTGGTCGTCCTTGGCCATCGCCATCAGGCGGGAAATGCTGGCCTTGGACAGCGCGTCGACCTGGACCGACGGCAGCGACGCATCGACGAAGGACAGGTGATACACACCTTCGGTGCAGACGACGATTTCCGCCGCCAGCCGGACGTTTTCGGACGGGATGGCCAGGGTCAGCCGGGTTCCCCGCGGGCATTCGGCGCCAAAGGCTGCCCCGACCAGGGCGCCCTCTTCCGAAAGATCGAGGATGACCGTCTTCTCGATCCGGTTGTCCAGGGCGATCTCGCCATCCAGCATGGCGGCGCGGCGGTGCGACTTGCGGCGGTTGGCGAAATCCGACGAGGTCCGCACCGCCTTGATCAGCAGCTTGCGCATGCTGCCCAGGGACTCGTCCATCCGCGTCGCGCTTTCATTGACGGCATGGGCCGCCTTGTCGGCGTTCTCGACGCTGGCCTCGACCGATTCCATCCGGCGCTTGACCTCTTCCGCCTGATCGGCGGTGACGGCGACGGTCCGGGCGATTTCGCTGGTGGCGGCGGTCTGTTCCTCGACGGCGGCGGAAATGCCGGCGGCGACTTCCTCCATGCCCTGGATCGACTTCGACACGTCGTCGATCATGCCGACGGTGTCGCGGGACACCCGCTGGATGGTCGCCACCCGCGAGGTGATCTCGTCGGTGGCCCGGGCGGTCTGGTTGGCCAGTCCCTTGACCTCGTTGGCGACCACGGCGAAGCCCTTGCCGGCCTCGCCGGCGCGGGCCGCCTCGATGGTGGCGTTCAGGGCCAGCAGGTTGGTCTGGGCGGCGATGGTGCCGATCAGTTCCACCACCTGGCCGATCTCGCGGGCGGCGACGCCCAGCCGGTCGACCACGGCCCGCGCCTCGCCCATGTGGGCGACGGCGTCGTGGGCCGCCCCGGCAGAGCGGCCGACCTGGGTCGAGATTTCGGCGATCGAGGCGTGCAGTTCCTCGGCGGCGGCGGCGACGGTCTGGGCCGAAACGAAGGATTCCGCCGCGGCGGCGGCGGCCACCCGGGTATCCTGGTCGACCGAGTTGGTCACGCCGGACATGGTGTGCGCGCTGCCGACCAGATCGGCGGTCAGGTCGGACACGCTTTCGATGGTGTCCACCACCTGCTTGTCGATGCGCTCGATCATGGCGCCGACGCTTTTTTCGCCCTCTTCCATGCGGGCACAGGCGAGGTTGATGGCCTGGACATAGCCCTGGTAGTCGCCGGTCATGCCCTCCGGACGGATGGTGCGCTTGAAGCGCCCATGCGACGCGGCGTCCAGCGCACCGCGGACTTCGCGGGCATAGGCCTCGACCTTGTCGGCCGAGGCGTTGAAGGCCAGTTGCAGGCGGCGGAGCTCGCCGCCGTCGCCGACCCCGGTCAGGCGACCGTCCAGGTCGCCGTCGGCCATGTTTTCCAGCGCCACGGTGACGCGGCCGATGGCGACGTTGCCAAGCCGGTTCCAGACGGCCGACGCGACGGCAAGGGCGGCGATGGCGGCCGACAGCACGGCCTGGACGGCGGCGCCGGCCCCCAGCAGAATCGCCCCGACCAGGATCAGGGCAAGCATCGCAGCGGCAGCGGCGGCGGCTGACGCCTTAAAGAGAGAAGACCAGATCTTCATAAGTCCCACCCGGGCCGATATATTTCTTGCTCAACAACTCGGTCGCCGCGGCGATGGCGTCCTTGGGATTGGCGTGCCGGGCTTCCTCGGCGCACAGGTCGGCGTACAGGGCGCGGACCGCTGCGACGGCTTCCGGCCGGGGCGCGCGACGGCTGGAATGATAGCCCTTCACCTGACCGGCGGCATCGAAGGTCGGGGTGACATGGGCGAACACCCAGTAATGATCGCCGTTCTTCGCCAGGTTCACCACATAGGCGAAAATTTCCCGTCCGCTGGAAATGGCATTCCACAAAAGGTGGAAAACGCAACGCGGCATCTCGGGATGCCGGACCAGATTGTGGGGCTTGCCCAGCACCTCGTCCTCGGCATACCCGGCGATATCCAGAAACGGCTGGTTGGCATAGGTGATGCGACCTTTGACGTCAGTCTTGCTGACGATGATGGTCTCAGGGGGGAGATGGCGCTCGACCCCCGTCAGATTTCTCTTTTCGCGTGTCATTTTTCCCCAGTGCCCTACATCGCGCAACCATCGCGAACCGTTCGCACCATACAGGGATTGCCTGATCGCCGGAAGAAAAATCGGATTTCAGGGCATGTCCGACTTCAGTTCGGGTGGGGCGCGGAAGTTGAATCCGGGATGGGAAGACATAACCGCCGTGCGCGCCCGCCCCATCCGCCGACGCAGGTCGTCGGGCAGGCGGTTTTCGCCCCCGGCGGCGCGGGCGATTTCCACCAGGGACGGAGCCCCCTTCTCGCCCCCGGTGACCCGTCCGCCGCCGCGTTCGGCGGCATGCAGCAGGTCGTGGATCAGGGTGCGCTTGCCGGCCAGCACCGCATGGCGGGCAGCCACCAGCGCGGCATCCTGGCCCTCGTCGGCGAACAGGGTGACGCGGTGGTGCGGGTCGATGCCGTGCGGCGACAGATGTCCATAGGCCGACAGCTCGACGTCGATTCCGGTTCCCTTCAGCTCCCGCCCCAGGGTGCGGATGGCCAGCCGATAATCGGCATAGGCGGCCATGACGTCGGCGATGGCCCCGGCATCGGCGGGGACCGCGACATTGACGTCGGTGGAACTGGTCCACGGCTTCATCCGCCCCTCGGGCCGGACGCGGGCCCGGGTGCGGGCCAGATCGGGGGCGCCTTCGCGGATGGCGCGGAAGGTGTCCATCTCGGCGCCCGACGAGAAGCCGACGCCGAACTCGATCATGACGCCGCCGATGGTTTCGGTCTCGGGGTCCATCAGGGAAAACAGCACGTCGTCCACCGATTGTTCGGACCAGCCGGTGATGCAGGCCAGCCAGTCGGCACCGGCATACTCGCACGATTGCAGCAGTCCTTGCGCCTTGCTGCGGGCCGGGTCCTGCGCGTGCTCGACGAAGCTGTCCAGCGAATCGCGGCTGACCAGCTCGACGCCGTTCAGCACGGTGTCGCCATTGCCCAGGCGCCCCCCCGCCCCCGGCAGGTTGACCTGGGTCCACGGCTCCAGATAGGCCAGCAATCCGGCGACGGCGTCGATGTCGCTGCCCTGCACCGGCAGGACCAGACCGAATTCCGACGGCGGCACCTCGTAGAAGCGGAAGCGGGCGGCGGCGACCATGCCGGTCCAGCCCTGCAATCCTTCCACCAGATCCAGGTCGTCGCCGGTCAGCAGCCGGGCGGGGCCGCCATCGGCCAGCACCACCGCCTCCAGGGTCGAACTGGGCCGCAGGCGCATCGGCCCCATCGCCCCGGTCGCCACCACCCCGCCGACATAGGCCGAACCGATGCTGGTCAGGTCGACCAGAACGCGGGCGCCGGGGCCGACATGTTCGGCCAGGGCGGCGTTGACCTGGGCGAACGTCAGTCCGGCCCCGGCGGCCACCAGCCCGCATTCGCGGTCGATGGACACCTGATGGGTCCGCAGACCCTCGACCGGAACGGACGGGTCGGCCAGTTCGGCGGCCAGGGCGCCCTTGGGGCGGATGGCGACCACGTCGCGGAATCCCGCCACGCCGTCCCGGGGATAGTCGAACGAACCGATGGCGCTGGTCAGCCCGCCGGCCGGCATCACGGCATAGCCGGCGGCGATGGCCTGCCGGGCGGCGTCGACGACGTCGCCGGTGACCAGCAGCAGGGCGTCGAGCGGACGGCCGCCGTCATCGGCCAGTTCGGCGCGGGCAAGGGCGGAGAAATCGATGGCGGGCGGGCTGGCCGAGGTCATGATCCGGGGGTGTATAGGGCGCGATCCGGGAACAAGGCGCGGTTTATATCATCATCGGACGGCAGGAAGAAACATTATCCGTACCGGGATCGCCCCCCGCCATTGCCTTGCAAACCGGGCGGAGGCCGCCCACCTGAGGATTCTGGACCGGACGGAGATGACCGCACCCCGCCATCCCCGCCCCCGGCCCCGCCCGGCACGATCCGGGCCGGCCGGCCCCTCCTCGACCGGAACTCCGGGGGTTCGCCGTCATCTCCCCCCGGACCGGCCGAAGAGGGGTCTTGCCTTTGCAAACCCCGGCCCGCCCCCTATAGTCGGGCCATGCCGCTGTGTTCCCTTGCCGATATCCGCCCTCACCTGGGCCGCGACGCCCGCCTGATGGGGCTTGACCTGGGCACCAGAACCATCGGTCTGGCGCTGTCCGACGTGCGCCTGTCCATCGCCTCGCCGTTCGACACCATCCGCCGGACCAAGTTCACCCAGGACGCCCAGGCGCTGTTCGCCCTGATGGACCGGCAGGGCGTGGGGGGGCTGGTGCTGGGCCTGCCGGTGGAAATGGACGGAACCGAAGGCGCCCGCTGCCAGTCGACGCGGGCCTTCGTGCGCAACCTGCTGCGCCTGCGCGACGTGCCGGTGGCATTGTGGGACGAACGCCTGTCCACCGCCGCCGTCACCCGCACCCTGCTGGAGGCCGACGCCTCGCGGGCCCGCCGCGCCCAGGTGGTCGACAAGATGGCCGCCGCCTACATCCTGCAGGGCGCCCTGGACAGCATGGCCGGACGGGTGTTCTGATACAGGGTCAGCTCCAGACGCCGCGGATCAGGTCGGCGTACCAGGCGAACGACTTCTTCGGCGTGCGGGTGCCGGTGGGAAAGTCGACGCGGACGATGCCGAAGCGGTTGCCGTAGCCCGAGCCCCACTCGAAATTGTCCAGCAGCGACCAGATGAAATAGCCGCGGATGTCGGCGCCCTGCTCGATGGCCTTCTGCATGGCCCGGGTGTAAAGCCGGAGATAGCTGATCCGGTAGAAATCGTCGACATTGCCGTCGGCGTCGGCCAGTTCCTGGTCGTCGTTGCGGCCGCAACCGTTCTCGGTGATGTAGACCGGCAGGCGATAGCGGGCCGAGGTTTCCAGCAATTGCTCGGTGAAGGCCTCGGGGAATATCTCCCAGCCGATCTCGGGATGGGCCTCGGCCACCTTGACGTCGGCCCAGCCGAACCCCATCGGTGCCGCCGGATCGGCCTTGGCCCAGATCGGACCGTAATGGTTCATCCCCACCCAGTCGATGGGGCGGCAGATGCGGGCCATGTCGCCGGCCTGCAGGTAGGGCTCGTAATCGGCGGCCACCAGGGCGGGGTAATGACCCAGGATGTGCGGGTCGGCATAGACCCGGTTCCAGTGGGCGTCCAGTTGGGCCGCCGCCGCCCGGTCGGCCGGCGAATTCTCGTCGGCGGGATGCAGCGGCTGCAGGTTGTAGACGCAGCCGATGGAAGCGTCGCGGACCCAGTCGCGCACAACGTCGACGCCGGCGCCGTGGGCCAGGTTGACGTGATGGCTGGCCCGCAGATAGGCGGCACGGTCCTCGGCCGCCGGGGCGCACCATGTCATGCCATAGCCGAACAGCGTGCAGACATTGGGTTCGTTGAAGGTGGCGAAATGCCTGACCCGGTCGCCGAAGCGCCGGGCGATCAGGGTGGCGTAATCGGCGAACCAGCCGGCGACGTCGCGGTTGGTCCAGCCCCCCAGTTCGTGCAGGCGTTGCGGCAGGTCCCAATGATACAGGCACAGCCAGGGCTGGATGCCGGCCGCCAGCGCGCCGTCGATCAGGCGGTCATAGAAATCCAGGCCCTTTTCGTTGACGGCGCCCCGCCCGCGCGGCAGGACCCGCGGCCACGACACCGAGAAGCGATAGGCCCCGACCCCCAGCCGCTTCATCAGGGCGATGTCTTCCGGCCAGCGGTGGTAATGGTCGCAGGCGACGTCGCCGGTGTCGCCGTTGGCCGTGCGCCCGCGGGTCCGCGAATGGATGTCCCAGATGCTGGGTCCGCGGCCGTCCTCGAAGGCGGCCCCCTCGATCTGGTAGGCCGAGGTCGAAGCCCCCCAGACGAAACCGGGCGCGACGCCCAGCGGATGCGGTCCTGGCTGCGTCTTGTCCATCCGGCGGTCCCCCTGTCTTACCTGGCCAGCGTTTTCAGCCCGGCCATCAGCTTGTCGATGCCGCGGAAGGCGGCGGTCATTTCCACATGGGCGTCGCGCATGGCGCCGGCATCCGGACAGGGATGGCCGCCCAGACGGTTGGCCTGCATCATGCGCACGGCGGCGGCCAGGCTTTGCCCCTTGACGAAGTCGGCCACCCGCTGCACGGCGGCATAATGCACCGACAGGTGCGAGGCCAGTTGCGGCGGCAGCAGGAACAGTTCGCCCTGGGCGGCGCGGAAGCCGTGGTCGATGCCGGCCAGGGAAATCACCGACGACACGAACGACACCCCGGCATCCACGTTGGGGGGCAGCGGCACCGATTCGAAGGCCAGGCGGCGGGTTTCAAGCTCGGCGGCCAGGGTGACGGCGACCGCATGGCGGCGCTGGGCCAGTTCGCCGCGCCGCAGGGCGCGGGCCATCACCGCCCCCATCAGCCCCGCCAGCAGGGCGCCCAGCACGGCGAACAGGGCCGCCATGCCGATGGGCAGGACCGCCATCATGGCCGGCGGCAGGTCCTGCGCCGGTCCGGCCCCGGGTTCGGCCGGAGCGGCCGCCGCGGGGGGCGGGGCGACGATCGCGGCAGACGGCGCCGCCACGGGCGCCGGAAAAGCCGGAGGCGGCGCCGAAGGAGCCGGGGACGGCTCGGGTCCGGGCGACGGCTCGACCTGACGGATCGGCTGGAAATTGGGAGATTCCTCGGCAACCGCCGGCTTTTCGACGGCAGCCGGAGACGAGACGGCCGGCGGCTCGGCCAGGGCAGGACAGGCTGCAACCATCAGAGCGGCGACGGCAAGACGGCGGATCATCCGATGAACCTCGAAAGCGGAGACGCAAGCGTCCCTTCTGTTTACTCCACTTCCCCCGATCCGCAAAGGGGGGCCGCCGGGCGAAACAGGGTGATCGCCTTTGGACGAGCGCAGCGAGGCCTGATGCCCCCGCCGGCGATTGAGGCCGACATGAAAGAAGCCGGGGGGGATCGCCAAATGCGATCACCCTGCCGGGCGAAAGACCTCTTGCAAATCACCACGGTCCGGGCCATCCCCTTGATGACGAATCGGAAGAGGACCGGCCGAATGAGCGTGCGCAATCTGCAATTCCTGTTCGAACCGGCCGCCGTGGCGGTGATCGGGGCCTCGGACCGGCCGCGCTCGGTGGGCAGCGTGGTCATGCGCAACCTGCTGGACGGCGGCTTTCCCGGTCCGATCATGCCGGTCCATCCCAAACACCGGGCCGTCGCCGGCGTCCTGGCCTATCCGTCGGTAAGCGCCTTGCCGGTGGCGCCGGAACTGGCGATCCTGTGCACGCCGCCGGCCACCCTGCCGGCCCTGATCGGGGAATTGGGCGACAAAGGCTGCCGCATGGCCATCGTCGTCGCCGCCGACGCCGATGCCGGAGCCTGCCGCGAGGCGGCCCACCGTTCCGGCATGCGGCTGCTGGGGGCCGGCTCGCTGGGGGTCCTGGCCCCGAAATCGCGCCTGAACGTCAGCTTCAGCCATATCCCCGCCCGCCCCGGCAAGGTCGCCTTCGTCTCGCAATCGGGGGCCTTGTGCACCGCGGTCCTGGACTGGGCGCAACCGCGCGGCATCGGCTTTTCCGCCTTCATCTCGCTGGGCGACTGCATGGACGTCGATTTCGCCGACATCCTGGACCACCTGGCCAACGACGAGGCGACCCGGGCCATCCTGATGTACATCGAAGACATCCGCACCCGCCGCGCCTTCATGCCGGCCCTGCGCGCCGCCGCCCGCAACAAGCCGGTGGTCCTGGTCAAGGCCGGGCGCGGCGTGGACAATCCCGCCCCGTCGCAGGCGGCGTTCCTGTCGGAAGCCCTGGCCCGCCCCGACGAGGTGTTCGACGCCGCCATCGGCCGGGCCGGCGCCCTGGGGGTGGCCGATCTGGACGAATTGTTCGCCGCGGTGGAGACCCTGGCCCGCACCCGCCCCCTGCGCGGCGAGCGGCTGGCCATCGTCTCGAACGGCGGCGGCACGGCGATGATGGCCGTCGACGAGATGACCGCCGGTCCGGGCGCCCTGGCGCCGCTGTCCGAGGACGCCCTGCGCCGCCTGTCGATCCTGTTGCCCAAGGACTGGAAGCCGGGCAATCCCGTCGATCTGGCCGTCGACACCGACGGCAAGCGTACCGCCGAGGTGGTGCGGGTCCTGGTCGAGGACGCCACCATCGACGCGGTCCTGGCCATCCACGCCCCCAATGCCATGTCCGACGGCGTCGACATCGCCCGGGCGGTGGTGGAAACCCAACGCCGCCACGGCGGCCACGTGCTGACCTGCTGGGTCGGCGAGGCCTCGGCCAAGCCGGCCCGGCAGCTGTTCGCCGAGGCCGGGCTGGCCACCTACGACACCCCGGGTCAGGCGGTGCGCGCCTTCCGCCATCTGCTGCGCTACCAGAGCAACCAGGAAATGCTGCTGCAGGCGCCGCCGTCGCACCTTCTGGATTTCCAGCCCGACGCCGATGGCGCCCGCGCCGTCATCGACCGCTCGCTGGCCCGGGGCGGCGGCCTGCTGCTGGAATCCGAAGCCAAGACCGTTCTGGCCGCCTACGGCATCGCCGTGGTCGACAGCCACCATGTCGCCGACGCCGAGGAAGCGGCGGCAAAGGCCCTGGACATCGGCCTGCCGGTGGCCTTGACCGTCGCCTCGCCGGACATCCCGCGCAAATGGGATGTCGGCGGCGTCGCCCTGAACCTGGAAACCGCCGATGCCGTCCGCGCCGCCTGCGCCGGCATCCTGCACCGGACCCGCGACAAGCGCCCCGCCGCCCGCATCGAGGGCTTCACCATCCAGTCGATGGCCCTGCGCCCGCACGCCCGCCATCTGATGATGGGAATCGCCTGCGACCCGCTGTTCGGCCCGGTCATCGTGTTCGGCGAAGGCGGCCGCGCCGTCGAGATCGTCCGCGACCACACCCTGGGCCTGCCGCCGCTGAACCTGCCGCTGGCGCGGGCCATGATCGACCGCACCCGCATCGCCCGCCTGCTGGCCGCCCACGGCGCCCGCGCCGCCGCCGACGTCGACGCCCTGGCCGAAGCCCTGGTGCGATTGTCGCAGATGCTGGTGGACAATCCGGAAATCGTCGCCTGCGACGTCAACCCGCTGTTCTGCGACGACCAGGGGGCGCTGGCCGTCGACGCCCGCATGCGGGTCGAGCCGGTGGAGGCCACAGACCGCCGCCGCTTCGCCGTCCTGCCCTATCCCGCCCACCTGGAAGAAACGCATGTCCTGCATGACGGATCGGCGGTGATGATCCGTCCGATCCGGCCCGAGGACGAGCCCGCCCACGCCGACCTGATCGGCCACATGACCCCGCAGGATCTGCGCTATCGCTTCCACGGCCATATCCGCGAGCTGGCCCACCACCAGCTGGCCCGGCTGACCCAGATCGATTACGACCGCGAGATGGCCTTCATCGCCACCCACGCCGGCAAGGACGGGCGGCCCGAAACCCTGGGAGTGGTCCGCACCGTCACCGACCCCGACAACCATCGCGCCGAACTGGCCATCCTGGTGCGCTCCAGCCTGAAGGGCACCGGCCTGGGCCGCAAGCTGCTGGACACCATGATCGCCTATACCCGCCGCCGGGGAACCGGGGACATGGTGATCCAGGTCCTGGCGGAAAACGCCGCCATGCTGGCCCTGGCGCGCAAGGCCGGATTCACCCTGCGGCGCGGCGATGACGACCCCGACGTCGTCGAAGGGGTCCTGGTTTTCTGATACTGTTTCGCCGCCCTTAGTGCGAACGCCGTATCGACATTCCGTCCAAACCGGCTACCAATGTCCGATCGCCCACACACGGAGCCGGTATGCCCCCCGATGCCCGCTACGGAATTCCAGACGCCCCGCGGCCCCCGCCCCTTGTCCGCTGGTGGGCGGCAGGGTGGACAAAGCTTGCCGACCCGGCCTGGCGGCGCGTCGCCCAGGGGGTAGCCGTCGTCCTGCCGGTGGTCCTGTTCACCGTCGTCCTGGGCCAGTTCTACGTCAATGACCGCCAGAAGCTGCTGAAATCGGAAGTCGACGGCGTGGTGGCGGCCCTGTCCACCGCCGTGGAACGGGAAATCGCCGCCCGCTTCCAGGTTCTGACGGCACTGGCCGATTCGTCCGAACTGGCCCGCTCGGACCTGGAGGCCTTTCTGCGCGAGTTGCACACCTATGTCCATCGCGCCGACCAGGGATGGTTCACGATGCTGCTGATCGACCCGGATTCCCAGTCGATGCTGCTCAACACCCTGCGTCCCTTCGGCGCCCCCCTGCCCTATCCCAAGGCCCCGGCCCACATCGCCCAGGTGGCCGAAACCCGCCGCCCCCAGGCTTTCGGCGTGATCCCCAGCGGTTCGCTTCAGCCCCGGCCGCTCGTCGTCGTCGGCGTCCCGGTCGTCCGGGACGGCAAGGTCCGCTATGTCCTGAACGGCACCTTCTTTCCGGCCGTTCTCAACGCCGTCCTGGCTCAGCAGAACTTCCCCGCCGCCCATACCGTCGCCATCGTCGACGCCAACGGCCGCATCGCCGCCCGCTCGCGCGAGGCGGACACCTTCGTCGGCTCGCGGATCACCGAATCGGCGGCGGCCAAACTGGCCGCCATCAACGGAAACCGCGGGCACTTCAAGTCGACCACCCAGGAAGGCGAACAGGTCTGGACCACCTTTCAGCGCATTCCCAGTCTGGGCTGGACGATCCTGTACGGCGTCCCCGAAACGATTCTGACCGCCCCGCTGGAGCGGGCCAACCGGATCTTGCTGCCGGCCGGACTGGCGGCGGTCCTGTGCAGCGCGGGGCTGACCGTCCTGTTCGCCCGTTCGGACCGGCGGCGCCACCGCCGGCAAGCCCAGGCCCGCGCCGAAGCCGAGGCCGAGGCGCGCCGCGGATACGAAGCCTTGGAACAGGCGCGGGACCGGGCCGAAGCCGCCAATCAGGCGAAAACCGACTTCCTGGCCAACATGAGCCATGACCTGCGGACCCCGTTGAACGCCGTCCTGGGATTCACCGAAGCCCTGCAGCTTGAAATCTTCGGACCGCTGGCGAACGAAAAGCAACGCGAAAGCCTGCGCAGCATTCACCACGCCGGATCGCTGCTGAAGGGCTGCATCGACGAAATGCTGGACATGGCCCAGGTGGAAAGCGGGTGGATTCCCCTGAACGAAACGACCGTCGATCTGGGCGACATGATCCGCGGCGTCGTCGCCCGGGCCGCCCCCCTGGCGGCAAGCCAGAACCTGCATCTGGAATTCACCCCTGCCGCCGATGCCGAATTGCCCAAGATCCGCGCCGACGCGCTGCGCTTCGCGCAGGCGCTGACCAATCTGCTGGACAATGCCGTCAAGTTCACCCCGGCCGGCGGCCTGGTCACCATCGACGCCGACCTGGCCCCTGACGGCTGGGTCCGGATCGCGGTCCGCGATTCCGGGGACGGCATCGACCCCCGCGACATGGAACTGATCCAGCTGCCGTTCGGCAGGGCTTCGTCCCCCTATGTCAAACGGCAGAACGGCACCGGCCTTGGCCTGCCGCTGGCAAGGCGGCTGATCCTGCTGCACGGCGGCACCTTCCAGATTTCCAGCCGCGCCGGCATCGGCACCGTGGTCTCGATCGGCATTCCGCCCGAGCGGGTGGTGACGCAGGCCTAGGAGCCGAATTGGGGCCGTTCCATCCAGCCGACCGGACATAGACCTCCACAGCCCCACAGATCAAACCGGAAAACTGGTCGCCATGATAATGGTCGATGATGGCTTCGGCGAATGGGCGTGCCTTTGCCTCGTCATCGGGATGCCAGACCACGTGAATTTCAAGGACCGGGGGCAGCAAGGCGCGAACTCTGGGTGCAGGGATGGGACCACCAATAAACCCTTCTCTCGCGAAAGATGCAAACAGCTTGGCAGACTGTCGCCACATCTCGGCCTTGCTTAGAGCAGGGCCCTACTCCTATTCATCCAAAAATTAGGATTATATGCCTTGATACTCCACCTTCAATCGTGTTTGCATCGAAAGCGCTCGGGCGGTCTTTCATGGGAGACCGCCCTCTTTCAGGCCCTCGTTGAGAACAAAACATGATCACATTCCCGGCCAATCGCTTTCCCGGCTTCGGCCAGGGATCGTCCCCATTCGACGACAACTTCTTCACCCTGGGCGCACCCGTCGGGCCCGACCAGCCGAATAGGCGTCAAGACCTGGCAGGGCGAGAACGACCTCAAGATCGACGGCCTGCTGAAGCCGAACGGCCCCACCATCGCCAGCCTCCGTAAGACCACAGAAGGGCTGCTGGGCGACTTCAAGCCCCCGACCCCGGAGGAGGTCGACGAGCACCATGCCCGCCTGCAGCAGGGTGAGCCCGGCCTCTTGAACATCCGGCCGGCGCGACTGTCACTGCCCAAACCGCCTCAACCAGTCGAATTGGATGAGGTGAGCCTGGCATTCAACGCCGACAGCGCCCAGGCACTCACCAAGAGCAGCGTCGATGGCGGCGTGCCCAAAATCTATGCTGATTACCTCAAACAAGCTGGCTCGGACGCCCACCCAACCGTGCTGGACTTGGTCGAACAGGTGAACGCGGCGTCCGGCCGTGACCGCGCCGACAGCGTGCTGCACGGCATCGTCAATCAGCTCCCAAGCGACCAGGCTAAGGCCCTGCTGGGCGGCGACATGCCGGCGCCCAGGCCGCTGGGTGTGCGCATGGCCGATCTCGCCGACGATGACGCGGTCCCCCTGTTCCGCGACGTCGTGCTGGCCGCGTTTCCGCCTGTGCCGAAGCCCGATCCTGGGCCGGGGCCGACGCCCACGGGAGGCGAAGAGCCCGACCCCATGCCGAAGCCGACGCCTCCCACTCCCAATCCTCCGCCTATTCCCCAGCCGGCGCCGCGCCCCACGCCGCCGATTCCGAAGCCCGAACCGCGTCCCACCCCCAGCCCCGAGCCCGAACCAGAGCCCCGTCCGGAACCGGAACCCGAACCGCCGAAGGAAGATAAGTGCAAAGAATTGAGGGCGACCTTGGAGCGCGGACGGAGCAATCTCAAGGATGCCGAGAACATTTGGAATGAGTCGATCGCCGCCTATGATCGAGCAGTGGCGGGCGAAAACACGGCATGGGATGGGTTCGTCTCCGCAGCAACCCAAGCGGCAGTTGGCGCCGGGTCAAACTGCGTCCAGGGGCTGCGTCAGCCTGTAAAGGGGCGTGGACGCGCCATGATCGCACAGAAAGTCTTAAACTGCCTCGCCAACGTCTTCAAGGACGGTGGGTTAATCAACGATCTCTCGTCAGTGTGGGACGCTTTTTCGCAATGGCAGTCGACCGGCTCTCAGACTGAGGCCGCTAAGCAAGCCATGGACGACAAACTTGCCAGGCTCAACGAGCAAAAAGCTGCCGTCGCCGATTTCGAAAACCGATTGCAGCAGTCAGGCTGCAATTAACTATCTATCTTTCGGCTGGCAGGGTTTCTCCCGGTTCAAGGAAGGCAGTGCAAGAGGGGGGAGGAAATGCGTTTGCATTTCCGCCTCCCGCACGGCGACATCCGAGACACGAAGTTTGGCCGCGCGGACATCGCTCGCCACATTGGCCCCCATGTTGGACGCACGAAGCAGCCAGGCCAGGGCGTTCCAATCTTGCGCAGAAGGTATTTCGCCCCTCAGCATGCGGCGACCTATTTCGGCCGTCGCGTCCGCGTGCCTCGCCGATGCCGCACGTGAGAGGTAGCGATACCCATGGACCGTCGAAGGCTCGATGCCTCTCCCTTCCAGATGCATCTCTCCCAACCGGAAGGCTGTTTCGGGATCGGGTTGGGCTTCGAAGGAGAAAGCCATGTAACGGCAAGCGGAGACGACGTCAGGAGGTGTCTGGGAAAGAAATGTATCGGCAACAGCCCGCCCCATTCCCGGCGTGTCCACAAACGTCTTGACCCAGTCAAGTTCACCCGCCAATTCCGGCGGAATTGAGCCACCGACCAACTCGCTCAATTCGACGACATCCGCCTTTCCGCCAACGAAGCCTAAATCGAGAGCTCCCTGTCGAACCAGATGGACCGCACTGATCTTATCCTCGACTACGCCCTGTCCATGCCAAAGCATGAGTGCTAATTCGAGCATCGCGCCGCCAGCACCTCGAGCGGCTCCATCGCGGTATATGCCGACCGCTTTGTCAAAATCCTTGGCCATTCCGCAGATGCCCTCACGGTAGAAGCGTGCGATGAAGGCGATCAAAAAAGGATTGTCGGACCTCTCCGCCAGCGCGCGGTCGAAACTCGATTGGGCTGCCGGGACGTCCCCATGGTCCAGTGCGGTGAGACCAGCGGACCAAGCATCGCTTCGAATATCCGTTCTCTTCCGAACTTCCTGATTGGCGAACCGGCATGAGGCCAGCCCCTCTCCTGCATGCCCTGCCAAAGGAAGCAACATTGCGATGCAGAAGGGTATGGCAAGCAGGCGAAACTTCATGAGCGCATTCCCGACATCTACAATTAGGCGATAAGTTGGTGGGTTCATCGCTTTGCGTCAACGCACTGTTGTAGCTCCAGCATTGGATGGCTGCGCTACAGAGATACCCCTCTCACCCTCGCCACCAACCGATCCGTCCACTGGTTGATCATCACCCCGGTCGAGCGCTTCCCCTGGGATCTGAGAACCCGGGGAAGTCGGCGGGTTCGGACGTAGTCCGGCAACGTCGCTTCGGTCCCCTTGTCCCACTTGCCGCTGCGGGCGATCATGGCGTGGAGCAGCTTAGAACGTGCTCCTCTATCTCGATCTGTGGACATTCCACCCTGTAGCGGAGCATCATTCCGGCAAGAGCCGTTATGCCCGCATGATCAACGTCCAACAGCACCACCGATGGCGGATCGACACCGCGGAACATCGCGACCAGGCAAGCGCGGCGATCGCGGCTGGTCCTTGAAATTTCACGCTCGCCGTTGAGGTAACAGAGCGACATCGAGACCGACAGATCGGGGGTTTCGGCTGCAATGCGTTTGACGACGGAGGCAAGCCAATCCGTCTCGTCGGCACATTCCCAACCGGCCGTCTTGAGAAGCTGAAATTCGATCGGCGGCAATCCCCCTTTCAGGCCTTCAGGCCCGACGCTTACGACCTCTCGTGGCCGCCGAACCGTGTGCTGGCGCACCCTTGGTGCGCGGCCGGCGTCGGCAGCATCGGGGCCTGGGACCGCACCGGCAACCGCCCCCTGGCCGTGGACTATTCTTCCTGCGAGCCGTTGCGCGGCTTCTCGCTGGCCCGGCGCAAGGGGTGGATCAGCCAATGGCGCAGGTCCAGGGCGCTCATCTTGCGGCGGCGCTCGGGCGGGCTGACCAGCGAGGTCTCGCGGATGAAGGCCGGACCGTGCCCCGATGCCTCCAGCATCAGCTTGCGCTGGTGAAACTGCTCCAGCCCCTGATTGTATCCCACCGTCAGAATGGTGGCGTCGGGCAACTCGGCGATCAGCAGGGCCATCAGTTCCTGCTCGGCCGCCTCATCCAGGCAATCGGTGGCCTCGTCCAGGAAGATCCAGTCAGGCCGGTGCAACAGCAGCCGGGCGAAGCCGATGCGCTGCTGCTCGCCCAAGGTCAGCAACTGCTCCCAATTGGCCTGGTCCAGCAGCCGGCGGGTCAGGTGCCCCAGCCCGACCTTTTCCATCGTCTTCAGCACCATCGCTTCGGGAAAGACGTCACGGTCGGACGGATAGCGCAAGGTGCCGCGCAACGAACCGATCGGCAGATAGGGCCGTTCGGGGACGAACGAGATGGCACCGTCGCCGGGCAGCTCGATATGGCCGCGCCCCCACGGCCACAGGCCGGCGACCACCTTGAACAATTTCAGCGCCCCGCCGGAATCGCCGGAAATCAGCACCCGCTCGCCGCGCTGGATTTCCGCCGCGAAGCGGCTGACCACGACGGTGCCGTCGGCGTTGGCAATGGTCAGGTCGCGGAAGGCCAGCACCGGCTGGCCGGTGCGGCCGACGCAGATGCGGCTGTCGGGCACGCAGGCCACGTCGGCCTTCAGGGTTTCGATGGCGTTGTGCAGGGCCAGTACCCGTTCGACCGAGGCCTTCCACTCCGCCGCCTTGGACAGGTTGTCCACCGGCCACGACAGGGCCGACGTCATCTGCTGGAAGGCCTGGGCGATCTGCATCAGCGCGCCCAGGGTGATGGCGCCGGCAATATAGCGCGGCGCGGTGATCAGGATGGGAAAGCCGGTGGCCAGCACCGCATAGCCCGACGAGAACAGGAACACCCGGGCCAGGGCATTGGTCTGGGCATCGAAAGCCTGAACGACGCCTTTGAAGATTTCCGCCAGCCGGCGCTGTTCTTCCGGCTCTCCGGCCAGCAGGGCGATGGATTCCGAATTCTCGCGCACCCGGACCAGACCGAAGCGGAAGTTGGCTTCCTTGGTCTGGCGCAGGTTGACCGACGTGACCAGCGGACGGCCGATCAGCACCGCCGCGGTGGTGCCGGCGGTGGCATACAGCAGCGAGACGAACACCATGTGGCCGGGCACGTCGATATCGCCGCCGATGAACGGCACCTGGATGATTCCCGACAGCGTCCACAGGATCTGGGTGAAGCTGACCAGCAGCAGCACGCAATAGACCAGGGAATGGGCCAGATCGATGGCGGCTTCGGTGGCGTTGCGGATGTCCTCGGCGATGCGGCCGTCGGGATTGTCGTGTTCGCCGGGAATGTGGGTGACCTGATAATGCCGTCCCTCGGCCAGCCAATCGTCCAGCAGCCGCCGGGTCAGCCAGTCGCGCCAGCCCACCTGGATCCGCCTTTTGATGACCAGATGGATCGCCGTCACCGTCATGGCGAAGACCAGAATGATGATCAGGGCGCCGATCTGCACCAGGAAGCGGTCCATGGACCGCTGTTCCAGGGCGTTGAACAGGTTGGCGCTCCACAGATTGATCAGGACCGGCGATACCACCTGCAGCACGGTGAACAGGGCGAACAGCCCCAGCAGCCCCCGCACCCGCCACCTGCTGCCGTCGCGCCAGTAGGGGCCGGCAAGCCGCATGAACTGGCGAAGGAATCCGGGCGGCCGGACCGGCTTTGCTGGCTGCTGCGAAAAGAGTTCGTCCACCGGCATGGGTATCTGGCGTGCCCCCGTCCAAATCCCGACAAATTAAGCATGTTCCGGGCCGTCAGGCCAGCGATACCGGAGACGCGTCAAGGCCATCGGATGAAGCCGATGGCCTTGACGAAGCCTTCCCCCCCGGCAGCATCACGCCCTTTCGCCCACCTGTCCCCGCGCGACTTCCAGGCAGCCGACGATACGCTGCGACACCTGCTTGAGGTCGCCGTAGCGGCGCATGACCTCGTCGTGGGAGCGATTGTCGTTGCTCTCCCGCAGCGCGACGATTTCCTTGAGAAGCTGGTGCAGCTGGACATGCGGAGCCTCCAGTTCCTGCATGGCGGGAAGCGTCCTTATCTCTTTCCAGTCTTCCGAATAATAGGCCTTGCCCAGCATGCAGGTGGTATGCGACCCGGCGTCGGCGGCACTGAAATGCATGTGCCCGTCCAGCAGGGCACGGACCCGCAAGACCCACAGCCGGTGGGCGACGATGGCCATGTCGATGGTCGCCTCCTTGCTTTTCCCTCCGGCGTCCTGATAGGCCAGGGACAGGTCCAGCAGCATCGCCTGGATGTTGCCCGCCAGACTGGCGGACACCTCGCCCAGCTGATGCATCGAGCCCTTGATCAGGGTTGCCTTGTCGACCACGCCGCCCAGGCTGCGGTCGACTTCGGAGGTGGCCGCGGCCTGTTCCTCGGCGGCGGCGGCACTGGAACTGGCGGCCACCCCGATCGTCCGCATCCGTGAATGGTTCTGTTCGAAGGCATCGGCCGCTCCGACGATCCCCTGACCGACATGTTCGATGGCGGCCAGGGCCTTGCCCTCGACGGCTTCCACCACCTTGCTGACCTGATCCTGCAGGCTGGCCACCAGATCATGGATCTCGATGGTCTGGCGGCGGGTGTCGTTGGCCAGCTTCTTGACCTCGCCGGCGACCACGGCGAACCCTTTTCCGGCCTCGCCGGCGCGGGCCGCCTCGATGGTGGCGTTCAGGGCCAGCAGGTTGGTCTGGCCCGCCAGTTTGTCGATTTGCGATGAGATGGCGTCGATCTTCTCGGTCTGCCCGCGCAGGGCCTCAAGGCTGGGCGAAACATGCTCGCGGAACAAGACGATGATCCCGGCCATTTCCGACCGGACCCCGGCGACGACATCGCGCCCCTGCCGGCTCAACGTTTCCGCATCCTGCGCCGAAACCGCGGTCAAACTGGCGTTGCGCGCCACCTCGGCGTGTGACGCGGCCAACTCGTGGACGGCAGCGGCCACCGCTTCGGTATCGGATTTCAGCCCGCCTTCTTCCTCTTCGACGGCCTCGACGTGCCACAGCAGCCGGATCAGGTTGCCGACATTCTGCGCCAGCACCGCCAGACTGGACGCAAGGCGCGTCTCGGTGGCCGCCCCCGCCAGGGGTGCGACCGGCGCTGCGACGACCTCCGGCGGAGCGACCGGAAGCAGCGCCGCCCCGTCCACCGAGGCCGGCCGCCGACGCCCGGCCAAGTGGAGCAGACCTGCTCCGCCGGCACCGGCCAGCACTGGAAGGGCGGCCCAGACCAGGGAAACGCCGGACAGACCCAGCCCCACCGAGAAAACAAGCGACAGAACAACGATCAGACCGATCCCACCAAATTCCAGACGATTCATTTCAATTCACCTGCGACAAAGACAGCCTC
>CAJANN010000007.1 GCA_903941095.1 uncultured Rhodospirillaceae bacterium | reverse complement strand
CAGGAACAGGGTGTCGAGCCGGGCGTCGTCGAATCCTTCGCCGATGTAGCGGCCAGTGGCGATCAGCACCCGTTCCTCGGTGTCGGCGATGGCGGCAAGCTGTTCTGCCTGCGCTCGCCGGGCCTTCACCCCCCATGCCGCCGTGCAGAACGATGACATTCCGGGCAAATCGCGACAGCTGTTCTGCCAGAAGCAGAGCGTGTTCCTTGCGTTCGGTCAGGATCACCGGCGAGCGCCCGCCTTCCAGGGCTTTCAGCACGTCGTCGAAGATCATGGCGTTGCGCTGCTCGTTCCTGGCCAGGGCATTGTATACATCCGGGATAGCTGGCCGGTCGCTGTTCATCCCCACGGGCAGCGTGAATCCCGTCTGTCTGAGGACAACCCGATGCCCGAACGGGCGCTGGGCGGCCAGCCGCATGGCCTGGGCGCTATAGAACTCGGGGTTCTGGAATGCCGCCAGACGGACCAGGCGATTGACCAAGGCCGGGGGGAGGGCGGTGCGGTCGATGTAGACCTGATTGCCCAGGACCATGTCGACCGTTTCCGGCAAGGGGCCGCTGACCGGAGCCTCAGGCTTGCGCCGGGATGGCGGCGCCAGCCACGGCTCCTCGTCATCGTCGTCTATGGGCAGGCGGACACCGAGGATGCGGCCCTGGCGGCTGGCCTCGTCGGTCAGGGTGGAGACCTCCGCCAGCGTCATTCTTCGAATTCCCGACAGGTATTGCCATTGATCGGGATGGGGTTCGAATTGGTCATCCAGAAAGACGCTGTTGCCGGCCTCGCGGGGGCGTCTCTGCAGGGGCAGGGCGATCAGGTTGCCGAACCCGCCCGCCGGCATGGTGTCCTGGTTGGGGAAGAAGCGGTCGTAAGAATCAAAGCCGAGTTCGGGGGCGCGTTCCATGGTCTCGGTCAGGATGCGGGCACCCAAACGGCGGGCCAATCCGGCCGGAACCGGTTCGGCAAAGAAGATCCAGACGTGACCGCCATTGCCGGATCGGGATCGCTCCACCGCCGCCGGGATGTTTTTGATCCGGCAGGTTTCCAGAAAGGCAGCGACGTCGTCCCGCCACGATTTCTTGTCGAAATCGGCGGCGAGGAACCGGCAGGTTTCATCTGTCAGCATCGGATAGACGCCGATGATGAAGTCCCGCCCGTCCGCTCCTTCTCCACGAAGATGCTGGGCGATGACGGTATCGGTCACAGGCAGGAAGTGCCGGTTGGGGCAATCTCCGCATTTGACCTTGGGCTATCCACACAGGCGCGGCACCCATTCGTTGGCGCAGGCTGGCGAATACCCTGTTTGCCGCTCTTGGGATTGCTCCAGCGTTTTGGAAAGATATCCTCGCGCCCCCGGAATAGCGACCGGAACAGAGCGATCTTGATGGCGGGGGAGGCGGTCCCCGTCATCGTCCCCGTAGTGGAGGAGGGTGTCGCTGCGGGAATCGGGCGTTCCATCTGAAGCGTCAGCAGGCCGGCAAGCCTGCTTTCCAAGGCCGTCCGTTCCGCATCAAGCGCGACAAGGCGTTCCTGGATCGCGCCAATCTCGTCATCGTCGGAAGGCGGGGGCAATGTCACGACGATGACCTTCCGCGATTATCGTTCGGCCAGCCAGTCGCGGATCTCGGGCAGCAGCGCTTCGATGTCGGCCAGTGCCGCCTCGACGTCGCCCGGATCGGGCATGGCCGGGAACCAGCCGCCGGGGCTGGGGTAGCGCCACGCCGTGGCCGCCGCCGACAGGTT
>CAJANN010000006.1 GCA_903941095.1 uncultured Rhodospirillaceae bacterium | reverse complement strand
TGATGCTGGACGACCGGCGCATCGAGGCGATGGCCAAGGGGTTGGAGGATATCGCCGCCCTGCCCGACCCGGTCGGCAAGGTGCTGGCCGAATGGACCCGGCCCAACGGCCTGCGCATCCAGCGCGTCGCCGTGCCGCTGGGGGTGATCGGCATCATCTATGAAAGCCGCCCCAACGTCACCGCCGACGCCGCCGGCCTGTGCCTGAAGTCGGGCAACGCCGCCATCCTGCGCGGCGGGTCGGAAAGCTTCCATTCCTCGGCGGCGATCATGGCTGCGCTGGGCCGGGGCATCGCCGCCGCCGGCCTGCCGGCCGAGTCCGTGCAGATGGTCCCCACCACCGACCGCGCCGCGGTGGGGGCGATGCTGACCATGACCGACTTCATCGACGTCATCGTGCCGCGCGGCGGCAAAAGCCTGGTCGCCCGCGTGCGCGAGGAAAGCCGGGTGCCGCTGTTCCAGCACCTGGAAGGCATCTGCCACACCTATGTCGACGGCGCCGCCGACCTGGAGATGGCCCGCCGCGTCGTGCTGAACGCCAAGATGCGCCGCACCGGCATCTGCGGCTCGACCGAGACCCTGCTGGTCGACCGCGCCGCCGCCGCCACCCATCTGCCCCTTCTGGTGGGCGACCTGCTGGCCGCCGGCTGCGAGGTGCGCGGCGACGCCGCCACCCGGGCCGTCGACAGCCGCGTCGCCGCCGCCGCGGACGAAGACTGGCGCACCGAATATCTGGACGCCATCATCTCGGTGAAGGTGGTCGACGGAGTGCGGGCCGCGGTCGAGCACGTCAACGCCTATGGCAGCCAGCACACCGAGGCCATCATCACCGAAGACCCGGCGGCGGCCGAGATCTTCCTGAACGGCTGCGATTCGGCCATCGTCTGCTGGAACGCCTCGACCCAGTTCGCCGATGGCGGCGAATTCGGCATGGGGGCGGAAATCGGCATCTCGACCGGGCGCATGCACGCCCGCGGCCCGGTCGGGGTCGAGCAATTGTGCACCTTCAAGTACAAGGTCCTGGGCACCGGCCAGGTCCGCCCGGCGTGAGCCGCTTCGCCCCCCATCCGTGGGGCGACCGCAGGCGCGGGCGCATCGGCCTGCTGGGCGGGTCGTTCAACCCCGCCCATGCCGGCCATCGCCATGTCGCCGAACTGGCCCTGAAGCGGCTGGGGCTGGATCAGGTCTGGCTGCTGGTCAGTCCGCAGAACCCCCTGAAACCCGTTGCCGGCATGGCGCCGCTGGCCGAACGGCTGGCCGGCGCCCGCGCCCTGGTGGCCGACCATCCCCGCCTGATCGCCACCGACATCGAACGCGGCCTGCGGACCTCCGTCACCGTCAAGACCGTGGCGGCGCTGCGGCAACGCTTCCCGCTGGCCCGCTTCGTCTGGCTGATGGGGGCCGACAATCTGGCCCAGGTCAGCCGCTGGCGGCGCTGGCCGCAATTGTTCCAGGCGGTGCCGGTTGCGATTCTGGCCCGCGCTCCTTATTCTTGGAACGCCGGTTCGGCCAAGGCGGCAGTCCGCTTCGGCGCCTGCCGCCTGCCCGACACCCGGGCGCGCGGACTGGCCGGACGCCGGGCGCCGGCCTGGGTGTTCCTGCACACCAGACAGCACCCGGCGTCGGCCACCGCCATACGAAACGAAAGGACAAGACCATAAAATCCCGTTCGAAATCCGCCGTGAAGACCGCGGAAGACCTTGTCGATCTGGTGGTTTCCACCCTGGATGACGGCAAGGGCGAGGATATCGCCATCATCGACCTGCGCGGCAAGTCCAGCATGGCCGACCATATGGTCATCGCCACCGGCGGCTCGAACCGCCATGTCGGCGCCCTGGCCGACCATGTCAGCGAAAAGCTGAAACAGGCCGGACAGCCCGTCTCGATCGAAGGCCAGCCCCAGTGCGACTGGGTGCTGATCGACGCCGGCGACATCATCGTCCACCTGTTCCGCCCCGAGGTGCGCGTCTTCTACAACCTGGAAAAGATGTGGGGCGGCGGAATCCGTCCGGCCCTGCCCGGCCAAGCCCCGGCGGCAACCCAGGCGGAAGCCCTGCCGGCGTGAGACTGTGGCTGGCCGCGGTGGGTCGGGCCAAGCCCGGCCCCGAACAGGATCTGTACACCCAGTACATCCGTCGCCTGTCGCCGCCGCCGACCCTGCGCGAGGTCGAGGAAAAGCGCCCCCTGCCCGCCGCCGCCCGCAAGGCCCGCGAGGCCGAGCTGCTGCTGGCCGCCGTTCCCGCCCAGGCGGTGGTCGTCGCCCTGGACGAGCGCGGCCGCTCGCTGGGATCGGAAGAATTCGCCGCCCGCCTGGGCCGCTGGCGCGATGACGGAACCGCCGATCTGGCCTTTCTGATCGGCGGCGCCGACGGCCACGGCGACGCCGTGCGCAGCCGCGCCGACCTGCTTCTCTGCCTGGGGGCCATGACCTGGCCGCACATGCTGGTGCGCGCCCTGGTCGCCGAACAGGTCTGGCGCGCCCAGGCCATCTTGTCGGGGCACCCTTATCATCGGGCCTGATGGGCACAGCATCGTGTCTTGTCTTGAATTCGTGACGCGCTCACGCCAGGATGTTCCGGCTTATGGGGGGCACAGGGCTGGAGGGAAAGCCTGTGGATGGGGACATTCCGCCGGACGAGATGGCGGGTTACACGGAATATCAGGCCAAGGTCGCTGGAACCAACATCAGCGGACAGACCCTGCTGGCCACCGACTATCTCAACCATTTCAACGAGATCGTCATGCTGCTCGACATGCTGCCGGACATGCCCGACATGATCGAGGAATGCAAGATGTGGCAGCCCAAGGACTACAAGGCCCACTTCGCCGATTCCACCTTCTCGGACAAGCTGCTGGCCATCGAGGCCTATGACCGCGTCCCCAGCAAGTTCCGCCGCCCGTTCGAGGAAACCGTCAGCCAGATCAACCATCTGCTGCTGGACGGACTGGACCGGCTGGACCACCTGATCGCCGAGGGCGCCCCCACCGGGCAACTGCAGGATTCCTGCCGCACCCTGGCCCGCGCCGCCCAGGTGCTGATGGATTGCGCTTCGGCCATCATCCACGGCTCGGACCGGGCGATGGCCCAGGCGGAAATCGACGGCCTTCTGGGAAGGTGAATCGCCGGCCGGTTTGCGCTATGGTCCGCGGACCATGCGCACGACCATCTATCACATGTGCCGCCACGACGAATGGCAGGCCGCCCAGGCGACCGGATTCTACGCCGGATCATCCCAGGACGCGGCGGACGGCTTCATCCATTTTTCCACCGCCGCCCAGGTGCAGGCCAGCGCCGCCCGCCACCGCGCCGGCCAGGACGGGCTGGTGCTGCTGGAAGTCGACGCCGCCGCCCTGGGGCCGGCCTTGAAATGGGAACCGGCCCGCGGCGGCCAGTTGTTCCCCCATCTGTACGGCCCGCTGCCCGTTGCCGCCGCCCGGGTCCTCGACCTGCCGCTGGTCGACGGCCTCCACCGCTTTCCTGAGCTGAGGGACTGAATTGTTCGATTATTTCAAGCTGGCGGGGCCGATCATCCGCAGCCTCGACCCCGAGAAGGCGCACGCCCTGGCCGTGCGCGCCCTGGCCTGCGGTCTGGTTCCCGACCAGCCCCGCCTGAACCTGCCGGCCCTGGAAACCACCCTGTGGGGCCTGCGCTTTCCCAACCCGGTCGGACTGGCCGCCGGCTTCGACAAGAACGGCGAGGTTCCCGACGCCATGCTGCGCCAGGGCTTCGGCTTCGTCGAGGTCGGCTCGGTCACGCCGCGCCCGCAGCCCGGCAACCCGCGTCCGCGCATGTTCCGCCTGTCCGAGGATGCGGCGGTCATCAACCGCATGGGATTCAACAACGAAGGGCTGGACGCGGTGGCCCGGCGGCTGGAGGCCCGGCCGCGCATCGGCATCCTGGGCGCCAACCTGGGCAAGAACAAGGATACCGAGGACGCCGCCGCCGATTACGAGAAAGGCGCCGCCCGGCTGGCGCCGCTGTCCGACTATCTGGTCATCAACGTGTCGTCGCCCAACACCCCGGGCCTGCGCTCGCTGCAAGGCCGCGGCCAGTTGGAAAGCCTGGTCGGCCGCACCCGCGCCGCGCTGGACGGCGCCATCGCCAGCGGCCGGCGGCCGCCGCTGCTGCTGAAGATCGCCCCCGACCTCAACGACGAGGATCTGGCCGACATCGCCGCCGTCGCCCTGGCCGGGGCGCTGGACGGACTGATCGTCTCCAACACCACCATCGCCCGGCCGGACAGTCTGCGCTCGCCCCAGGCCAAGGAAACCGGCGGCCTGTCGGGAGCCCCCCTGTTCGAGCCGTCGACGGCGGTGCTGTCGCGGATGTATGCGCTGACCCGGGGCAGGCTGCCGCTGGTGGGCGTCGGCGGCATCGCCACGCCGGAACAGGCCTATGCCAAGATCCGCGCCGGCGCCTCGCTGATACAGCTTTACTCGGCGATGGTCTATCAGGGGCCGGGACTGGTCACCCGCATCAATCGCGGGCTGGCCGCCCTGCTGGCCCGCGACGGCTTCGCCACCCTGGCCGATGCGGTGGGGGCCGGGCACCGATGACCACCCCGATGATTCCCGGCCTGTCCGCCCTGGCCGGACGTTTCGACGCGCTGATCCTGGACCTGTGGGGCGTCATCCATGACGGGGTCGAGGCCTATGCCGGCGCGCGCGCCGCGCTGCAGGCCATCCGCGCCGCCGGCAAGCGCACGCTGCTGCTGTCCAACGCGCCGCGCCGCTCCGACGCCCTGGTGGCGCAACTGGCCGGCATGGGCATCGGCCGCGAGCTGTACGATTTCGTCCTGTCCTCGGGCGAGGCGGTGCATCTGGAGATGAAGGATCGCAGCGATCCGTTCTATGCCGGTCTGGGGCGGCGCCTCTATCACCTGGGGCCGGAGCGCGACCGCAACGTCTATGAGGGGCTGGATTACCGGCCCGTCGCCATCGGCGAGGCCGACTTCATCCTGAATACCGGCCCCTGCGACCTGAGCGAGACCGTCGAGGATTACCTGCCGCTGCTGCGCCAGGGGATCGGCCGCAATCTGCCGATGGTCTGCGCCAACCCCGACCATGTGGTCATCCGCCAGGGCAAGCGGGTGGTCTGTGCCGGCGCCCTGGCCGCCCGCTATGCCGAACTGGGCGGAACACTATCGATGCGCGGCAAGCCGGACCCGGCCATCTACCGTCAGGTCCAGGCCATCCTGGCCGTTCCGCAACAGCGGATCCTGGCGGTCGGCGACGCCCTGCACACCGACATCCGCGGCGCCCTGGGGGCCGGCATCGCCGGCATCTTCGTGACCCAGGGTATCCATGCCGAGGAACTGGGCATCCGCCCCGGAGAAACCCCCTCGCCCGACCGCCTGGAGGCGGTGATCGCGCAGCACGGCGACCGGCCGCTGGCGGCGCTGGCGACATTGTCCTGGTAGAAAGGCGACAGGCATGAATTACGAAACCGATGCAGTGGTGGTTGGGGCCGGCCCGGTGGGCCTGTTCGCGGTGTTCCAGTGCGGCATGGTCAAGCTGTCGTGCCATCTGGTCGACGCCCTGGATGCCGTCGGCGGCCAGTGCATGGCGCTGTACCCGGAAAAGCCCATCTACGACATCCCCGCCTTCGCCAGCCTGCCCGCCGCCGAACTGATCGAGCGGCTGCAGGCCCAGGCGGCCCCCTTCAAGCCGACCACCCATCTGGGCCGCCAGATGGTCGGCCTGGAACGGGCGGGCGAGAGCTGGCGCTGCACCCTGTCGGACGGCACCGTCATCACCGCCCGGGTGGTCATCATCGCCGCCGGCAGCGGCGCCTTCGGCCCCAACCGCCCGCCGCTGGACGGCATCCAGGGCTTCGAGGGCCAGGGACCGGGGCGCGGCGTGCATTATTTCGTCTCGCGGCGGGAAGATTTCCGCGACAGGCGGGTGGTCATCGCCGGCGGCGGCGATTCGGCGGTGGACTGGGCCATTTCGCTGTCGGAACTGGCCGCCAAGGTCATGGTGGTGCATCGCCGCCCCAAATTCCGCGCCGCGCCGGATTCGGAAGCCAAGCTGAAGGAACTGGCCGATGGCGGCCGGATCGAACTGGTCGTCCCCTATCAGCTGCACGGCCTGGAAGGCGACGGCGGCGCCCTGGCCGCCGTCACCGTCGCCACCCTGGACGGTGAAACCCGCCGGCTGGAAGCCGATGCCCTGCTGCCCTTCTTCGGGCTGGCCACCGACCTGGGGCCGATCGCCGAATGGGGGCTGGCGATGGACCGCAACACCATCGCCGTCGATCCCGCCAGCATGGCCACCAGCGCGCCGGGGATCTTCGCCGCCGGTGACGTCTGCACCTATCCCGGCAAGCTGAAACTGATCCTGTCGGGGTTCTCGGAAGCGGCCCGCGCCGCCCATTCGGCCTATGGCATCGCCCATCCCGGCGAAGCCCTGCATTTCGAGCATTCCACCACGGCCGGCGTGCCCCGCTGACGGCGACATCCCCGGGGCGGCGAGTTCCGGATTGCGCCGGACCGCCGCCGGGGTCATCATCCCCGCGGGGGACGGCCGGAAAGCGGCAGGAGGTTGCGAGGAATGGAGCCCGACCAGAAGATCATCGATCTGGCCAGCGAACGGCGGCGACGGGGGCCGCGCTTCGACGGCGGACTGATGCAGATCCTTGAGGTCAGCCGCGATCTGATCTGCCTGTGCCGCAGCGGCAGCATCACCGCCATCAACAGCGCCGGCGCGCGCATGCTGGGCGGCAAGACCACCGAGGAAATGATCGGCCGCAGCATGGCCGAGTTCCTGATCCCGGAATACGGGCCGGTGCTGGACCTGTTCCTGTCGGGCATGTCCAGCGAGGACCGCGCCGTTCCCACCCGCATCATGCGCCTGGACGGGCTGACCCGCGATGTCGAGCTGCAGGTCCACCGTGCCCGCGAAATCGCCAAGGACGCGACGGTCGTCACCTGCCGCGACCTGTCGGACGCCGAGACGCCCGCCGTTCCGGCCCGGCTGGATTCGCGGTTCCACCTGTTCGTCGAAAACGCCATGAATCTGGTGTGCCACACCTTCAACGGCACCATCCGCTACATCAACAAGGCCGGCGTCGCCCTGCTGGGCGCCGCCGAGCCCGAAGCCGTCCTGGGGCTGCGTCTGAAAGACATCTTCCCCGACGATTTCGCCCGGCTGCTGCAGCCGGCCATGATCGACAGCATCGTCGCCGAGGATGCCTCGGTCCCGCTGCGGCTGCGCCGCCTGGACGGAACCGACGTCGAGGCCGTCATCAAGATCGCCCGCCTGCCGTCGAAGGCCGGCTGCGAACTGATGGTCGAAGCCCGCGACGTCTCGGGGCACAACCGCGCCCTCGCCGCATTGCGCCGCACGAACGAGGCGCTGGAAGCGCGAATCGACCAGCGGACCCGCGAACTGGCCGAGCACGGCCGCATCGCCGACACCGGCCGCCGCTTCACCGAAAGCCTGACCGCCACCATCCCCAACCCGGTCTGGTTCAAGGATTGCCGCGGCGAGGTCCGGATCAGCAACTCCGCCTTCGACGCCCTGTTCACCCACCCCGCCCCCGGCCACGCCGCCATCCTGCCGGAAGAGGATTCCATCACCGACAGCGAATTGCTGGCCGGGTCCATCGCCCAGGCCCGCTTCGAAGCCACCATCCTGCTGCCCGGCGGCGGCAAGGTGGAAGGGCTGTTCCTGAAAACCGCCACCCTGGATGGCGAAGGCCGCCCCGACGGCATCGTCGGCATCATGACCGACATCGGCGAGCGCAGGGTGATGGAACGCGAAATGCGCCGCCTGACCACCACCGATCCGCTGACCGGGGCCTTGAACCGCCGCAGCATCCTGTCCCGCGCCGCCACCGAACTGGAACGCAGCCGCCGCTATGGCCGCGATCTGGCGCTGATCGTGCTGGACGTCGACCATTTCCGCCAGGTCAACGACACCCACGGCCATGCCGTCGGCGACCACGCCCTGCGTCTGCTGGTCGCCGCCTGCATGGAGGGATTGCGCGGCATCGACGCCATCGGCCGCATGGGCGGCGAGGAATTCGTCGTCATGCTGCCGGAAACCCCCGTGGCCGGGGCGATGGAGGCCGCCGAACGCCTGCGCCAGCGCATCGCCGCCGCCCGGCTGCCCCTGCCCGATGGCGGCGAGGTGTCCCTGACCGCCAGCCTGGGACTGGCGATCTGCCGCCCCGACGAACGCGAGATCGAGGTCCCCCTGGCGCGGGCGGGGCAGGCCCTGATCCGCGCCAAGGCCGCCGGCCGCGACCGGATCGAAGTGGACTAGCCCTTGGCCTCTCCGTCGCCCCGGCGCCGATTGTGGCTGGCCCTGGCCGCCGCCGGGCTGGCCGGACTGCTGGCGCTGGGCCATTGGGGGCCGGATGCCGGCCTGCGCTGGGCGACGCAAAAGGCCCTGCACGCCCTGGGCTGGAACCGGGTCAGCATCACCCATGCCGACCTGTCGCTGTTCAACGGCGCCATCGTCATCAAAAGCATCGAGGCCGGAAAAGGGCTGGGCGCCGCCCTGGGCATCGACGGCCTGGACATCCGGTTCCGCTGGCCCCCCCTGCTGTCCCGGCGGATCGCCATCGACAGCCTGGACCTGACCGGCGTGGCGGTCGGAATCCGCCGGACCGGCGACCGCGTCGAAGTCAACGGCCTGCCGCTGGCGATCAGCGGCGGCGGCGGCAACGCCTGGAGCTTCGACGTCGCCAGCCTGATCCTGCGCAACAGCCGTTTCGATCTGTCCGATGGGGCCTTTTCCGCCAGCGTCGATGTCGACCGCTTCGAACTGCACGACCTGAAAAGCTGGTCTGCCGACACCCCGGCCCGCTTCCGCCTGACCGGCCGCATCAACGGCGCCGCAATGTCGATCGATGGTCAGGCCACCCCGTTTGCCGCCAGCCCCGAGGCCGGGCTGACCGTCGACCTGGACGGGTTCGACCTGGGCGGGATCGCCGAACTGGCCAAACGGGCGCATCTGCCGCCGCCGGCCGGGCGGATCGCCCTGCGCCTGACCCTGGCGGGGAACCGCGACGGCATCCGCCTGGACGGAACCGTCGCCGCCACCGCCTTCAGTTCGCCCCTGGCCGAGGGCAAGGCCTCCGCCGGCCGGATCCAGTGGCACGGGCAGGCCGCCCTGGGGCCGCAGCCCCGGATCACCGGCACCCTGACCGCCGAGGGACTCGCCGCCGAGATGGCCGGCACCGGACTGGCGCTGTCCCGGCTGGACTGGACCGGCGGCATCCGCCTGGACGGCGACTTCGCCGCCAGCGGACGGCTGGGTCTGGACGACATCCGCCTGCAGGCCGCGCCGCTGACCGCCCAGGCCCGCCGCATCGGCATCGAGGGCAGCTTCGCCCCGGGACCGGCCGACGGCATCCTGCCGCCGCTCGCCGGTCAGGGGACGGCATCGGTGGATGGACTGACCGTGCAGGAACCGGGAACCGACTGGCTGAGCGCCGAGCATGTCGAAATCGCCGGCCTGCATCTGGCCGCCGGCCAGCCGGCGCGGGCCGCCCGCCTGGAAGCCCGCGCCGTCGGCATCCTGGCCGGACGCGGCGGCGGCGGCGCCAGTTTCCGCCGCCGCTTCGAGACCCGGCGGATGGTTGCCGGGACCCTGCGTCTGGAGGCCGACGGACGGCTGGCCGTCGCCGACGCCACGGCGACCGACGCCACCTTGCGGGCGACCCGCACCAAGACCGGCTGGCTGGGGCAGCCCCGTGCCGGCGGAACCGGCCCGGCCCCCCGATGGGCGCTGGACCGGCTGCGGCTGGACGGCCGCTCGAAAGTGGATTTCGACGACCGCACCCTGCCGGAAACGGTGCGGCTGAGCCTGGACGGCGTCGAGCTGTCGCTGGGCGAACTGGACACCGCCAGACCGGACCATGACAGCCCGTTCAGCCTGAAGGCCCGGACCGGCGAAGGCCGCGTCGCCTTGAGCGGCAGCCTGCGGCCTTTTGCCGAAAGGCCGGGAGCAACCGTCGCCGGCACCCTGCGGAACATCGACCTGCCGCCTTTGTCGCCCTATGCCGCCAACAGCCTGGGAGTCCACCTGCATACCGGCCAGTTGGACGCCGATATCCGGGTGGCGTCGGTCGACGGAAAACTGGACGGCAAGCTGGACCTGTCCCTGGCCCAGCTGTTCGTCGCGCAGCCCGATCCCAATGCCAGGCTGGCCCGGCAGGCCGACATGCCGGTGGAAACCGTCCTTGACCTGCTGCGCGATTCCGACAACCGCATCCGCCTGACCATCCCGGTCCGCGGCGACCTGGACAAGCCGGATTTCGACGTCAGCGACGCCGTCGGCCAAGCGGTGGGCGGGGCGCTGAAATCGACCGTCGTCACCACCTTCAAGGTGGCCTTCCCGGTCGCCGCCCTGATCGGCCTGGTCATCGACGAAGCGGAAAAGCCGCGTCTGTCGCTGGAACCGCTAGGCTTCGCCCCGGGTTCCGCCGAACTGAGCGCCACGGCGGCGCAGCGGCTGGACGGGATCGGCGAGTTGTTGACCAGGCGGCCCGGACTGAAGCTGTCGCTGTGCGGCATGGCGGCCACCGCCGCCGACTGGCCGGCCCTGCTGCAAAAAGGCAGCCTGCTGGCCCGGCTGCAGAAACTGGTCGGACAGGACCAGAGCGTCCCGCCCGATCCCGAACGCCTGTCGGGACTGGCGCAATCCCGCGCCGGTGCCGCCAAGGCCTATCTGGCCGAACAAGGTGGCATCGATCCCGGCCGGCTGTTCACCTGCCGGCCGCAAGTCGGCGACGACGACAGGACGACACCCGGAGTAAGGCTGCTGCTGTAGCCGCCAGGGTTTGACGGCCATCGCACCCTTGGCCGCGCCCGCAATGGGCGCAGGAGCGTCGCGCCTCAGAATTAAGGCGCGTTGCCCAGAGCGTGATGCCTTTTATCGGCATCACGCTCTACGTCATTATGTTGGCCCCTCGCCGGGCGC
>CAJANN010000005.1 GCA_903941095.1 uncultured Rhodospirillaceae bacterium | reverse complement strand
TGGTGTCCGTGCCCGATGCTTGCGTTTTTCAGGACGGGCGCTGTATAAGCTGAATTCTTTCTCAAAGCATCCTCGTCTTCCGAAGGAAATTTCATGGCCCGCGTTACGGTCGAAGATTGCGTCACCAAGGTTCCCAACAGGTTCGAGCTGGTGTTGATTGCCGCCCAGCGTGCCCGCGACATTTCGTCGGGCGGGCGCATCACCATCGAGCGTGACAACGACAAGAATCCGGTCGTCGCCCTGCGCGAGATCGCCGACGACACCGTCGTCCTGGACAATCTGCGCAACGCCCTGGTTCAGGGGCTGCAGAAGCATGTCGAGGTGGACGAGCCTGAAGAGGACGAGATGGAATCCTTCATGCCCGAGGGAGACCTGGGCTTCGAGGCTCTGGCCTCGGAAGAGGACGCCATCGAGGACGGCCTGACCGTCACCGACGGCAACATGGATTTCGATGGTGCGGCCGGCGACCTGCCGGACGGCGACATCGAGTGAGTGACCGGGGGGCGGCGATGGCAGAACCTTCGCGCCGGCAGCCGCCCCGCACGCCGCCCGAACCCGGCGCTTCCGGGGAGAGGGCGTCGTCATGATGCGGCAGTTCGAACTGGTCGAACGCGTCAAGTCCTATGATCCCGCCGCGGACGAGGACGCCATCAATCGCGCCTATGTCTTCGCCATGAAGATGCACGGCTCGCAGAAGCGGGCCTCGGGCGATCCTTATTTCTCGCATCCCATCGAAGTGGCCGGCATCCTGACCCGCTACCGGCTGGATTCGTCTTCGATCATCACCGCGCTGCTGCACGACACCATCGAGGATACTCCGGCAACGCTTGAGGATATCGAAAGGCTGTTCGGTCCGGAGATCGGCCGGCTGGTGGATGGCGTGACCAAGCTGTCGCGCATCGAGCTGCAGTCCGACCACGCCAAGCAGGCGGAAAACCTGCGCAAGCTGGTCCTGGCCATGAGCGAGGACATCCGCGTCCTGCTGGTGAAGCTGGCCGACCGCGTCCACAACATGCGGACCCTGCGCTACATCGCCAATCCCGACAAGCGCCGCCGCATCGCCCTGGAAACGATGGAGATCTATGCCCCGCTTGCCGAACGGATCGGCATGCAGGAAATCAAGATGGAGCTTGAGGACCTGGCTTTTGCCGAACTGCACGGCGATGCCAGGGGCTCGATCATCGCGCGGCTGAACTTCCTGCGCGAGCAGGGCGGCGACCTGATCGGGCGCATCCTCGAGGAACTGCGCAAGACCCTGGAAGAGGCCGGCGTCCCCGCTTCGGTTTCGGGGCGCGAGAAGACGCCCTATTCCATCTGGCTGAAGATGCAGCGCAAGAATGTCGGCTTCGAGCAATTGTCCGACATCATGGCGTTCCGCGTCGTCGTCGGCTCGATCGAGGATTGCTACCGGGCTTTGGGCGTCATCCATTCGAAATATCCGATGGTGCCCAACCGCTTCAAGGACTACATCTCGACGCCCAAGCCCAACGGCTATCGCAGCCTGCATACCGGCGTGTTCGGCCCCGAACGCCATCGGATCGAGGTGCAGATCCGCACCGACGAAATGCATGAGGTGTCGGAACTGGGCGTGGCCGCCCACTGGAAATACAAGTCCGGCGGCAACGGCCGGATGACCGATGGACGTCAGTACCGCTGGCTGCGGGAACTGCTGGACATCCTGGAACATGCGTCCAATCCCGACGAGTTCCTTGAGCACACCAAGCTTGAGATGTTCCAGGATCAGGTGTTCTGCTTCACTCCCAAGGGCGATCTGATTTCCCTGCCGTCGGGGGCGACCCCGGTCGATTTCGCCTATGCCGTCCATTCCGATGTCGGCGACACCTGCGTCGGCGCCAAGATCAACGGGCGGATCATGCCATTGCGGTCGCGGCTGCATAATGGCGATCAGGTCGAAATCATCACCTCGAAGGCCCAGACGCCCAATCCCACCTGGGAACGCTTCGTGGTGTCCGGCAAGGCCCGTGCCCGCATCCGCCGTTTCGTCCGCACCCAGCAGCGTGCCCAATATGTCGACCTGGGCCGGGCCATCCTGGTCCGGGCCTTCCGGCAGGAAGGCTATGACCTGACCGAGAAGGCGCTGGACGGGGTGTTGAAAATCTTCAAGGCGCCGGCCGTCGACGATCTGGTGGCGATGGTCGGTGAAGGGACCGTGACCGCCAAGGACGTGGTGTCCTCGGTCTATCCCGAACTGAAGAACGCGACCAACCCCGACAACGTGGTGCTGCTGGGCCGCAAGGGAAAGCCGGGGGGCGAGCGCAAGGATCGCGGCAACGCCGTTCCCATCCGCGGCCTGATCCCGGGGATGGCGGTGCATTTCGCCGGCTGCTGCCACCCGCTGCCCGGAGACCGGATCGTCGGCATCGTCACCACCGGCAAGGGGGTGACCGTCCACACCATCGATTGCGAGAATCTCGAACAATATGCCGAGACCCCGGAACGCTGGCTGGACATCTCGTGGGACGAGACCGAGGGCAACGCCCATGTCGGCCGCATCGATCTGGTGGTCAACAACGAACCCGGCACCTTGTCGACGGTGACCACGGTGATCGCCAAGAACATGGGCAACATCACCAACCTGAAGATCACCAACCGTACCACCGAGTTCTTCGAGATGCTGATCGACATCGAGGTGCGCGACGTCAAGCACCTGACCAACGTGATCGCGGCCCTGCGCGCGACGCCGTCCATCAATTCGGTCGAACGCGCCCGCAACTGAGAAAGAGCTTGCCGATGCCGTCCCTTCCGCTTCGCCTGGGCGTGAATATCGATCACGTCGCCACCATCCGCAACGCCCGCGGCGGCCGTCATCCCGATCCGGTCCGGTCGGCCTATCTGGCCGCCGCCGCCGGCGCCGACGGCATCACCGCCCATTTGCGCGAGGATCGGCGGCATATTTCGGATGGTGACATCGCGCGGCTGGCCAACGAGATCCAGTTGCCGCTGAATCTGGAAATGGCCGCCACCGAGGAGATGGTGTCCATCGCCCTGCGCCACCGCCCGCATGCGGCTTGCATCGTTCCGGAAAAGCGCGAGGAACGGACCACCGAGGGCGGGCTGGAGGTGGCCGGCAACATGGATGCCCTGCGGCCCATCGTCGCCCGGCTGGTGGATGCCGGCATCCGGGTATCGATGTTCATAGAGCCGGATCCACGTCAGCTGGATGCCGCCAAGGCTTTGGGGGCTCCGGTGGTGGAACTGCATACGGGGTCCTATTGCGATCACGAGGGGGCGGCCCGCGACCACGAACTGGAGCGGATCCGGGCTGCGGCGGCCCATGCCGCGGCCATCGGACTGGAGTGCCATGCCGGGCACGGCCTGTCCTTCGACACCGTCAAGCCCATCGCCGCCATCGGGTCCATCGCCGAACTGAATATCGGCCATTTCCTGGTCGGCGAGGCCATCTTCATCGGTTTCGAGGCGGCCATCCGCCATATGCGGGCTCTGATGGACGAGGCCCGGCGGTGATCCTGGGGCTGGGCAACGATCTGTGCGACATCCGCCGGATTGAAAGGACCTTGGCCCGTTTCGGCGACCGTTTCGTCGAGCGGGTGTTCACCGAGGCCGAGCGGGCCAAGGCCGAACGGCGGGGCGGGGCTGGCCGGGCGGCGACCTATGCCAAGCGTTTCGCCGCCAAGGAGGCCTGTGCCAAGGCGTTGGGAACCGGGTTCAGCGGCGGTGTGTTCCTGCGCGACATCGGCGTCGTCAACCTGCCTTCCGGTCAACCGACCCTGCAATTGACGGGGGCCGCCGCCGAGCGGCTGGCTGCGCTGGTGCCGGTCGGCATGCGGCCGGCCATAGCCTTGACCATGACCGACGAGCATCCCTTGGCCGAAGCCGTGGTGATCATCTCGGCGGTTGCGGCAGCTGCGGCTTGACACCGGGGCGCCGGGCTGGTTTGCTCGCCGCACTCCGATCTGGGGTGTGTCACGTATCTTTTCTTTTATAACAATTGATTGCGCGGTGTTTCTGATGTCTAGAGGAAAGTCTGGCGGGACCTGGGAAACCATCAAGACCGTCTTCTACGCCATGCTCATCGCCGGTTTCGTGCGGACGGTCGCCTTCGAGCCGTTCAACATTCCCTCGGGATCGATGATTCCGACGCTGCTGATCGGCGATTATCTGTTCGTCTCGAAATATGCCTATGGCTATTCCCGCCATTCGCTGCCGTTCAGCATGGGGCCTGCTTCCCAGGGGCGTCTGGGCGAGAAGGTTCCCGAGCGCGGCGACGTCATCGTCTTCAAGAAGCCGCCGGAAAACCGCATCGACTACATCAAGCGTGTCGTCGGCCTGCCGGGCGACCGTATCCAGGTGGTTCGGGGCCTGCTGCACATCAACGGCGAGCCGGTCAAGCGCGAGCGGATCGAGGATTTCGTCGAATTCACCCGCGAAGGCAACATCATGCGGGCGCCGCAATATGTCGAGACCCTGCCCAATGGCCGCCGTCACCGGATCATCGAATATGCCGGCGACAACGGCATCGCCGACAACACTCCGGTCTATGTGGTGCCGGCCGGCCATTACTTCATGATGGGCGACAATCGCGATAATTCAGCGGATTCCCGTTTCCTGGACGAGGTCGGTTATGTCCCCGCCGAGAATCTGGTCGGCCGTGCCGAGGTGATCTTCTTCTCCGGCGACGGGTCGGCGGCATTGTGGGAGGTGTGGAAATGGCCGTGGGCCATCCGCTTCGGGCGTCTGTTCGACGGGATCGATTGAGCCCATGCCGCAGACTCTGGCCGACCGTCTTGGCTATCGGTTTTCCCGGCTGGACTTGCTGACTCAGGCTTTGACTCACCCTTCGGTGATGCAGGGACGGGGGCAGCGCCGCGCCACCGCCTATGAACGGCTGGAATTCCTGGGCGACCGGGTCGTCGGACTGGTGGTCGCCGATATGGTGTTCCGGCGTTTTCCCGCCGAGGCGGAAGGCGATCTGGCCCGACGCCATGCCGCCCTGGTCCGCCGGGAAAGTCTGGCCCGCATTGCCGAGACCTTCGGCATTCCTGCCCATCTGGTTCTCGCCCGGGGTGAAGATGAAGGCGGCGGCCGTCGCAACCCGACGGTTCTGGCCGACGCCTGCGAGGCGGTCATCGGGGCGATCTTCGCCGACGGTGGGTTCGAACCGGCGGCCAGGGTGGTGCGGTCCGCCTGGACGCCGTTGATGGAAGAGGCGCTGGACCCGCCAAAGGATGCCAAGACGGCCCTGCAGGAATGGGCCCAGGGGCTGGGCCGGCCGTTGCCGGTCTATGCCACCGAGGGGGTGGAAGGCCCCCCGCACGAGCCGGTCTTCCTGATATCGGTGACCGTCGAGGGCGAGCCCCCGGTCACCGGGCGGGGGCGGTCGAAGCGTATCGCGGAACAGGCGGCGGCCTTGGCCCTGCTGGAAAAGGTGAAAAAATGAGCGAGGTGCCGGACAACGAGCGGCGGTGTGGTTATGTGGCGGTGGTCGGGGCACCCAACGCCGGAAAGTCGACCTTGGTCAACGCCCTGGTCGGAACCAAGGTTTCCATTGTTTCCCCCAAGGTGCAGACCACCCGTTTCCGTGTGCTGGGCATCGTCATGGCCGGTGCGGCCCAGGTCATCTTGGTGGATACTCCCGGCATCTTTCAGCCGCGCCGCCGGCTGGACCGGGCGATGGTGGCCGCGGCCTGGGACGGGGCGGCCGACGCCGAGCAGGTCTGCCTGCTGATCGACGCCACGCGCGGCTATGACGACGACAGCCGCGCCATCGTCGAGCGCCTGAAGACTGCCGGACGACAGGCTATCCTGGTCCTGAACAAGGTCGATGCCTCACGCAAGGAAAAGCTGCTGGGGCTGGCCGCCGAGTTGAATGCCGAAGGCATCTTCACCGATATCTTCATGGTGTCGGCGCTGACCGGCAGCGGCCTGTCCGATCTGATGGCGGTACTGGCCGACCGGACCCCACCGGGACCGTGGATGTTTCCCGAGGACGACGTGTCCGATCTGCCCCAGCGCCTGCTGGCGGCCGAGCTGACCCGCGAAAAGGCGTTCCTGCAATTGCACGAGGAACTGCCCTACGCCCTGACCGTCGCCACCGAGGCGTGGGAGGAAAAGGAGGACGGGTCGGTTCGCATCGATCAGGTCATCTATGTCCAGCGCGAGGGCCAGAAGGGAATCGTCGTCGGCAAGCACGGTCACCAGATCAAGGCCATCGGCGCCGCCGCCCGCACCGAGCTGGAGGCACTGCTGGAGCGGCGCGTCCATCTGTTCCTTCATGTCAAGGTGCGCGAGGACTGGCAGGACAAGCGCGCCCATTACAATGAAATCGGATTGGATTACGACGCGTAAGGGCGAAAGATGGATGTGCGCTCGCTGGGATTGGGGCTGGTCTGGGTCGGCGCCGTCCTGCTGGTTCTCGTTCTGGTGCACCGCCTGCGCCAGGGCGCGTTCGGAGGCGACGCCTTCGACCAGGGACCGCCCGTCCCCCGCTGGGCCATGCTTGCCGCCGCCGCAGGGGCGGGCTGCGCCCTGTCGGGTGCCGTCCTGACGGTGTGGAGCTTCCTGTAATGGAATGGTCCGACGATGCCGTCGTCCTGTCGGTCCATCGTCATGGCGAGAATGCCGCCGTCACCCATCTGTTGACGGCCGGGCATGGCCGGCATCCGGGATTGGTGCCGGGGGGAAGGGGGCGGGCCCTGCGCGGGACCCTGCAACCGGGCAACCGGGTCCGCGCCTGGTGGCAGGCCCGTTTGCCGGAACATCTGGGCCGCTATCGGCTTGAGCTGTTCCGTGCCGATGGTGCCGCCCATCTGACGGATGCCGGCCGGCTGGCGGCCATTGCCGCCGCCTGCGCCGTCGCCGATGCCGTATTGCCCGAACGCGAGCCGCATCCGGCGGCCTATGCCGCGCTGGTGGCTTTGCTGGATGCCCTGCCCAGCGAGGCCTGGCCCAGCGTCTATGTCCATTGGGAGCTGGCCCTGCTGCGGGAACTGGGCTTTGCGGTTGATCTGTCTTGCTGCGCGGCGACGGGCAGCGCCGACGATCTGCTGTTCGTCAGTCCCAAAAGTGCCCGGGCGGTATCTCGCTCGGCCGGCATGCCTTACCGTGACCGGCTGTTGCCGCTGCCGGGATTTCTGGTGGCCGGGGGGGAGGGGGACCGGGCACAGATCGCCGATGGTCTGCGTCTGACGGCCTTCTTTCTGGATCAGCATGTTCTGTCGCCGCATCGTCGGGTGATGCCGTCAGCGCGCTTGCGGTTGGTTGACCGCTTCCTGCCGTCCAGTACTATATCTTGACGAAACCTGTTGTTCCCTGGGGAAATCCATGACCGAACCTGCTGTCGCGGGCCTGATTCGCGAGACACCGCTGACCGAGGCCCTGGGCGAACGCTACTTGGCCTATGCCATGTCGACCATCGTGTCGCGCTCGCTGCCGGACGTCCGCGACGGGCTGAAGCCGGTTCATCGCCGCCTGCTGTTCGCCATGCGGCAGCTGAAACTGGACCCGCAAGGGGGGTTCAAGAAATGTGCCCGCGTCGTCGGCGACGTCATCGGCAAATATCACCCGCACGGCGACGTGGCGGTCTACGACGCGATGGTCCGTCTGGCCCAGGACTTCGCCGTCCGCTATCCCCTGGTCGAAGGCCAGGGGAACTTCGGCAATATCGACGGCGACAACGCCGCCGCCATGCGATACACCGAGGCCAAGCTGACGGCGGTGGCGGCCGCCTTGATGCAGGGGCTGGACGAGGACACCGTCGATTTCCGTCCGACCTATGACGGGACCGAGGAAGAGCCGGTGGTCATGCCCGCCGCTTTTCCCAACCTGTTGGCCAATGGGGCGACCGGCATCGCCGTCGGCATGGCCACCAGCATTCCCCCGCACAATGTCGGGGAAATCTGCGGCGCCCTGCAGCATCTGATCCGCGAACCCGATTGTGCCGTCGATGCCCTGATCGCCCATATGCCGGGGCCGGACTTTCCGACCGGCGGCGTGCTGGTCGAAACCCGCGAAGCCGTGGCCGAAGCCTACCGGACCGGGCGCGGTGCCTTCCGCCTGCGGGCCCGCTGGGCGGTGGAAAAGCTGTCGCATGGTCTTTACCAGATCGTCGTGACCGAAATTCCTTATCAGGTGCAAAAATCCAAGGTGATCGAAAAGATCGCCGAATTGCTGGGCGACAAGAAGCTGCCGCTGCTGGCCGATATCCGGGACGAATCGGCCGAGGATGTGCGCGTCGTGCTGGAACCGCGCAACCGTACCGTCGAGCCCGAACATGTGATGGAACAACTGTTCCGCCAGACCGATCTTGAGGTCCGCATCAGCCTGAACATGAACGTTCTGGGCGGTGACGCCGTTCCCCGGGTGATGAACCTGAAGGAGGTTCTGCAGGCTTTTCTGGATCACCGCATGGAGGTGCTGGAACGCCGCTCGCGCTACCGCCTGGACAAGATCGCCAAACGCCTGGAGGTCCTGGAAGGCTATCTGATCGCCTATCTCAATCTGGATGAGGTCATCCGCATCATCCGTGAGGAAGACGAGGCCAAGCCGGCCCTGATGCGGGCCTTCGGGCTGACCGAAGCCCAGGCCGAAGCGATCTTGAACATGCGGCTGCGGTCGTTGCGCAAGCTTGAGGAAATGGAGATCCGCCGCGAGCACGGGGAACTGTCCGCCGAGCAGAAGGATCTGCACGATCTGCTGTCCGATCCCGCCCGGCGCTGGCAGACCCTGTCGGCCCAGGTGGCGGAGATCACCGACAAGTTCGGCCCCGGCACGCCGCTGGGCGACCGCCGCACCGAATTGGGGGACGCCCCGCAGACCGTGCTGGTCCCCATCGAGGCCTTTGTCGAACGTGAGCCCATCACCTTGATCCTGTCGGAGAAAGGCTGGATCCGCGCCATGAAGGGCCATATGGACCAGTTGGATGCGGTCAAGTTCAAGGAAGGCGATCAGTTGCGCTTTGCCCTGAAGGCCGAGACCACCGACAAGATCCTGCTTTTTGCCACCGATGGCCGGTTTTATACCATCGGCGGCGACAAACTGCCGTCGGGGCGCGGCTTCGGCGAGCCGTTGCGCCTGATGATCGACATGGCCAACGATGCCGACATCGCCACCGTCTTCGCCCATCGTCCCGGCCGCAAGCGGCTGGTGGCCACCGATGGCGGCCGGGGTTTCATTGTCGACGAAGCCGAGGCCGTGGCTCAGACCAAGGCCGGCAAGATGGTTCTGACCCTGGGTGACGGCGAAAAGGCCGCGTTCTGCCTGCCGGTCGAAGGCGATGCCGTTGCCGTGATCGGCGACAATCGCAAGCTGCTGGTGTTCATGGCCGAGGAAGTGCCGCTGATGAGCCGTGGCCGGGGTGTCATGCTGCAGAAATATCGCGATGGCGGTATCGCCGATATCAAAATTTTCTCTTTGGCCGATGGGTTGTCGTGGAAAAGCGGGGAACGGACCCGCACCGAAACCGACCTGACCCCGTGGATCGGCAAGCGGGCATCGGTGGGGCGGTTGCCACCCACAGGTTTCCCACGGATCAATAAATTCACCTGAGGGACTGGTCAGACCACTGCTTTCATGCCAGGATCGGACGTGTTTCCGGGTGCAGTTTGACTGTCCGAATAATCAAAATGTGGAGGAAAGCATGGAGAGACGTTCCTTTCTGAAAGCCGCCGGCCTGGGCGTGGCCTCGACGGCTGTGGCTGCTCCAGCCATCGCCCAGACCATGCCCGAGGTCAAGTGGCGGTTGGCATCCAGTTTTCCGAAAAGCCTGGACACCATCTATGGTGGTGCCGAAGTCATGGCCAAGCGTGTCGCCGAAGCCACCGACGGCAAGTTCCAGATCCGTGTTTTCGCGGGTGGTGAAATCGTTCCGGGCCTGCAGGTTCTGGATGCCGTCTCCAACAACACGGTCGAGTGCGGTCATACCGTCAGCTACTATTATGTCGGCAAGGATGCCACTTTCGGCTTTGACGCCTCTATGCCGTTCGGCCTGAATGCCCGGCAGCAGAATGCCTGGCTGTATCACGGCGGCGGTCTGGAGCTTATGCGTGAGTTCTTCAAGACCTACAACATCGTCAATTTCCCCGGCGGCAATACCGGGACCCAGATGGGTGGCTGGTTCCGCAAGGAAATCAAGACCGTCGAAGACCTGAAGGGTCTGAAGATGCGGATCGGCGGCTATGCCGGCAAGGTGATGGAAAAGCTGGGCGTGGTGCCGCAGCAGATCGCCGGCGGCGATATCTATCCGTCGCTGGAAAAGGGTACCATCGATGCCGCCGAGTGGGTCGGCCCCTACGACGACGAGAAGCTAGCCTTCTACAAGGTGGCCAAATACTATTACTATCCCGGCTGGTGGGAAGGTGGCCCCAACGTGTCGTTTCTGGTCAACGACAAGGCCTGGGATGCCCTGCCCAAGCATTACAAGGCGATTTTCGAAGCCGCCTGCGCCGACGCCAACATCGACATGCAGACCAAGTACGACGTCAAGAACCCGGCGGCTCTGAAGCGGCTGATCGCCGGCGGTGCCCAGCTGCGTCCTTATTCCAAGGATATCATGGTCGCCTGCTACAAGGCGGCACAGGCGACCTATGCCGAGGAAGCGTCGCGCAATGCGGCTTTCAAGAAGGTCTACGAGCACTGGAGCGCCTTCCTGGCCGACCAGATTTCGTGGTTCC
>CAJANN010000004.1 GCA_903941095.1 uncultured Rhodospirillaceae bacterium | reverse complement strand
GCCATGAATCGCTTGACCATCCAATCGCACAAGGGACCCTATGACGTCCTGTTCGACGCCGATGGATTATCCGGACTGGATGCGGCGTTGCCCGGCAACGCCCACGTCATCGTCGATGCCCGCGTCGGCGCCCTGTATTCGGACCGTATGCGAAATATTCTTGCGTCGCCGTCGGTTCTGCGCATCGAGGCCACGGAATCCGCCAAGTCGCTGGAGCGGTTCCCCGCCTATGTCGAGCATCTGGTGGCCTGCGGCCTGCGCCGCGACCATGTGCTGGTCGCCATCGGCGGCGGCATCATCCAGGACATCACCTGTTTCCTGTCGGCCACCATGCTGCGCGGCGTGCCGTGGCGGTTCGTGCCCACCACCCTGCTGGCCCAGTGCGATTCCTGCATCGGCTCGAAATCCAGCATCAATTGCGGTGCGGCCAAGAATATCCTGGGCACCTTCACCCCGCCGTCCGAAGTGATGATTTCCACCCGTTTCCTGGAGACTTTGGACGAGCGCGACGTCCGCTCGGGCATCGGCGAGATGCTGAAGGTGCATGCCATCGCCGGACCGGACCGTTTCACCGCCTTCGCCGCCGGCTACGACGCGCTGTTCAGCGATGCCCGGGCGATGGCCGCCGCCATCCGCTCGTCGCTGGAAATCAAGCAGGGCTATATCGAGCGTGACGAATTCGACACCGGCCCGCGGCTGGTGTTCAACCTGGGCCATTCCTTCGGCCACGCCATCGAGGCGGCGACCGATTTCGCCGTGCCGCACGGCATCGCCGTGACCATCGGCCTGGACATGGCCAACTGGATGAGCTGGCAACTGGGGCAGGGGCGGGAACAGCACTGGCAGGCGGGCCATGCGGTTCTGGCCAGGAATTATCGCGGATTCGCCGATCATCCGGTGCCGCTGGACCGCTTTCTCGCCGCCCTGGCCAAGGACAAGAAGAATGTCGGTTCCGGTTCGGTGACGCTGATCCTGCCCGATGCCGCCGGGACCATCAGCCGCGGCGTCCATAAGGCCGACCAGGCCTTCCGCCGGCTGTGCGCCACTTATCTGGAGTCGGTGCGATGACCCGCGTCGCCGTCGCGTCCCGTTCGTTTTCCCGCCACCCGGTGCTGCGCGCCGAAATGCAAGAGCGATACGATAACGTAACGTTCAATGATGCCGGCCTGTCCCTGGCCGGCGACGCCCTGGTCGATTTCCTGGCCGGCCACGACAGGGCCATCACCGCCCTGGAACGGCTGGATGAGACGGTCCTGTCCCGGCTGCCCGAGTTGAAGGTGGTGGGCAAATACGGCGTCGGCCTGGACATGATCGACCTGCCGGCCATGAGCCGGCTGGGCAAGAAACTGGGCTGGACCGGCGGCGTCAACCGCCGCTCGGTGTCCGAACTGGTGATTTCGGCCGCCATCGCCCTGCTGCGCCATGTTCCCCAGGGCAATGCCCTGGTTCGCGGCGGCCAGTGGCGGCAATTGATGGGACGGCAATTGTCGGAGCGCACCGTCGGCATCGTCGGCTGCGGTCATGTCGGCAAGGATCTGGCCGTGCTGCTGAAAGCGTTCGGCTGCCGGGTCCTGGCGCATGATCTCAAGAATTTCCCGGACTTCTACGCGGCGCACGGAATCGAGCCGATGGGGCTGGATGAGCTTCTGGCGGCCTCGGACATCGTCACCTTGCACCTGCCGCTGGATTCCTCGACCCGGGATATCCTGCCGGCCGGGCGGCTGGCGTTGATGCGATCCGACGCCATCCTGATCAACATGGCCCGCGGCGGCCTGGTCGACGAGGCGGCCCTCAAGGCCATGCTGGCCGACGGCCGCCTGGCTGGCGCCGCCTTCGACGTCTTCGCCGAGGAGCCGCCCACCGACCTGGATCTGCTGCGGCTTCCCAACATGCTGGCTTTGCCGCATATCGGCGGATCGGCGGAAGAGGCGGTGCTGGCGATGGGCCGCGCCGCCATCGCCGGACTGGACAATGCCCGCGATCCGCTGGACTTCAAGGGACAAGGCGGATGAGCGACAGCGAGCACAATGCCCGCGCCTGGGGCCATGTCGTCGATTTCTTCGACCATGAACGAGCTACCAGCACCCAGGTCTACGCCTCGGAATGGTTTTTCCTGAAGGATCTGCTGCGCGAGGGGATCAGCGTTCTGGATGTCGGCTGCGCGCAAGGCGGCTTCGCCGGCGTGCTGGCCGAAAATCTGAAGGATTTCAGCTACACCGGCATCGACATCAGCCCAGAGATGATCACCAGGGCCAAGGCCCGCCATCCCAGCCGGGCGTTTCACTGCGTTAACGAATCGGATTGGTCCGCGATTGCTGGGCGGCGCTTTGATCTGGTGCTGGTGCTGGGCATTTTGCACCTTCACGAAACCTGGCGTGACACCATCGCCCGAGCCTGGAGCCATACCGCAGGCACCTTACTGATGGATCTGCGCGAGCACGAGGGGCCGACCATCGAGGACAAGACGGTGTCATCGTTCCGGATGGATTTCGGTGGTGACGCAACGGGTGCCTGCGTACGGTTGCCTTATGTTATTGTCAATTCGGCAGAAGCTTTAGCCGTCGTTCGCCGATCGAGTGACGGGGCCTCCCGTCTCAGTCATTACGGTTATCTTCACCCGGTTTCCGGAGCGGCGATGACACCGATGGACAAAGTGATGACCAACGTGTGGTGTGTGCAGCGATGAATGTGATTGGATTGGCCAAATCCTTTGGACTGGACACCCGGGCTCTGTATCAGCAGCTGTCGGCCGCCAGTGTGCGGAGTGCCGTGGTGGAACAGGGGCTGGAGGATGTCTACCAACGCCTGGAAGCGGTCATTCCCGATATCTCTGATCAGTATACCGGCGGGTTTGATTCGCAGGAGTATGAGCGATATTGGAAGATCAAGATGCGGGGGTTGCACGCTTGGCAGGTCAGCCTGATGCTAGCGGCGGTGCAAAATCTGGGGCGGCCCAGTCTGGTGCTGGCCGACATCGGCGATTCATCAGGCAATCACGCCCGTTACTTGCAGGCATTGGCGCCGGCAGATGCGGTAGCTCGGGTGGTTTCGGTCAATCTGGACCCGGTGGCAGTGGACAAGGTGATTGCCAGGGGGGGGGATGCAGTCCTGTGTCGTGCTGAAGAAATGGACCTTGCCGGAATCCGCCCGAATCTGTTCATGACCTTCGAGATGGTCGAGCATCTGACCGATCCCTTGCGTTTTTTGCATCGTCTGGCCGAAAGCGGGAGCGCCGATCATCTGCTGATGACGGTGCCGTGGCGGCGCAAAAGCCGCTTCGGTGGAGCCGACCTGCGCATGCCCGACGATCGCATGTCCGCGCAATGGACGGCCGAGGAACTGCATATATTTGAGCTTTGCCCTGATGACTGGCTGCTGCTGGCGCGGTTGGCCGGCTGGCGGCCGATTCTGACCCGGCTGTACCGGCAATATCCGCTACGCTCACCCTTGGTGGCGCTGCAGCCGCTGTGGCGGGCACTGGACTTCGAGGGATTCTGGGGCGTTCTGCTCTGCCGGGATCTATCGGTTGCCAGCCGTTATAAGGCGTGGTGAGGGAGGCTATGTCCATGCCATCGCGTTGGCTGGTGCCGCTGGCAACTTTATGGATAGTCGTAGTGCAGGGAGCGTACGTCATGTACAGCGCCGGTTACTACCGCGAAAAAATCGGTGTTTTCGGCCGGTTCCTGTTCGGGCCGTGATCATGATGGCCGCCATGTATATCCTGGCTTTCGTCCTGGTCTGTTTGGGGTTGGGATGGCCGTTGGCGGCAAGGCTGGATCGCCAGGGTTGTCTGACGGGACCCGAGCGGCTGAGTGCTGCCGGTCTTGTGGGGGTGCTGCCGCTGTATTTCGGCGTGTTCGTGCTCGCCCCCTTGCGCTATGACGCCGTTTCGATGTGGAGCCTGGCCGCGGTGGCAGCGGGGCTGGCGATTCCCGGTTGGCGGATGATGGAATGGGGGCTGGGCTGGGCGGCCGTCCGGAAAGAACTTGCGACGGCCCGGCGTGACCCGCTGCTGGCGATGTTGTGGGCCGCCACCCTGGCGACTGCTGTTTCGGCCTTGCTGCAGGGGATGGCGCCCCCTAACGATTACGATAGCCTGATGTATCATCTGGCGGTTCCCCAACTCGATCTTGAGCGTGGACGTGTCCTACCCGCATGGGACCGTGGCTTGCCGCACGTCTTCTTCCCGGAATTGACAGGGAACCTGATCCGTTTGGTTCTGGCCACTGCCGGTGAGACATCGGTGCAGATGATCACCGCTCTGTTCGGCTTTGCCGCGGCGATGGGGGCTGCGGCCCTCACACGGCGGATGGGAGGTGGGGGTCGCACGGTGGTGGCCGCGGCGCTGATGTTTCTGGCCTGCCGTGTCGTGGTCTGGGAAATGGCCACGCCGGAGGTCGAGGTGGCGCTGACCGCCTATGCGGTGCTGGCCCTGATCATATTCCTGGCATGGCGTGACAATTTCCGGCCGGGGCTGATGGTGCTGGCTGGCCTGATGCTGGGCGGTGGTCTGCTGGTCAAGTTTCACGGTGGGGCGGTGGCTCTGTCGCTTGGTGCTCCGATGCTGTTGGCCGCTTTCGGTTACCCATCGAGGCTTGCCCATGTGTTCCTTGGAGCGTTGTGCGGCGTGGCATTGTTCGTGCCACATGCCCTGCACATGGTTGCCCTGACCGGCAATCCGCTGTTTCCGATGTTCAATCAGCTGTTCACTCCCGGTGGGGTGGACTATTTCGCTGATCTGCGGGGCCAGTACGGGACCGGCCGGTCGCTGGTGGATTTGATCGCAGCGCCGTGGTTCCTGTCGGTCGCACCCATGCAATATTTCGATGGTATGGTTCTGGGTGCCCCCTATCTGCTGGCGTTAGCGCCGCTGGCGGTAGGTGCACGGCCGCGCCAGGGACGGATGGTTGCCCTGATGTGTGCGATTTACTTCGTCCTGTGGTTTTTCCTGCTGTCGCAGCAGGTCCGCTTCCTGATGCCGGTCATCCCGATGCTGGCGGCCTTTTCTGCCATCGGACTGGCGGTGGTTCTAGAAGCGTCGCATGGCTGGGGGCGTGTGGTTGTGATGGCGGTTGTGATGCCGCTGATCATCGCGCAGGGAGCTTTTGTCGCGATTTACGGGGCCTTGCGGTTGCCGCCGGCCCTGGGTCTGATCAGTGCCGCAGATTATCATCTGAAGACGCCGACCCTCACCGGAGCCTACTATGCCCCCTGTCGTTGGCTGCACGCCAACCTGCGGCCAGGCGAGCGCTATCTATCATTGATGACCCCACATAGTTACTATTGTCCGCAGGCTTCCGCGCAACTGAGATTGTTTCCTGACGAGGAGACGTCATGGAGGAAGACCGGCAAGCCACCGCCGATGCCGCGAGATGAATTCGTCCGGCGGTTTCGCGACGGCAGGTATCGCTGGGTGATTGTCACCCGAGCGGCGGAATATCGCCGTACCGTCTCTGGCGCTCCAGAAATGCAGCCCTTCGATTTGGCAGCCGATCGCCTGGGCATCCATCTGGCCGGGATTTTGGCAGGATTGCAGCCGGTAACATCCGACCCCTATGTCGCGGTTTACGACGGGAATCAGGTTCTGGAGGCGCTGGATGCGCGCTAAGGGGCCGATTGCCGTGGCTTGGCTGTGGGTTATCGCCGCTCTGGCTGTGTATTTGTGGCAATTTCGTCCCTTGCTGGGGCCGTTGGCGGCCAAACTGGGGGGCGGATGATCGGTGTCCCGCTGGCTTTGCTTCTGAACGTATCGGCTTGCTTCGGTGGTGGCGCATTACTCTTGCGGCTGCTGGGTCTGGACAGGCGGGTGACTGCTATCCTTGGCGTCGTCCTGGCTTTTCCCCTGGGAATGGGGATCGTCGGCTGGCTGGTTTTCTTCCTGGCCCTGTTCGGTTGGCTTCATCCGGGGGTTCTGATTCCGGTCCTGCTTTGTTTGACGCCGGGCGTGCTGTTACTGCGGCGACCGCATCGGATGACGGTAGCTTTCAATCCGCTCGAACGGTTGCTGGTGCTGGCCCTGCTGATCGTGGTCGGTTTCTACATCGTAGTGGCGCTGGGTCCACCGGCCGACGCCGACACGCTGGCCTATCATTTCTCTCGTCCCAAACAGATTCTGGCTGATGGGCACCTGACTCTGGTACCCCGGGCCATCGATGGGGTGACGCAGCTTTTGGTCCAGATGGCCTATCTGCCGGCCCTGGCCCTGGGGGGGGAGCAGGCCCTGACCCTGTGGGCAATGGTGACAGGCCTGATGCCGGCATTGTTGATTGCGGTGATGGCGCGGGATTGGCTGTCACGTCCCTGGTGTCTGGTGCTGACCGCCGCTTTGCTGAGTGCCCCGGCCTGGATGTTCGGCGCTTCGGGGGGGCAGGTCGAAACCCGGCTGGCTGCCTTTGCCATTATTGCCGCCTATGGTGTGGCCCGCGCCTGGCGTGAACCCGGTTGGCGGTGGGAGGTTCTGGCCGGTCTGGCAGCTGGATTCTATGCTGGCGGCAAGACACTGGGATTGCTGCTGGTTGCTGCGGCCGGCTTGGTTCTGTTGGTACGCCGCCGCTTGGCGCCGCAGGCTGCGCTGGGATATGGCGTGGCGGCTTTCATGGCCGGCAGCCAATGGTATCTGTGGAATTGGGGGCAAACCGGCGATCCGATGTTTCCCATGCTGTTTCGCGTCTTGGGGCTGCCGGACGGTCCCCTGTGGAGCGCAGCCCACCACGAAATATTCCGCGATCTGTTTTTTTCCTCCGAAAATCCGGAAAGACCTGGAACATGGCTGGCTTTCAGTTATCCGGTACGAGCCATCCTGGGATGGGGACCGGCGATGTGGGAAGCCGGCCGTTCCGGTCCCGGAGCACTGCTATGGCTTCTGGCGCCGTTTGCCGTCGCTGGCCTCTTCCGTTATCGTGCCAGTTTGGCCGCAAGTCCCTTGATCCCGATGACCGCTGTTGCAGCGTTATTTTATTTGGCATGGATTCTGACGGCATCATCCCAGCGCATCCGCCATTTGGTCCCTGTCTTGCCGTTATTTGCTCTGGGGGCAATGGTGGCGGCCGAGCGCGGTGCCGAATGGCTTGGTGTTAAACGGCCACTGGCTGCGGGGCTGGCAATGCTGGTCCTGATCCAGTTGGCCGGACAGGGTATCTTTGCGGCCACCTATCTGCGCTATCTGGCCGCCGGTGAAAGCCGCGAGGCTTTTCTGGGGCGGACCGTAGCCGGCTATCCTCTGGCTCTTTGGCTCAACCGGCATCTGGGGCCTGATGATAAGGTGATGCTGTCCGAGCGCCAATTATCCTATCATCTAACCGTGAAACATTACATCGCCAGTGAAATCTTGCAGGCAAGCATCGATATGCGTCGCTCGGGGGCTGATCCCGCCGAGCGCTGGCGACAGATACGCGGTCTGGGCATCACCCATATCGCCGGAGAGGAAGTCCCCGCCGATGGCCGGCCGGTTTCATCCTGGCAGCAACTGACCGCAGACCTGACGGCGAACGGTTGCGCTCGCCGGCAGGCCGAGGTGAGGTGGCGTTGGGTCTTCTCACGGGCGTTGCCGGACCTGGGCTCGGCTGAAACGCAAACACTGATCCTGGTTCTGACCCCGTCTACCTGCTCTTACGGTCGCTGATGCCGATTCTTTTGCGCCATACCGGGGACATTCCCGAAAGCGGATGGGACGACTGGTTCGCCGTGGCTGCATGTGTCTCCGGTCTTCCCGGTGGCAAGCAGACGGCCGGTGCCCTGGCACAGGCATATGACGCCATCCTGCCTGAATGGTGGCGGCTGGCTGCCGTACTGGGGCAAGAGCCTTCGGCCATTCTGTCCCATGCCTGCACTGCCGGCGGAAACGTTTCCGACCTCGGACTGATGCTGGCTTGGTCCCGTCTGGTGGGATGTTGGGCTGGTGGCAGCGATTCCATTCTGTGCCTGTGCGATGACCCCTGGATGTTTCGCCACCTGTCGGCCTTGCCGGGGGTACAGGCGGGAAAACCGCCGCCCCTGGCTGGACCCGAGTTTCGCCTGAAGGTCCGCGGGTGGCTGGCACGGGTGCGGGTGGCAGTTCGCATGATGTGGTCGGCATGGCGGGGACGGCGGGCCAGCCGTGCCGTTCCGCGCGGTATCAGGACGATGCTGGTCTATGGGCATCCTGCCAGTCGCCCGGATGGGTTCGATGCCTATTTCGGTGATCTGGCGTCTACGATTCCTGGACTTGGAAGGATTCTGCACGTCGATTGCCCGCCGGTCCGTGCCGCTAAACTGGGGGTTGCACTGCATGGATGGGGGTCGGTGGCCGCGGCCCTGACCCTGGTATTCCGCCGTTGGCGTCCGAGGGTTTCCGGGTCGCTGTCCTGGCTGGTTCGCCGCGCCGCCGCCTTGGAGGGGGCGACCGGAACTCCGGCGATGATTGCCTGGCAGATTCATTGCCAGCAGCGGTTTCTTGCGGCGGTTCGCCCGGCCTTGGTGGCTTGGCCGTGGGAAAATCATGCATGGGAGCGGGCACTCGTTCGCGCGGCGCGTATCGTGGGGACGGCGACGCTGGGTTACCAGCATGCCACCATCGGTACCTTGGAAACGAACTACGCCGTTCATTCCCTGCCCGATGGCCCTGCCGCCTTGCCGGATTGCATCGCCTGCGCCGGCCCGGCCGGCCGTGACCGTCTTCTTGCCTGGGGAATTCCTGCCGAGCGGCTGTGGTTGGGCGGGGCCTGGCGGTTTCCAACCATCTCGCCGCTGCCGTGGAATGCCGATGGGCCGGTATTTCTGCCCCTGCCCGCGCAGGCCGAGGTTGCCCGCCAGATGCTGGCCGCGGCACGGATGGCTGTGGAACAGGGGTGGCGCTTTCTCGTGCGCGAACATCCGTTGGCACCCGTGGGATTTCGCCCGGCCCCCGGTCTGGGGCTCAGTCCGGGGCCGTTGGCCCAGGCGGGGCCGTTGCATGCCGTGGTGTTCGCCGGAAGTTCGGTGGGACTGGAAGCGGTGTTGTCGGGTCTGCCGGTGATCCGTTTCCTGCCGATGGGGGTGCTGGCCAACGACGTGCTGCCCCAGGGCACGGAGATGCCGGTCGCCACCATTACCGACCTGAGCAACCGGCTGGCCGAGGTCTCGGGGCCCTCCGCCGCGATGGCAAGCACGGTCTTCGCACCGATCGATGTCGATGCCTGGCGGCGGCACATCGGGGGGACGCCATGATGGGGGCGGTCATCCGCAAGGTGCGCCAGGTACTGGGCGACCCGGCGCTGCGCCGCTACCTGCTGGATCGGGCTTTGGGACGGCAGGCGCCGCCACCGGCCTTCACCGCTGGACGGCCGCCTTATCTGGAAAGCACCGATATCCCGCTGCCGGCCGGGTATCCGAAATTTGACGAGTTGCCTCTATCGACGCCGTCGACCCCGTTGACCATCCAACTGCCCGGGGCGATGCTGACCCTGGACCCGCGGACCCCGGGGGCGTTGTTCGACCATAATTTCAGTGATATCGAGACCCGGCTGGCCGTACACCGCTTCGCATGGTTGCCGCTGCAGGCGGAAGGCCTGGACCCGGCTTGGCCGGTGGTATTGTGGCGGGAGTGGCGCGCCCGGTTCGGCACACCCGGTTCCGGCTGGGAATGGCACCCCTACACCGCGGCCGAACGCCTGATCAACCTGCTGGATTTCGCCCGCCGCGCCGGCGGTTTGCCCGGGCCTGCCGCAGATACCGCCGGGGTACTGGCGGCGCACGGACCGGCCATTGCCGCCCGTCTGGAATATTTCGGCGACCATTATACCGGCAACCATCTGGCCAATAACGGGCGCGGTCTGTTCATCCTGGGATGCGCCATGAACTGGGACCAGTGCGCCACCCTTGGCGGGCGTATCATGCTGGAAGAGGCACGACGCATCTTCACCCCATCAGGCCTGCTGCGGGAGGGTTCGTCCCATTACCATCTGTTGCTGACCCGGAACTATCTGTCGGCGTGGCTGACCGGCCGTCGGGCCGGGCGACCCGAGACCGCGGAACTGGGAGCCGTTGCCGCATCCGCCTGGATGGCGGCCAAACTTTTCGACTTGCCGGGCGGCCTTCCTCTGATCGGGGATATTTCGCCGGATTGTCCGCCGTCTTTTCTGGCGGGCTTGGCATCGGGGGAGGGTGATGGCTGGCTGGCCCTGCTGCCGACCGAGGACCGGCAGGCGCTGGCCGGCCTGAAGCGGGACATCGGGGCGGCTGAGCCCGTTGGCGACGGTTGGGCCGGCGCCAGGTACGGCCAGTGGGCGTTGCTGGTGCATGCCGCTCCCCAGGGTTGGCCGTTCATGCCAGGGCACGGTCACCAGGATCTGGGCGGCTTCGAACTGCATTGGCGCGGTCTGCCGCTGATTGTCGATCCGGGTCGGGGTACCTATGGCGAGACCGGAGAGGCGGCACGATACCGGGCGGCCGAGGTTCACAATGGTCTGACCGTCGATGGCGCCGATCCCACTCCGCCCAACCGGCCCTATTACGACGACGCATTCCGCCTGCGCGAGGGTGGGGCTCCTCCGGTTCTGCAGGCCGACGATGGTGGCGTCATCCTTGTCCATTCCGCTTTCCGGCGCCAGGGTGTCCGGGGGTGCGAGAGGCAGTGGACTTTGTCGGACCAGGGGACGATCATCAAGGACCGGGTGGATGGCCGCGGGACCCATGATCTGACCCGAACCTTGGTGACGACGTGGCCGGTTCGCCTGCAGGACGGTGCGGCGATCATCGAAACACCCGGTGGTGCGGTCCGGGTGACGGCCGACGGCAGGTTTTCGCTGTCGCCGCTGACCCGCTGGCGGGCCTATGGCCGGGGCGAGGCGGCAACCCGGATCACCATCGCGGAGCGTACCGCCTTGCCGTGGCACGGTAAGATCATTCTGGAGGCGATCTGATGTGCGGTCTGGCCGGCCTGTTCGTCCCGCGGTCGGTCATGACGCCGGTCGCCGACCTGCCGGCGATGCTGGCGGCGATCCGTCATCGCGGTCCGGACGGGGTTGGCACCTGGACCAGTCCTGATCGCCGCTATGCCTGCGGCTTCGCCCGTCTGGCCATCATCGACCTGGCCACCGGCGACCAGCCCATCGTCGAGGGGAACGGCGAGCGGGTTCTGATGGGCAATGGCGAGATCTACAATTATCTGGAATTGCGTGAGGAATGCGCCGGCTATCCTTGGCGCACCCGGGGCGACATGGAGGTGGTGCTGCCGCTGGCCTCGCGGCTGGGCGGCGATTTCGTCCATCGGCTGAACGGGATGTACGGCCTGGCGCTGTACGAGGCAGAGCCCCACCGGCTGACCCTGGTTCGCGACCGCCTGGGAATCAAGCCGGTTTATTGGGCGCGGACGGCGGCGGGAGCGATCCTATTCGCCTCCGAGATCAAGGCGCTGTTCGCCAGCGGACTGATCCGGCCCGAAATCGACGAAGGTGCCGTTGCCCAGTATCTGGCTCACGGCTGGGTTCCGGCCCCGGCGACATTGTGGAAGGGTGTATCCAAGCTGCCGCCGGGCCACCGGCTGGTGGCGGATTGCAACGGAAACGTAACAATCTATCGCTACTGGAGGGCGCGGCCGGCCGCTGCCGTTCCGGCCGACGGCGCCGAGGCATGCGGTATTCTGACGGCGCTTCTGGATGATTCCGTCCGCCTGCAATTGCGCTCGGACGTTCCCGTCGGCGCCCTGCTGTCTGGGGGGATCGATTCCGGCCTGCTGGTGGCGTTGGCTGCCCGCCGGCTTGATCGCCCGCTCAATACCTACACCGTCCGTTTCGAGGGGGCAGCGGTCGACGAGAGCCCACTGGCCGCCCTGGTGGCGGAACGCTATGGCACCCGCCACACCCTGTTCGACCTGTCGATGGCGGATGTCGCCGACCAGATGCCCCGGCTGGCGTGGTTCTGCGACGAACCGCTGGCCGACGCCAGTCTGTTGCCGAACCAGTTGATCGAGGCGGTGCTGGGGCGCGAGGTGCGGGTGGCACTGAACGGGACCGGCGGCGACGAATTGTTCGCCGGCTATGGCCGCTATTTCCGCCTGCCGGTCGAACGGCGCTACCTGGGCCTGCCCGGCTGGGCCAGGCGCCGGCTGGTGGAGCCGCTGGTCGGCCTGATCGACCCGATGACCCGCTGGCGCTTGGCACGGGCCGAGAAATTCGACACCGACCGTGGCGGCTATCTGCACGATCACTGCACGTTCTTTCCACCTCCGATCAAGGCGTTGCTGAACTGCCCGTTGCCGCCGGTGGCGGCAGCCCAGTCCGGTCACTTCCGTGATTTTCAGGGGCCGGCCGACAGCGGTGCCCTTTATGCCGAGCTTAACACCTATCTGCCCGAGGACCTGCTGCTGCTGCTGGATCGCACCAGCATGGCGGCGTCGGTGGAGGGGCGGGTGCCGTTTCTCGATCACCGGCTGGTCGAGGCCGCCCTGGCGGTACCGCCGCACATCCGGTCTCCCGGCGGCCGGCAGAAGGCCCTGGAGCGGGCGATGGCAGCGCCGTTCTTGCCGGCCGACTTGCTGAATGCGCCGAAACAGGGCTTCGCCTCGCCGGTACCGGCCTGGATGCGGGGGCGGCTGGGGTTGCTGGCCGAACGTCTTCTGACCTCGCCCGCGGCCCTGGCGCGCGGTTGGTGGAGCGCCGAGGGCATTCGGATGCTGCGGAGCGACCCTGGCTGTCACGGCCATCGTCTTTATGCCCTGATGATGCTGGAACTGGTCATCCGCATCCATGCCGAGGGGGCGTCTTCCGACCAGGGGCTGGAGGCGGTGGCCGGATGATCCTCGCCGATGTTTCCGTCATCATGCCGGCCTTCAACAATGCCGGGACCATCGCCAGGGCTTTGGACAGCGTCGCTGCCCAGACCCTGCCGCCGCGTCAGTTGGTGGTGGTCGATGACGGATCGGCAGACGGCACCGCCGCCGCCGCCGAGGCTCGTCGTCCATACCTGGGTGCGATCGAACTGCTAGTGGTCCGTCAAGCGAACCAGGGGGCGGGGGCGGCCCGGAATCGCGCGCTGACTGCCGCCACCTCGACATTCGTCGCCTTTCTCGATGCCGACGATGAATGGCTGCCGGACAAGATTCGCATCAGTCTGGATCATCTCACTGATCCGGAAGTTCTGTTTGTGTCGCACGATGTGTTGGTCCGGGATTGTGACGGCCGTGAAGCGGTGCGCGATTGCGCTCGCCATTTCGTGTGGGACGGCGACCCGTTTCTGGCACTGTCGGTGCGAGGGTTCGTCGGGACATCGACGGTGGTTGCCCGCCGCCAGGCGGTTCTCGATGCCGGCGGCTTCGAACCATCACTGCGGGCGGCGCAGGACCACGATCTGTGGCTGCGGCTGGCGGAGCGCGGGCGCTTCATGGTCTTTTCCGGCGCCCTGATGCGCTATCACATCAATCCCGGCGGCATCACCGCCAATGTCGCTCAGCGGCGGCGCTGCTCCTATGCCGTGCTGCGGCGCCATCTGCCGGCGATGCTGGCCCGGCCGGGCGGCTGGCGTGCGGCACTGCTGCGTGGCGCGATCCTTCACGTCGAGGCTGCCGCCGCCTTCCGTCAGCAAGGGCGGCCAATGGCGGCCCTGGGCGAACTGTTCCGGATCATCCCTGCTCTGGCGCTCGTGCTGCTGCGGCTTGCCACGACGCGAGCGGGCCAGTAAGACAGGCGGGCGTGGTGAAGTGGATTTCAGGCATGGGCGCGGTTCTAAGGCTGGTCGGATGGAATCTGGGACTTCTGGCCGGTCTTCTGATCCTGGCCGAGCTGGTTTTCGGTGGTTGGCTGGGCGATCAGGGAAACTCCGACCTGCAGCGTTTGTCGATCTATCGGGATGTAGCCTGGCACTTGTCGGCGGCCGACAAGTATGGCCGGACCGACACGGTATCCTACCGTCGCGATGTTTTCGGATTTCGCGGCCGATATGGTGTGCCCTCCGATGTCGCCGTTCTGGTGGTGGGCGGCAGTACGACGGATGAACGTTTCGTGTCGGAAGGCGAGACCTGGACCGATGTGCTGTCGGCATGTCTGGCCGAGCGGGGGGTGCCGACGCCCATTGCCAATGCCGGCGTGGCCGGACAGTCGTCGCGTGGCCATATCTTGAATTTCGATATCTGGTTTCGGCATGTCCGCGGTCTGCGGCCGGCTGTCGTTCTGGTATATCTGGGCGTCAACGAAAAGGTTTTGGACGGTCGGGTGGTGGAAGACGATGTTCGCCGCTATACCGAATCCGGTCGTCCGCTTTGGGTGGAGCGCCTGCTGATGAAGAGCGCGCTTTACGGGTTGATTACCACTATCCGTGGCAATCTAGCCGCATGGAAAGCCGGCTATCATGCGCTGTCTGTTGCCGGAGGAGACCAACCGCAATCGTTCCGGGTCAACCGCCAGTGGCGTGATGCTTCCGCCGAGCAGGTGACAGTGGGCTCGGCGGAGCATGACCATCGGGTCGGGGTGGTGGCCGACCAGCGGAAATCCGAACTGGATGCCTATGCCCACCGGCTGCGGACCCTGGCGGAGACAATCCGGACTTTCGGCGCCGAACCTGTTTTCGCCACTCAGGCCGGGGGGTCATATCGCCGGGTGGGTCAGACCGTCAGTGGGAATTTGAAGGATTATTTCGAAATGGCTGCGTTCAACGCCGTAACCCTGAAGACCTGCACTCAGCTTGGCCTGCGTTGTCTGGATATCGGTGGCCGGCTGGAATTCGGCGACGGCGACCTGTGGGACGTGGTCCACACCACGCCGCAGGGATCGCGCCGGGTTGGGGGGATGATGTGTGATTCCCTCCTGGATCAGCGGATCGTGCCGGTATCGGGACGCCAGCCATGACGGTACAGCGTCTGGCTGGTTACGGGTTCGTCACTGCGGCTTTTCTCATGCCGATCCTGGGGATTGTCGCACCCTTGGGCATCGCCCCGCTGGGTATTATGCTCGCACTGGCGGCGGTGCCCCTGGTGATGCGAACAGGGGCCTTGCGCCGTCTGCCACGTCTGATCCTGATTTTACCCTTGTTGCTGGCAGCGTGGGGGGCGGTCAGCGCCCTGTGGGCCATCGACCCGCGCGAAGCCCTGGGTGGGGCAGCCAAGCTGGCTGTTTCCACTTTGGCCGGACAGGTGGTCGTTGCTGCCGCCCTGTCTCTTGAAACGCATTGGCACCGGCGGGTCGGTCTGGCCCTTCTGGTAGCGGTCCTGCTGGCCGGATGCGTTCTGATCGTCGAATATATGACCGGAAACGGCGTCACCTACATCCGGCAATCGCTGGCGCGTGGATCGATCTCGTTGGTCAAGAGTTCCCTGGGGCGTGGTGCGGTCATTGTGGCCGTGATGGCACCCGCGGCCATCGTTCTGGCGATCCGTTGCGGCTTGCGTTGGGGGGGGGCGGCATTGGGGCTGGTGCTGATCGGACTGTTTCTGGGCGATAGCCTGTCGACCCGGTTGGCTGTCGCTTTGACCCTCCTGACGGCTATGGTGATCCTGATCTGGCCGGTGGGGGGGCTGCGCGGCACCGCCCTGGCGGTCATGCTGGCGATCGTGGCAATTCCGCTGGGCGCCCAGCATATGCCGGATCCTCATTATACCTTCCAGAATTGGCGCTGGTTGCCGATGTCGTCACACCACCGGATGACCATTTGGGGCTTTACCGGCCGGCATATCGCCGAAAAGCCGCTATGGGGGTGGGGCATGGAGGCGTCGAGGGCCATTCCCGGCGCTGACGAGGAAGTCCAGGTCTGGCGCTACGATTCCGATGGACAACGCACCAATGTGGGTTTGAAGGAGCCGCTGTTGCCACTGCATCCCCATAATGCGGTCCTGCAGGTATGGCTTGAACTGGGGGTGCCGGGTGCCGCACTTCTGCTGGCCTTCCTGCTGGTGGTTTTGGCGGCTATCGCCCGTTTGCCCAGGATCGGGCGGGCGGCGGCAAGCGGGGCCGTGGCTGGAACCTTTGCTATCGCTACAGTATCGTTCGGCTTCTGGCAAAGCTGGTGGCAGGCTTCGATGTGGCTGGCTGCCGCGTTTTTGGTGTTGGCCCTGCACGGGGTGGGCGCCACTGTCGCCGCGGCCGATCAGGAGTGCGGCTAATCTCGCCACCGACGATGGCTCCATGAATCGTCCGGTGTATCTCCGGCCTCATCAATTTCGGGGCTTTGCCGCCGGCATGCCGTAAAGCCTTGCCAGAGCGGCCGTCACGCCGTAAGAACAGACCTCCAGCGCATGGGATAAACAGGCATGAAATACGGTCGCAAGCGGGTTCTGGTGACGGGTGGGGCAGGCTTTCTTGGGTCGCATCTGTGCGAACGGCTGCTGGCCGAGGGCAACGATGTGCTGTGTGTCGACAATTTTTTCACCGGCACCAAGGAAAACATCGCCCACCTGATCGGTAATCCGTATTTCGAGCTGATTCGCCACGATGTGACTTTCCCGCTCTATGTCGAGGTCGATGAGATCTACAATCTCGCCTGCCCGGCCTCGCCGATCCATTATCAGCGCGATCCTGTGCAGACCACCAAGACCAGCGTCCACGGCGCCATCAACATGCTGGGTCTGGCCAAGCGGGTGAATGCCAAGATCTTTCAGGCCTCGACGTCCGAAGTCTATGGCGACCCCGAAGTCCATCCTCAGACCGAGGATTACCGCGGTGCGGTCAATCCCATCGGCCCGCGTGCCTGCTATGACGAAGGCAAGCGCTGCGCCGAGACGTTGTTCTTCGACTACTGGCGCCAGCACGGGCTGCGCATCAAGGTGGCGCGCATCTTCAACACCTACGGTCCGCGCATGCATCCCGACGACGGCCGGGTGGTATCGAACTTCATCGTCCAGGCACTGGAAGGCCGGTCGATCACCATCTATGGCGATGGCAGCCAGACCCGCTCGTTCTGTTTCGTCGACGATCTGATCGAGGGTTTCGTCCGCCTGATGAATTCGCCTGACGACGTCACCGGCCCGGTCAACCTGGGCAACCCGCACGAAATGACCATCCGCCAGTTGGCGGAACTGGTCATTTCG
>CAJANN010000003.1 GCA_903941095.1 uncultured Rhodospirillaceae bacterium | reverse complement strand
TTGACGCGGAAGATCGGCGGCGGGTTGCTGACCTTGCGGCCCATCTCCAGCCAATGGGTGAAATAGTCGGCCATGTTGTAGCCGCAGAACGGCAGCATGGCGAAGGGGTCGCGGCGGATGGCGGCCTGCCCGACCGCGGCGGCGGTGGCTTCCGATCCCATCGTCGCCGCCAGATAGACCCCATGCGTCCAGTTGAAGGACTGGTAGACCAGCGGCATGGTCTTGGACAGGCGGCCACCGAAGATGAAGGCCGAAATCGGCACGCCCCGCGGATTTTCCCAATCGGGGTCGACCGACGGGCACTGTCCGACCGGAGCGGTGAAGCGGGCGTTGGGGTGGGCCGCCGGCTCGGTCGAGTCGGGGGTCCAGTCGCGGCCCTTCCAGTCGATCAGGTGGGCGGGCTTTTCCTTGGTCATGCCTTCCCACCACACGTCGCCGTCATCGGTCATCGCCACGTTGGTGAAGATCGAGTTGGCGGCGCAGGCGGCCATCGCGTTGGCGTTGGTGTCGGCCCCGGTGCCGGGCGCCACGCCGAAGAAGCCGGCTTCCGGGTTGATGGCATAGAACTTGCCGTCGGCCGCGGGCTTGATCCAGGCGATGTCGTCGCCGACGGTCCAGATCTTCCAGCCGTCGAAGCCCTTGGGCGGCTGCAGCATGGCGAAGTTGGTCTTGCCGCAGGCCGAGGGGAAGGCGGCGGCGACATAGGTCTTCTCGCCCTGGGGATTTTCGACGCCGACGATCAGCATGTGCTCGGCCAGCCAGCCCTCGTCCCGGCCCATCGTCGAGGCGATGCGCAGCGCGAAGCACTTCTTGCCCAGCAGCGCGTTGCCGCCGTAGCCCGAGCCGAACGACCAGATCTCGCGGGTTTCGGGGAAGTGGCTGATGGTGATGTTCTCGGGGTTGCACGGCCACAGCACGTCCTTGGCCCCATCGGCCAGCGGTGCGCCGACCGAGTGCAGGCACTTGACGAAGTGGCCATCGTTGCCCAGCAGGTCCAGCACCGGCTGGCCCATGCGGGTCATGATGCGCATGTTGGCCACGGCATAGGCCGAATCGGTGATCTGCACGCCGATATGGGCGATGTCCGAGCCCAGCGGCCCCATCGAGAAGGGCACCACGTACATGGTGCGGCCCTTCATGCAGCCGTCATACAGCGTGCCCAGGCGTTCCTTCATTTCCTCGGGCGCGACCCAGTTGTTGGTCGGGCCGGCTTCGGCCTTGGTGGCCGAGCAGATGAAGGTGCGGTCTTCCACCCGGGCGACGTCGCGCGGGTCCGAGCGGCACAGATAGGAATTGGGCCGCTTGGCGTCGTTCAACCGGATCATCGTGCCGGCGGCCACCATCTGGCCGCACAGGGCATCGTATTCCGCCTGGGAACCGTCACAGATGTGGATGCTGTCCGGCTTGCACAGCCGGGCCACCTCGTCCACCCATGCCAGCAGGCTGGCATTGATGGTAGTTCCGCCGGGAATACCGTGTTTCGTCATGATTCGTCTTCTCCATCTCGGTAGATGGTGGCCGTACCGCGCTGGCCGGTGTCCGCCGCGAAAGCGGGCCTGGTCGGTGGGATGGACCCCCGATGAGGGCGCTATTGCAATGCGCCTTTGCCCCTTAGAGGCGGAGAAGATACCCACTCGTCCGGTCAGGGGCAATGGGGTAGCTGTGCCCTGCGGCGAGGATTTTACAGCGGCAGCAGCGCCGAAGCGGCCAGGATGGCGTCGCGGGCGGCGTCCTTCTCACCGATGGTCTGGGGGAAGTCCAGGCGCCGGAGGCTGTCGCCCCGGACCACGTCGCAGCCGTCGCAATCGACCCCCAGGACCGACCAGCCGTTGGCCAGGGCCGGCGGATCCAGCGCCGCCACGCTGGCCGTCGCCGAGGCCGACAGCCCGAACGGAGTGTCGAACCATACGGCGCGGCCGAACCCGCCGACGAAGTGGGCGCGTTCGGGCACCACCCGCCAGATGGCGAAATCGGCGAAACCGGCATAGCGGGTCGCCCCGGGGTGCAGGTCGAGGAAGCGCGACATCAGACGCGGCTCGGCGCTCCGCACCGCCCGGCCGGTCAGGGTGACCCGCGGTCCGGTCTGCGGATTGGCGTGGCCGTCGGTGCCGTCGAACAGCAGCGACACCCGGGCGTCGGCCTGGATGTTGCGGGTATGGTCGGACAGTTCGGACAGCAGCAGCAGCGGCGACAGGTCGCCGTCCACCGCCACCGTCACCAGCGAGCAATAGGGGGCGCCGGCCATCAGGCTGCCCAGCGCAGCCTTGCGGCAGCCGCGCACCACTTGCCGCAGGGCCAGACGGTTGTCGGCTGGCAGTTGACCTTCGTCATTCACCGGGCGATTCATGATGATCCATCACTTGTTGCAGTTTCGACCGCGGAAAGGATCATCGCAGATGAACAGGATCAAAGGAACCGTGCTCGCCCTGGCCATGTCGGTTGCCGCCCTTCCGGCCCTGGCCGGCGATGCCAGGCTTGGCGACATCGAGATCAAGGCGGCGTGGGCCAGGGCGACGCCGCCGCGGCCGCCGGTGGGCGGGGCCTACCTGACCATCGTCAATGCCGGGGCAGCCACCGACAATCTGGTCGGGGCGTCGTCGCCGGCATGCCAGAGCGCCGAACTGCACACCCACATGAGCCAGGGCGACACCATGCGGATGATCGCCCTGTCCAGCGTCGAAATCCCCGCCGGCCGCACCATCGAGTTCGCCCCGGGCGGCATGCACGTCATGCTGATGGGCCTGAAGGCCCCGCTGAAGGAAGGCACCACCATCCCGCTGACCCTGGAATTCACCCAGGCCGGCAAGATCACGGTGCAGGTGGACGTGGCGGCGGTGGGGGCGGCGGTGGGGGCGGCGGCCCCGGCGGCGGCTCCGATGATGCACGATCCGGCGATGCATCAGCAGCACATGCAGGACCCGGAACACCGCAAGATGCACGACGCCATGCATCCGGCCGGGAAGTGATCGGCGGCACCCCCCTTCCCGCCGATGGGGAAGGGGGGGCCGTAGGCCGGAGACGGCAGGCGGGGGTCGGGTGCCGTCTCCGACGGTCTCATACGAAGCCCGGATGATGAATTCTGGCTTCGTATCCAGCGCCCATTGAGGGCGCGGCCAAGGCCGCGGATGCGGCCGCCCGCGAGGGCTTAGGAACCCGGATGATTCATTCGGGTTCCGTATCAGTGATAGTGACGGCG
>CAJANN010000002.1 GCA_903941095.1 uncultured Rhodospirillaceae bacterium | reverse complement strand
GTGCGCACCGCCTCGTCGGCGGTGTAGCAGCCGGCGGTGTTGGGCAGATAGGTGTAGGTCTTGGGACTGACGTAATCCACCAGCATGGGCTGGCTGGGATCGGACAGGTTGACCCGGCGCACCGCCACGGTGACGATCTCGGCGCCGCTGGCGGCGATGGCCCGGGCGGTTTCTTCGAAATCCCTGTACTTGCCGGTGCCGACCAGCAGGCGCGAAGAGAATTTCCGCCCGGCCACCTCGAAGAAATCGTCTGCGCTCACGTCCGTCGCCCCTCCACCAATGAAATGCACCACCTCCAGCCGGTCGCCGTCGCCGACCATCACGTCGGCATAGGTCGATTTCGGCACGATCTCCAGGTTGCGCTCGACCGCCACCTTGCGCGGGTCGATCCCCAGCCCGGTCAGCATCGCCTCGACACTCATGGACGCGGCGAAGGTCTTTTCCTCGCCGTTGATCATCACCTTCATGGACAGCCCCGGACCGAATGCACCAAACGGCCCACAGTATGGTGCGCCGCCCGCCGCGATGCAATCGGCACTGCGCAAGACGCCATGCCCCGTTGCGCAGGTTCCCGTTGCGCCAATTCCGCCCCATGCTATAAGGGCCGCATGGCGAACCCCACCATCCTGATCGTCAACGGGCCGAACCTCAACATGCTGGGCAAACGCCAGCCCGAGGTCTATGGCCGCGAGACGCTTGCCGACATCGAAACGGCGGCGCGGTCGCATGCCGCGTCGCTGGGCCTGGACGTGGAGTTCCGCCAATCCAACCACGAGGGCGACCTTGTGGACTGGATTCAGGGCGCCAGGGGGCGCTGCGCCGGCATCATCGTGAATGCCGGGGCTTACACCCACACCTCGATCGCCATTCTCGACGCCTTGCTGGCGGCCGAGGTGACCTGCGTCGAGGTGCACCTGTCGAACATTCACCAGCGGGAAGAGTTCCGCCACTCCTCCTTCGTATCCAAGGCGGCCAAGGGGATGATCTGCGGCTTCGGAAGCCACGGCTATATCCTGGCGCTCGACGCCCTTGCCCGCCTGATCAGGGAAAGCTGAACGGCACATGGCCACAAAATCCTTTGATTCCGAACTGGTCCGCTCGCTCGCCACGCTGCTTGACGAGACCAACCTGACCGAAATCGAGTACGACACCGGCTCGATCCGCATCCGCGTCGCCCGGCAGGGCGCCCCGATGGCCTATCACCCCGTCCCCGCCGCCATGCCGGCAGCGGCCGGACCGGCGCTGGCCCAGCCGGCGGCTCCGGCCGACGACGCCAGCCATCCCGGTGCGGTGACCTCGCCGATGGTCGGCGTGTCCTATCTGGCTCCCGAACCCGGGGCGCCGAAATTCATCGAGGTCGGCGCCGCCGTGTCGGAAGGCCAGACCCTGATGCTGATCGAGGCGATGAAGACCTTCAACCCGATCCGCGCCCCGCGTGCCGGCAGGGTCGTCCGCTTCCTCGTGACCGACGGCCAGCCTGTGGAATTCGGCGAGCCCCTGGTCATCATCGAATAGGATCCGATCCCATGTTCGAGAAGGTGCTGATCGCCAATCGCGGCGAGATCGCTTTGCGTATCCATCGTGCCTGCCGCGAAATGGGCATCCGCACCGTGGCGGTCCATTCCACCGCCGACAACGATGCCATGCACGTGCGTCTGGCCGACGAGGCGGTCTGCATCGGACCGCCGTCGGCCAAGGATTCCTACCTCAACAAGGCGGCGATCCTGTCGGCCGCCACCATCACCGGCGCCGACGCCATCCATCCCGGCTACGGCTTCCTGTCGGAAAACGCCGATTTCGCCCAGATGGTGGAAGAACACGGTTTCGTGTTCATCGGCCCCAGCCCCGACCATATCCGCATGATGGGCGACAAGATCACCGCCAAGCAGGCGGCGAAGTCGGCCGGCCTGCCTTGCGTGCCGGGATCGGAAGGGGCCATCGACAGCGAAGAGGACGCCCTGGCCTGCGCCGAGGGCATCGGCTATCCGGTGCTGATCAAGGCCACCGCCGGCGGCGGCGGCAAGGGCATGAAGGTCGCCCGCAGCGCCGACGAACTGCGGGAAGCCTTCCGCCTGGCCCGCAACGAGGCCAAGGCCGCCTTCGGCAATGCCGACGTCTACATGGAAAAGTATCTTGGCCATCCGCGCCATATCGAGATGCAGATCCTGGCCGACAATTACGGCAACGTCGTGCATCTGGGCGAACGCGACTGCAGCCTGCAGCGCCGCCACCAGAAGGTGCTGGAAGAAGCGCCGTCGCCGGCGCTGAACGCCGCCCAGCGCGCCCGCATCGGCGAAATCGCCCGCAACGCGGTGAAGAAGCTGGGCTACCGCAATGCCGGCACCCTGGAATTCCTGTTCGAGAACGGCGAGTTCTATTTCATCGAGATGAATACCCGCCTGCAGGTCGAACATCCCATCACCGAGGCCATCACCGGCATCGATCTGGTGCGCGAGCAGATCCGCATCGCCGCCGGGGCGCCGCTGGGCTATGACCAGGACGAGGTCCGCTTCCAGGGCCACGCCATCGAGTGCCGGGTCAATGCCGAAGACCCGCAGACCTTCATCCCGTCGCCGGGCCGCATCCAGGGCTACCACGCCCCCGGCGGCCTGGGGGTGCGCGTCGATTCAGGCCTGTATGCCGGCTATCGCATCCCGCCCCACTACGACAGCATGATCGCCAAGCTGATCGTGTCGGGCAACAGCCGCAACGAGGCGCTGATGCGCCTGAAGCGGGCCTTGGGCGAGTACGTTATCGACGGCATCAAGACCACCCTGCCGCTGCATATCCGCCTGATGCAGGACTCGGACTTCGTCAACGGCGACTACGACATCCACTGGCTGGAAAAATTTGTAGAGCAGCATTCGTAAGGGCCGCCGGGCCGTCCGCCGATCCCGCGGACGGCCCGGCGCATCCCCTGATCAGTGGCTCATCAGCACCGGCACGGTCATGTGCCCCAGCAGATGGCGGGTGGCGCCCCCCATCACCAGTTCGCGCAGGCGCGACCGGCCATAGGCCCCCATCACCAGCAGGTCGACATCCTCGTCGGCGGCACGCGACAGCAGCATCTCGCCGATCTTGAGGTCTTCCGAGCGGATATGCTCGCACACCGCGTTCACCCCGTGCCGCGACAGATGCAGGCAGATGTCGGCACCGGGCACGTCGCCGTGCCCGGCCATGCCGCCTGACGGATTGACGGCGATGACATGGACCAGTCGGGCGCCCACCAGAATCGGCAGGGCGTCGTGCACCGCCCGCGTCGCCTCGCGCGAGCCGTTCCATGCCACCAGAACCCGCTGCCCCACCGACGGATAGCGGCCGGCATAGGGAACCGCCAATACCGGACGGCCGACATCCAGAATCAGCGAATCCAGCAGGGCGCTGTCGGCATCCTCGCCCTGCGACTGCCCGACGATGGTCAGGTCGGCATAGCGGGCGTGCAGCGCCACCGTCGCCGCCAGTTCGCCGTCGACGTCGCGCCATTCGGCGGTGACGCCGAAATCGGGCTGGATCCGGTCGAAAACGGCACGGGTCTCGCGGGCGGCCTCGGCATTGTGCTCGGCCTCGATCCGGTCGATGATCGAGCCGTACTGGGCGGCGATGTATTGCGGCAGATGCTGGCGCGACCGGACGTTCAGGGCGATCAGGTGGGCCTGGTGGTCCCGCGCCAGGTTGGCCGCCAGCCCCAGGCGCACGGCGCATTGCGGGGAATTGTCCACATGGACGAGGATATCCTTGTAGGCCATGTCTGCACCTGTTCGGCAATAACGGTCCTCCGATCATAGTGCATCGCGAGTGGTCGTACCAGATGCCAGAGTTCCCCCCAGGGTGATCGCCTTTGGCGATCACCCTGCCTTGTTCCATGTCTGCCTCAATC
>CAJANN010000001.1 GCA_903941095.1 uncultured Rhodospirillaceae bacterium | reverse complement strand
CTGTTCGGCGATGCCAAGAAGGTGACCGAGGAAATCGTCGGCGCCCTGGGCTGACGGTCCGGTCAGGCAAAGCGGCGGAGCCCCTTGGGGTTCCGCCGTTTTTGTCTGTGTTCAGGCATTCTGCAGGATCACCCCATACCAGCCCAGGCCCGCATAGGTTTCGTAACCGGGCGTCAGGGCGAAGCCGACCAGGGTGTCGCCGTCCATGTAGAAGCCGTGATTCTGCCCGGCGGTTTCCAGGGCGAAATGTTCCGTCAACAGGCCGAATCGGGCCGAATCGGCGATGATCCGATGGTTGCGGTCCAAAATCATGCACCGTGACCGGGACTTTTCCTCGGACCCCAGGCGCACCCCGTCGACGATGGCCAGACTTTGCGCCTCCCAATCGAAGAAGATGCCCATCGCTCCGATGGGGGCGCCGTCGGACTCGCCGTCCTTGCGGATGGCGGTGGCGTAAGTGGCGGTAATGGCCCCGTTCAAGGCAGGCGTGCGGCAGATGTCGGCGACGGCGAACTCGCCGCCGTTCCGGGTGTTCATGGCGTCGATGAACCATTGCTGTTTCGAGACGTCGCTGCCGATGACCTGGGGATAGGCATGGGGGCGGCCGTTGGCGATGACCCGCCCCTGGGCGTCGGCGACCCACAGGTCCAGATAGACGGTATAGGAATCCAGGATCACCCCCAGCCGCTTGCCGGCATGCCAGGCGCGCCGATCGTCGGCGGGGTCGGCTGCGCAATCGACCACCGCCGGATCGGTGGCCCACCAGCGCACGTCGCACGAGCGTTCGTACAGGTTGCGGTCGGCGATCTCGACGGCGTTATGGGCAAGATCGGCCAGCCGCTCGCCGCGAACCCGATCGACCTCGGCGGCCAGATCCCGTCCATGCTGCGACAGAACCGCCAGTTGCCCTTTCAGCTCTCCGCGCAGGGAATCGGTCAACTGGGCGATTTCTCCCGAAACCGACTTGACCTCGTCGGCGACCACGGCGAAACCGCGCCCCATCTGCCCGACGCGCTGTGCCTCGATCGAGGCATTGAGCGCCAGCATGCGCGAGCGGCGGGTAATGCCGTGGATGCGGTCAATCTTCTGATCGGTCACGGCGGCGACCGAACTGGTCAGTTCCAGCAATTGGGCGATCGAGGACATGCGGACCCTCCTGTGTAATGAAGCGGAGAAGATCCAACATTATCGGGCGCACAAGAGCCCAACCAGTGACAAGGCCGCGCACATGCATGCGAAACAGGCATGCCATACGAGGCAGCATATATGACTAAAAAATATGCAGGGGACGTGCCCTTGGTGGTGCCGGACGTCCACCGGGGGACGGGGACAGGGGGAGGTACCCAAGCAGAAGCGCAAGGCACACACCAAGAGCGCCGCGACTGTGACATCGCGGCGCTCTCAGGTATTTGACTTCGGTCAGCTGGAAGGCCGACCTGAAAAATCAGACGTGAAAGACTTCAGAAGCCCTCACGCTCCAGGCGCTTACGCTCCAGCTTGCGGGCGCGGCGCACGGCCTCGGCCTGTTCACGGGCACGACGCTCCGAGGGCTTCTCGTAGTTGCGGCGCAGCTTCATCTCGCGGAAGACGCCCTCGCGCTGCATTTTCTTCTTGAGCGCCTTAAGGGCCTGATCGACGTTGTTGTCACGAACGAGAACTTGCACGTTACGTCACCGCTCCTCTACGCTGAATAGCATCCCGACGCACGGCATCAGACCGTCCGGGAAGCGGCTTGATAGCACAGGACCACAGCCTTGTGAAGGGATAGATTCGAATCTTATGGCCCTACTGAAGATCGCCCGCATGGGCCACCCCGTTCTGGCCCGCGCAGCCGAGCCGGTCCCGGACCCTGCCGCCCCGGAAATCGCCGCCCTGGTCGGCGACATGATCGAGACGATGGAAGATGCCGGCGGCGCCGGTCTGGCCGCACCGCAAGTCCACGTTCCGCTGCGGCTGGTGATCTTCCACGCCCCGGCCCACCGCAACGAGGGCCGGGCGGTCCCGTTGACGATCCTGATCAATCCGATCATCGAACCGCTCGACGGGCAGCGCCATGTCGGTTACGAAGGATGCCTGTCGCTTCCCGGTCTGACCGGGGCGGTGCCGCGCTTCGCCCACATCCGCTATGGCGGCTTCCAGCCGTCGGGAGAATGGCTGGAGCGCGAGGCTCACGGCTTTCACGCCCGTGTGGTCCAGCACGAATGCGACCATCTGGACGGGGTCTTGTACCCCATGCGCATGGACAGCCTGGCAAGCTTCGGCTTTGCCGACGAGGTCCGCAAGGCTTTGGAGGAACAGACCCGATGAGCGACCCGGAATTCGATGCCATCCGCGACCGGCTGGTCCTGGCGGCCCTGCCCCACGCCATCTTCGAAGGATGGTCGCAGGCGGCTCTGGTTGCCGCGGCCGAGGCGGAAGGACTGGAATCCGACATGGCCGAGCGCGCCTTTCCGTCCGGGCCGGTGGCGGCGGTCGAACATTTCGTCGGGCTGGCCGATCGGATGATGGTGGACGACCTTGCCGGGGTCGACATGGAGGCCCTGAAGATTCCCGACCGGATCCATCGCGCCATCGCCGTCCGCCTGGAACGCTGGTCCCCGCACCGCGAAGCCATTCGTCGCGCCCTGTCCCTGCTGGCCCTGCCGGGAAACGCCGCCGTCGCCGCCCGCATCACCTGGCGCACCGTGGATACCGTCTGGCAGGCCGCCGGCGACCGCTCCCACGATTTCTCCTGGTATACCAAGCGGGCCACCCTGGCGGCGGTCTATTCCGCCACCATGCTGTACTGGCTGGACGATCCGTCGGACGGATCCGCCGACAGCCTGGCCTTCCTGCGTCGCCGTCTGGGCGACGTCGGACGCATCACCCAGACACGGCGCCGGCTGGAAAGCTGGCTGGGCAAGGCCCGGCAACCGGGGCGGCCCCCTTTCGGACGGCGAAACGGCTGATTCCTGGCCGCAGCAAGGCCCCCGGGCCGAAGCGGACGTTCAGCCGGTGACCAGCTGGTTGCGCGGCAGGACCACGGTAACCACGGTCCCCTCGCCCTTGCGGCTGACGATTTCGACCCGGCCGCCATGCAGCTTGGCCAACTGGTCGGCCAGCGGCAGCCCCAGCCCGGTTCCCTCGCCCGGACGCGACCGATGCGCCGGCGGCCGCGACAGCGGAGCCATCGCCGATTGCAGTTCCGACCCGGTCATGCCCGGCCCCTGGTCGGTGACGGTGATCCGGGCTTCGTCGGCCCCGACCACCGACAGCCGGACTTCGACCCGCTCGCCCTTGGGCGAAACCCGCAAGGCTTCGGAGACCAGATTCAGCAGCATTTGCCGCAATCTCAGATTATCGCCCTCGACACGAACCACCTCGTCCAGGCCCAGACCGATCAGTTCGACATCCCGGCGCGCGGCCAGATCGCGGGCCGACCGCAGGGTCTCGCGCACCACGGTGGCCAGGTCGACCGGCACCCGCTCGATCACCAGACCGCCGATCTCGATCCGGGCCAGGTCCAGCAGATCGTTGACCACCGCCTGAAGATGGCGGCCGGCCGAGGCGACATGCCCCAGATATTCATGGCAGCGGGACTGGCATTCCTGGCCGGGCATGCCTTGAACCAGAGTGTCGGCGAACCCGACGATGGTGGTCAACGGCGTGCGCAGCTCGTGGCTGGCGCAGCCGATGAAAGCGGCCTTGGCTTCGGCGGCGGCGGCGGCGGCCTGCTGCGCCGACTGCACCTGGGCCTGCGCCCGTTCCATTTTCTGCAACTGGCCAAGCAGGCGCGACACCAGAGCCCCGGTCAGCAGCAGCAGTCCCAGCAACAGCACCCCCGGCAGGATCATCCGTTCCTGCCACTGCCCCAGAACCCGGCGGCTATCCAGGGAAACCACCGTCAGGTGCGGAAAGTCGAGGCTGCGGGTAAAGCCGTACAGCCGGTCGCGCCCGTCCAGCGGGGACAAAGCCTCCCCGGTGCCGGACCACTCGTCCGGCATCCGGTGGAAGACCGGGAATTCGGTCAGGGATTGCCCGATCTCTCCGGTGGAAGCGGGAAAGCGGGCCATGACGATGCCCTGGCTGTCGATGATCATGGCCGAGGATTCGGCGTCGGAAAGCGCCGATTTCAGGTCGGTCGACAAGGCATCGATGGAAACACTGGCCGCGACGACTCCCAGGAATTCCCCTCGCGCCCCGGTCATCGAGCGGCTGACCACCAGAATCCACGTCCCGTCGCCGCGGCTTTTCAGCGGCGAACTGAGGAAGGTCCGCCCGGCGGATTCCAGATGGACGCGGAAATAGTCCCGGTCCGACAGATCGCGCCGCGTCAGGGGAGCGGGTTGGTTGCTGACATAGCGCGTCTGCCCGTCGGCCGCGATGACCAGCAGGGCTCGGGCCTCGCCGATCAGGGGCATCTGACGCCGCATGACAGCCAACATTTCGGGATTGTCGTCGCCCAACAGACGATAGGCCGATTCGAGACCGGCCAGAACCTTGGCGATGCCGCTCAGCCCGGCATCGACCCGCTGGGCCGCCAGCTGACTGGAGTGCAACGCACGGGATCGCGCGCCCTCGATCGCCCTGGACCGCTCCTGCCCCGCCCAGACCAGAAAGCCGGCGCAGACCGCGACCGAAACCAGAAGCGACAACACGACGACCGAACGCCGGAGTTTTGCTGCCGATACCATCTGCCCGACACAAGTAAGACAATTACACGGACGGGCATCGTAGGCGGCCCCTGGACCGCACGCAAGAAAATGCCGCGATCGATCCGGGTGGCAGGGGTCAGATATATTGACCGGAATCCACCTTGATGACCTCTCCGGTGATGCAGCGGGCCAGATCCGACAGCAGGAACAGGACGGCATTGGCGATGTCGCCGGTATCGGGAAGGATGGTCAGGGCCGCCTCGTCCAACGCCTTGTCGCGGAACTTCTGGTCCAGGGCCAGGGTCATCTCGGTCAACACCATGCCCGGGGCCACGGCGTTGCAGGTCACCCCCTTGGGCCCCAGTTCCTTGGCCACCGTCTTGGTCAGCGTCACCAGACCGCCCTTGGCGGCGGCATAATTGCCCTGGCCGATCTTGCCGCGCAGCCCGTTGATGGACACCACGTTGACGATGCGCCCGCCCCCGGCCTCGACCATGCCCGGCGCCGCGGCACGGATGATGTGAAAGGCGCCGGTCAGGTTGACCCCGATCACCGCCCCCCATTCGTCGTCGCTCATGCGCATGATGGTGCGGTCGCGGGTGATGCCGGCATTGTTGACCACCAGGGTCACCGGCTTGCCGATGGCGGCGAAGGCGGCGCGCACGCTGTCGGCGTCGGCGATGTCCACCGCGTGCGCCGTCATTCCGGCAGGCACGGCTTGCGACACGTCACGGTCGAAAATATGCACCTCGGCGCCGCCGGCCGCCAGAGAATCGGCGATGGTCCGGCCGATTCCCCGCATGCCGCCGGTGATGACCGCCACCTTGCCCGAGAAATTCCACTGCATGTTCTGAGCCCTCTCTTGACCCGCGGCGCGATTTCGGTATTATCGTACCGATTTATCGGTTTCGCAAGCGTACCCCCGCGCCATGACCGCGTCAAGAGAGGGGAACGCGTCTAGGGAGGGTTTTCGATGACCATCAGTGTGCGCGCCGTTACCCATGCCGACCTCGACCGCGTAGTCGACCTTGACCGCCGGCTGACCGGCCAGCCCCGCGCCGATTTCTACCGTCGCCGTCTGGCTGCCCAGGATGCCGAGCCGGCGTCCTTCATCAGTTTCGTCGCCACCGACGGCAACGGTCTGGCCGGGTTCTTCTTTGCCCATGTGCTGGACGGCGAGTTCGGCGGACAGGCCCCGGTGGTGGTGCTCGACGCGCTGGGGGTCGAACCCGACCAGCGCGGCCAGGGCGTCGGCCGCCAGCTGATGGCCCAGCTGGACCAGACCATGAAGGCCCGTGGCGCCAAGGAAATGGTGACCCAGGCCGATTGGAACGAACACAGCCTGATCCGCTTTTTCGCGGCCAACGGCTTTGCCCTGGCCCCACGACTGATGCTGGAACGGTCCACCAGCGGCGGTGTCGAGATCGATGCCCCGGTGGAACTGCCCAGCCACGGCGCCGAAATCGACCTGTCCGACCCGTCCGGCGACGATTATGCCGCCCTGTCGCGCGACACCGTGCCGGTGCGGTCGCTGACCGAGGCCGACCAGACGGCCATCGTCACCCTGGACCGCAAGATCACCGGGCGCGACAGGGCTGGCTATTACCGCCGCAAGGTCGCCGAAGTGATGCGGGAATCCAGCGTCCGGGTATCCCTGGTCGCCGAAATCGACGGCTGCTTCGCCGGCTTCGTCATGGCCCGGGTCGGCTATGGCGAATTCGGCCGGGCCGAGCCGGTGGCCATCCTCGACACCATCGGCGTCGAACCGGCCTTCGCCAGACAGGCCGTCGGCCGCGCCCTGCTCAGCCAGCTGTTTGCCAACCTTGGCTCGTTGCGGGTCGAAAGGGTGCAGACCGAAGTGGCGTGGAACGGGTTCGGGCTGCTGAAGTTCCTGGAACGCAGCGGCTTCACTCCGGCCCAGCGTCTGGTTTTCCGTCGTCGCGTCGACTGATCCGATCCGCCGACCCCGCCGGACGCCCGTCGTCCGGCGACGGGCCGATGGCCCGTCCACGGTGGGGGCAGACGCTTGGGCTTTGCGTCTGCCCCCTTAATTTTAGCACTGCATCCTTGCTCCTCGGCGGACTACCCCTATACTCGGGCGCCGCACCGCCCCCGGGCGGTCTTTTGTCGTATGGAGTTCCTGGAATGCAGAAACACGTTTCCTTCGCCGGCAATCTGGTCATCGTCGGCTTCGGAAGCATCGGCCAGGGCGTGCTGCCGCTGATCCTGCGCCATATCGACATGAGCACCGATCGCATCACCATCATCACCGCCGAAGAACGCGGCCATGATGAAGCCGACGAATATGGGGTCACCTTCGTCAACCACGCCCTGACCCCCGACAATTACCGCGATATCCTGACCCCTTTGCTGGGCCGCGGAGACTTTCTCCTGAACGTCGCGGTCGACGTGTCGTCCCTGGCGCTCATCGAATTGGCCCGCGACCGGGGGGCACTGTATCTCGATACCTGCATCGAGCCGTGGGCCGGCGGCTATACCGACACCGCCCTGTCGCCGTCGCTGCGGTCCAACTACGCCCTGCGGGAAAGCATCCTGGCACGGAAAGGCGACGGGCAAGCCCCCACCGCGGTGGTCACCCACGGCGCCAATCCCGGCCTGGTCAGCCACTTCGTCAAGCAGGCCCTGGTCAACGTCGCCGTCGATACCGGCCATCCCCATCAGGTTCCGTCCTGCCGCGCCGAGTGGGCGACGCTGGCCCAGGCGGTATCGATGAAGGTGGTCCACATCGCCGAGCGCGACACCCAGGTGGCCGCCGGCCGTCCCAAACTGGTCGGCGAATTCATCAACACCTGGTCCATCGACGGTTTCGTCGGCGAAGGGTGCCAGCCGGCCGAACTGGGCTGGGGCAGCCACGAACGCCATTTCCCCGCCGATGGCGCCTGCCACGATTTCGGCTCGGGGGCCGCCATCTATCTGGTGCGCCCGGGGGCCAGCACCCGCGTCAGAACCTGGACCCCCACCGAAGGGCCTTTCCACGGCTTCCTGATCACCCACAGCGAAGCCATCTCGCTGGCCGACTACTATACCGTGATGGAAAACGGCACGGTGCGCTTCCGCCCCACCGCCCATTACGCCTATCATCCGTGCGACGACGCGGTACTGTCGATACACGAACTGGCAGGCAAGTCGTGGACCATGCAGCCAACCAAGCGGCTGATCGTCGAGGAAATCACCTCGGGCATCGATGAATTGGGCGTCCTGCTGATGGGACACGCCAAGGGGGCCTATTGGTTCGGCTCGCAATTATCCATCGACGAGGCCCGGCGCCTGTGCCCCCACAACAATGCCACCAGCCTGCAGGTCACCGTGGCGGTGCTGGCCGGCATGGTCTGGGCCATCGAGAATCCCCGGCGCGGAATCGTCGAACCCGATGAGATGGACTTCCAGCGTTGCCTGGAAATCTGCCGCCCGTATCTGGGGCCGGTGGTCGGCGTCTATTCCGACTGGACCCCCCTGGCCGGACGCGAATGGCTGTTCCCCGAGGACGTCGATCACAGCGACCCCTGGCAGTTCAAGAATTTCCGCGTTGTCTGAGCAGGCCCAGCTTGTCCGGGGCGACCTCCTGGCGGGACCGGCCGGTCCCGCCCGTCTGCCGCGCCTATGACGCCCCCAGGGCGTCGGCCAGCATCCGCATTCCGCCGACGCCGACGCCGACCACCACCAGGGCGGCCAGGGCGACCGTCAGCAGGAACGCCACCAGCACCGCCCGATGATCGATGAAGAAGTGGATCAGCCACAGGTGAAGCCGCTCGGACCTTGTGCGGTCACCGTACAGCATGCGGTCCAGCTGTGATGTCCGCTGCCTCAGGCGGTCATGCTCGGGCGGGACGGCTTTGCTGGCGTGGATCTCCTGCCACCGGACCAGCGTTTCCTGGGCCTGGGAACGCGACGGAAACGGCGCAAGCTGACAGCCGGCCTTGGCGGCGATCTTGTGGTGACGCTCCAGGAATTCGACGGTGAAATCCAGATGTGCCTGGGACGCCCCTGATTTCGGGGCGTATATGCAGACCGGCAGACGGGCTCCCGCCGCCTCGATCACCATCGTGTCCCGCGGGATTTCGGCCGTATAGACGGTGCCGCCCAGCCGTGACCGGATCAGATCGCTGATCTTGCGGGCCGATTTGTGGCGATCATGGATGGTGAACAGCACCCCCTGCAGCAACAGCGACTTGTTCAGCCCTTCCTGCACATACTTGATCGAAGGCAGGGTCCGCATCAGGCCGTCGTTGGCATAGGGGGTCGCGGTCACGGGAATGACCACCGCGTGGGCCGCGGCCAGGGCGTTGATCGGCAAGATCCCCAAGGCCGGCGGACAATCGATGACCACATAGTCGCAATCCAGCGACGAGTGACCGACGATGTTGGTCAAAGTCCGCTGGGAATCCTTCAACTCGGACAGCTTGATCTCGATTCCGGCTAGGGAATAGGTCGACGGGATGATGCGCACGCCGTCGAACATGGTGGGAATCAAGACATCGTCGATTTCGGCCCCACCGATGAACAGATCGAAGATGCCGCGCTTGATGTTGGGGTCGACCCCCAGGCTTTTGGTCGAGTCACCCTGGGAATCCAGGTCGATGACGACAACGCTTTTCCCGTGCGCCGCCAGACAAACCGCAAGGTTCGTGCTGGTGGTGGTCTTGGAGATTCCACCCTTTTGGTTGAATATGGCTACGATGTACGGTTTCATGCCGTCCGACACCACCCCTGATCGCCAACCACCACCGCCCCGCCGGAACAGGCGGAATATGCGGCGATATCAGCTATTGCCAACCGCAGTGCGCAAAATGCAGGACACCACATCGCCGGAACAGCTTAAACATACACTGGAATTCAACGCAACCAACTCGGAGCCGATACAGGCGTTTTCCAGTCCAGCCCGGATGCGGAGACCAGTTCTGTACCGCAAAGCCTATTTCCACGCTTCCACCCATACGGCGACAATCATTACCAAAGCATAAACGCCCCGGAAGAAAACCAGGGCCAGGGTCGATTGTCCGTTTGGGCAAGGAGATGTCAGGCGGCGATAAGATAGGTCGCCATCAGTCCGCCCAGGATGGCGACCAGCATGCCCGAGAAGAAACCGCGCCAGCCCTTGTCGGCCCGGCGCAAATCCAGGAAATGATCGAGGACGGCACGGGCCTTGAAGTACGACGCCACCAGGGCGACGGCCGCCGCCGGCAGCCCGGCCTCGGCATGGCCGAACCCCAGGACGGCGGTCAGCGAAACCAGCGTCAGCCCAACCAGCAGCATCCATGCGCGGGCCAGCCGGCGGCTCCAGTCGGAGTGGCTTTCGGTGGGTTGCATCGGTCAGCGCACCAGATAGACGATGGGAAACAAGATCAGCCAGATCAGATCGACCATATGCCAGAAGGCCGCCCCGGTTTCGAGATTTTCCAGGGAATTGCGCCAGCCGACGATGACCAGAAGCACCAGCCCCATGACCACATGCAGGGCATGGAAGCCGGTCATCAGATAGAACAGGGTGAAGAAGGTGTTGGTTTCGATGTCGATGCCGTGCGCGGCCTTGTCGGCATACTCGATGCTCTTGACCACCAGGAAAGCCACCCCAAGGGCTCCGGCACCGGACAGCCACAACCGGGCTCCCTTGCCGTTCCCTTCGGCGCAGGCCTGCACCGCCTTGGCCGCCAGCCAGCCGCTGCTGACCAGGATCAGGGTGTTCAGCCCGCCCAGACGGATGTCCAGCATGCCCTGGCCGGCGCGGAACATCTCAACATTGAAGATCCGGGCCGTGCCGAACCCCAGGAAGAAGGCGCCGAACACCAGCAGTTCGCTGACGATCAGCACCCACATGATCGGATTGCCGGGCAAATCGGACAACGCCCCCCATTCCCGGGAGTCGGACGTTGCGTCGGTGGGATGGTCGCTCATGGGCCGAGCCTAGAAGCAGCGCCCCGATCCCCCATTGACGCCGGTCAAGCCCATCAGGATCGACTGATATACGCAGCATTACCGATGATTTTATCGTAGACTGGGATCATGAGCGAAGAATGCCATCCGGTCATCGACCATGAGTACCTCGACGAACTGCGCCACTGGGTCGGCCAGGCCACTCTGGTCGAACTGGCGGAAATCGCGCCCGAGATGTTCGGTGCCGAAGCCGGGGCCGTGCGCCAAGCCTGGCAGCAGGGCGACGTCGACGCTTTGCGGGAAGCCGGACACCGGCTGAAGGGAGTGGCGTCCAGCCTGGCCTGCCGCCGGCTGGCCAGCCTTGGGCAGTTCATCCAGCATGCCCCGCAGGAGGCCGCGGCGGACCCTGACCTGGGGAACCGCCTGAGCAACGAGTTCGAGGCCGCCCTGGCCGCCCTGGCCGCGCTGTTCCCGCCTCAACCGCAGGCGATTCCGGTGCCGCCCAGACCGCAATAGCCACCCGGGTTTTTCGCCAGATATTGCTGGTGGTCGGCCTCGGCATAATAGAATGCCGGGGCGTCGCGGATTTCGGTGGTGATATCCCCGTAGCCGGCGGCGGCCAGCCGCGCCCCATAGGCCCGTCGCGAGGACATTGCGGCCTCGTACTGCCCGGACGAGGAGACATAGATGCCAGAACGGTACTGGGTGCCGACGTCGTTGCCCTGACGCATCCCCTGAGTCGGGTCGTGGCTTTCCCAGAACACCCGCAACAGCTCGACAAAGGGCAGCCGGTCGGGATCGAACACCACCTGAACCAACTCGTTGTGGCCGGTGCGGCCAGTGCAGACCTCGCGATAGGTCGGATTAGGGGTATAGCCGGCGCCATAGCCGACTGCGGTGCTGATCACCCCGTCCAACGGCCAGAAGCACTTTTCCGCCCCCCAGAAGCATCCCATGCCGAACAGGACGATGCCGCAGCCGGGGGGAAACGGGGGCAACAGCGGAACATCCAGCACGAAGTGCCGGGCGGGAACCTCCATCGCCTCGGTCCGGCCCGGCAGGGCCTCGGCCGGATCCGGCATTTCCATCTTGCTGGGACCGAACAGCGACATCACCCGCCTCCTCTGCCATCGTTTCAGACAAGATAGGGGCGCCACGCAGGAAACTCCAGCCCACGACGACACAATGGCTTGACAGCCACCTCTGAAGCCTTTATATCGGCGCCTCTCGCAAGAGACCTATGGCGGGGTAGCTCAGCTGGTTAGAGCACGGGAATCATAATCCTGGGGTCGGGGGTTCAAGTCCCT